>NZ_JBFODO010000013.1:0-401983 GCF_040908365.1 Aeromonas sp. R2-4
CGGATAACAAAACGGTACCCCTACCGTGTTATCTGGAGTCACCGTATGACCACCAACGAGAAAGTAGCACGTCGCAAACTCAGCCTGCTAGAGCTCGCCAAAGAGCTCAATAACGTCAGTAAAGCCTGCAAGCTCATTGGCTACAGCCGCCAGCAGTTCTACGAAATTCGCCGTAATTACCAGACCTATGGCGCCGAGGGCTTGCTCGACAAATTGCCGGGCTGTAAAGGGGCTCATCCCAATCGGGTTGCGCCCGAGATTGAACAGGCCATCCTCGATTACTCCCTCACCAGACCAACTCAAGGCCCGCTGCGGGTCGCGCAAGAACTGGCTCTGCAAGGCATCAATGTCAGTGCGGGCGGTGTGCGTGGCGTGTGGCAACGGCACGACTTGCTCTCTAAACACGACCGCTTGCTGCGCCTTGAGAAAACTCACCGTGAGCAGACCATTGAGCTCAATGACGAGCAAATTCGCCTGTTAGAACGATTCAGTCCCGAGTTCCGAGAACGCCAGATTGAGGTTCATTACACCGGAGAACTGGTGGCGGTCGACACCTTCTTCGTCGGCGCGCTCAAGGGGGTTGGCAAGGTGTATCTACAAACCGTGCTGGACTGCTACAGTCGCCACGCCTGGGGACGGCTCTACACCAGCAAGCTGCCGGTGACCTCGGTTCATGTGCTCAATGAAACGGTGCTGCCGTTTTTCGAGGCCCACGAGGCGCGGGTCTATACCATCCTGTCGGACAACGGGCGCGAGTTCTGTGGGCGCCCAGACCACCATCCCTACGAGCTGTTCCTGCAACTGGAGGGGATTGAGCACCGAACCACCAAGGTGCGCAGGCCGCAGAGCAACGGCTTTATCGAGCGGCTGCATCGAACCTTGCTGGATGAACACTTCCGCATCAAGGGGAGGACGACCTGGTATGAGTCGGTAGAGCAGATGCAGACAGACCTGGATAGCTATCTGGTGCACTACAACACCCAGCGGCCACATCAGGGCAGGATGATGGAGGGTCAAACCCCCTACAGCATGTTCAAGAAGGGTCTGAAATTGATACCGAAGGAAGTGCGCTCTAAAGTAGCGTAAACAAGACACCGGTTTGAGGCCGGTGTCAGGTGATAACTAGATCTGTACAAAAGAGACCGGCTGATGGCCGGTCTCTCTTTATAAATCAGCATCACACTACCGATTTATATCTCAAAAAAACCTATCTTTCATTTCTTCACATACACCATCAATTCCAGGAAACATTGAACCAGCAGTGATACCCATATATCTTAATTCACGCATTGCCTCATCACGATACTTCACAGGGATATCAATAGCATGAAGAAATTTAACACCATTACTTTTTTCTACACTTAGTATATAGGCTTCTATATTTACCACATTTGTAACTGTAGTAAGGGCTTGTTGAGGTATCACCCTAGGATTATTTATGGCAGCAAAATCCGTAGCTGACAGGTGAGGGAATGGAGGGTTTAGATAATTAATCTGACTTAGCCTCTGCCTCCATAATTTATTATTGAATATATATATCCTAATGCACTCATCATTATTTTCATGTCCTTTCACCCATTCTCTAAAAGCAAAAAAAGCGGCCACAAATGGGGAATAACTCCAGTCTAATAATGGTGTGGGATATCCATGGTGTTGCAATAAGTTAAAGAATGCTCTATTTTGCTTCGGGTCATCCAAGTTGAAATAATGCGATGTGATTGAACACAATCTTTGATGTAGTATTGGAATGTCTTTTGATATAAATAAATCAGTTCTATATCTTCCTCGTCGATGGAAAGATGTCTGCAATGGCCATGGCTGTTTCTGTCCACGAAAAACCATCTGATCATCTAATATCTCAGATACGTGTTTTTTATATTGCTCCCAAGACATCTCAGATGATTGTATCAATGATTTTTCAGTAACTTTTTGCAAAGATAACTCTGCAGTCAAATTAACATCAATATCTGTTTTTGCTGATATTTTCATTCTATCACCATCAATTGTCATTGAGACATCAGCTTTTTTTGAATGAGAAATATCTTTATCGTACAAGTTCTTTATTGATTCCCAAGGAACTATATTATAGTTCCTTGGATCAATTGGTGAAACATCTGCCAAATAAGTGTTATTACTAGCTAAATCCTCAGCACTAAAATACGCAATAGACGATGGAATTTCAGATTTTTTAGGACATATATAAGCCAACACCTCATAACCTGAATCATTCTTTTCTATATATAATATTATTCCACCAACTACATCTCCAGAATATGTACCAATCCACTGACCTATCATCTCGCCCCCCTGAAAAGCAATATCAAAATACATTAACTTCAGGCTAATGACATATCAATCAAAAATCAAGATTTGTATTAATCAAGTCTTATATTATGTAAATAAAATAAACTATTGATAATGTTTTAGTTAGCGAAAAAAAGCGCCTCCCAAGGGAGGCGCTTTTCAATTCAGTACCAAGCAATCAGCGATTACAGGGATTCAGCGGTTGCAACCACGTTTTCCACGGTAAAGCCGAATTCCTTGAACAGCAGCTCGGCCGGTGCGGACTCACCGAAGGTGGTCATACCGATGATCTTGCCGCCGAAACCGACGTACTTGTACCAGTAGTCAGCGATGCCAGCTTCGATGGCCACACGCTTGGTGACGGAGGACGGCAGGACGGACTCTTTGTACTCGGCAGACTGGGCGTCGAACACGTCGGTAGACGGCAGAGAGACCACGCGCACGGCACGGCCCTTGGCAGTCAGCTGCTCATAGGCGGCAACGGCCAGTTCCACTTCGGAACCGGTGGCGATCAGGATCAGCTCCGGAGTACCGGCGCAATCCTTCAGCACGTAGCCACCCTTGGCGGTATCGGCCAGCTGCTGGGCAGTACGATCCATCTGGGCCAGGTTCTGACGAGAGAAGATCAGAGAGGTCGGGCCGTCGGTACGCTCGATGGCGTGTTTCCAGGCGATGGCAGATTCAACCTGGTCACACGGACGCCAGGTGCTCATGTTCGGAGTCAGACGCAGGGAGGCGATCTGCTCAACCGGCTGGTGAGTCGGGCCATCTTCACCCAGACCGATGGAGTCGTGGGTGTAAACGAAGATAGCGCGCTGCTTCATCAGGGCGGCCATGCGCAGGGCGTTGCGGGCATACTCCATAAACATCAGGAAGGTAGCGCCGTAGGGGATGAAACCACCGTGCAGGGCGATACCGTTCATGATGGCGGACATGCCGAACTCGCGTACACCGTAGTGGATGTAGTTGCCGGAGGCATCGTCGTTGGTCAGGGACTTGGAGCCGGACCACATGGTCAGGTTGGACGGCGCCAGGTCAGCAGAGCCACCCATGAACTCCGGCAGCAGCTTGCCGAAGGCTTCCAGAGAGTTCTGGGACGCTTTACGGGTTGCGATCTTGGCCGGGTTGGCTTGCAGGGTTTCGATGATCTTGGCGGATTCAGCAGCCCAGTTGGCCGGCAGTTCGCCAGCGGTGCGGCGCTTGAATTCGGCAGCCAGAGTCGGGTGAGCGGCTTCATAGGCGGCGAACTTGGCAGCCCAGTCGGCTTCCAGTGCAGCACCCTTCTCCTGAGCGTTCCACTCGGCAGCGATATCGGCCGGGATAACGAACGGAGCGTGGTCCCACTTCAGGAATGCGCGAGCAGCGGCGATCTCGTCGTTGCCCAGCGGTGAGCCGTGGCAGTCGTGAGAACCGGATTTGTTCGGAGAACCGTAACCGATGATGGTGCGGCAGCAAATCAGAGTCGGCTTGCCGGTCTCGGCCTTGGCGGCTTCGATGGCGGCATTGATGGCTTCCGGGCTATGACCGTCAACAGCCGGGATTACGTGCCAGCCGTAGGCTTCGAAACGCTTGACGGTGTCGTCGGTGAACCAGCCTTCTACGTGACCGTCGATGGAGATACCGTTGTCATCCCAGAACGCGATCAGTTTGCCCAGTTGCAGGGTACCGGCCAGAGAGCAAGCCTCGTGGGAGATACCTTCCATCAGGCAGCCGTCGCCCATAAAGGCGTAGGTGTAGTGGTCAACGATGTCGTGACCCGGCTGGTTGAACTGGTCAGCCATGGCTTTTTCGGCGATCGCCATACCCACGGCGTTGGTGATGCCCTGACCCAGCGGGCCAGTGGTGGTTTCAACGCCCGGCGCGTAACCGTACTCCGGGTGACCCGGGGTGCGAGAGTGCAGCTGGCGGAAGTTTTTCAGATCGTCGATGGAGAGGTCATAACCGGAGAGGTGCAGCAGGGAGTACAGCAGCATGGAGCCGTGGCCGTTGGAGAGAATGAAACGGTCGCGGTCGGCCCACTTGGGGTTGTTCGGGTTATGTCTGAGGTGGCTACGCCACAGCACTTCGGCGATATCCGCCATTCCCATGGGGGCGCCCGGGTGACCGGAGTTGGCTTTTTGAACGGCATCCATACTCAATGCACGAATGGCATTGGCAAGCTCTTTACGAGAAGGCATCTGAATCTCCTGCGATTGCTTCATTTGATGGCCAAGATTAAGGCGCGTTATTGTCCCAGCAGGGCGCGCGGCGTGCAAATATTATCTGGATGAATAAAGTGGCTTTGGGAGGACAATCGCTTTTCTTGCCCTCTATTGACCAAAGCAACCAGAGAAAAACGTTTGATTCCCATCCCTTTCGGGATAGGAGAGCACCGCTTGTGACCCATTGGACACTGCGCGACAAAATAGTGCTGGCAATCGGGGGGGGCGCTAATTAAAATAGACGTCCAGATGTAGATACCTCTACACCATCCCATTCATCCGGTTATTGCTATGGCGATAACCCAGACAAGCTGAGACTCTTATCATGGCAAAGCTGTTTACTTCCGAGTCGGTCTCCGAAGGCCATCCCGACAAGATTGCGGACCAGATCTCCGATGCGGTACTGGACGCCATCCTCAAGCAAGATACCAAGGCACGCGTTGCCTGCGAGACCCTGGTCAAGACCGGTATGGTCATGGTGGCCGGTGAAGTAACCACCTCTGCCTGGGTTGATATCGAAGAGATCGTGCGTGATACCGTACGTGAAATCGGCTACACCCACTCCGACATGGGCTTCGATGCTGACTCCTGCGCCGTGCTGAACGCCATCGGCAAGCAGTCCCCGGATATCAACCAGGGCGTTGACCGCAGCGATCCGCTGGAGCAGGGCGCTGGCGACCAGGGCCTGATGTTCGGCTACGCCACCAATGAAACCGACGTGCTGATGCCGGCCCCCATCACCTACTCTCACCTGCTGGTGAAGCGTCAGGCTGAAGTGCGCAAGAACGGCACCCTGCCGTGGCTGCGTCCGGATGCCAAGAGCCAGCTGACCTTCGCCTACGACGACGCAGGCAAGATCATCGGTGTGGATGCCGTGGTGCTGTCTACCCAGCACGCCGAATCTATCAGCCACAAAGATCTGGTTGAAGCAGTACGCGAAGAGATCATCAAGCCGGTGCTGCCGGCCGAGTGGGTCAACAAGGACACCAAATACTTCATCAACCCGACCGGCCGTTTCGTTATCGGCGGCCCGATGGGTGACTGCGGTCTGACCGGTCGCAAAATCATCGTCGACACCTACGGCGGCATGGCCCGTCACGGTGGTGGCGCCTTCTCCGGTAAGGATCCGTCCAAGGTTGACCGCTCAGCTGCCTACGCCGCCCGCTACGTTGCCAAAAACATCGTTGCCGCCGGTCTGGCCGATCGCTGTGAAATCCAGATCTCCTACGCCATCGGCGTGGCCGAGCCGACCTCCATCAGCGTCGAAACCTTCGGTACTGCCAAGGTTGCCGAGGAGCTGCTGGTCAAGCTGGTACGCGAGCACTTCGAACTGCGCCCGTATGGCCTGATCGAAATGCTGGATCTGAAGCGTCCGATCTACCAAGCCACTGCTGCCTACGGTCACTTCGGTCGCGACGAGTTCCCGTGGGAGCAGACCGACAAGGCCGAACTGCTGCGTTCTGCCGCTGGCCTGTAAGGCTCGCTGTTGTGTTAAAAGGGGAGCCTGGCTCCCCTTTTGCTTATCCGCCATTTGACGAGATGTTGATGTCTGCCACTCCTGCCCAGCTTGTCGCCCTGCTGCAACAACGCGTAGAAGCCTGTTTTGTGCAGGCCGAGGCGCGCCTTGGCCGCACCTTCCCCCGCCCGCGGATCTACTGCAATATGCGGGGCCGGGCGGCAGGATCGGCGCGGCTGCAAACCTGGGAGCTGCGCTTCAATCCCGCCCTCTATCAGGCCAACCAGCAGGCGTTTCTGGATGAGGTGGTGCCCCACGAGGTGGCCCATCTGCTGGTACACGCCCTATGGGGTGAAGGTCGCGGCAAAAGCCGGGTCTTGCCCCACGGCCGCCAGTGGCAATCGGTAATGCGGGAGGTATTTGGCCTTGAGCCCAGAACCACCCACAGCTTCGATCTGGCGGTATTGGCCCAGCGCACCGTGCCCTATCGCTGTCACTGCCAGCAGCATCAACTCTCTATTCGCCGCCACAACAAGGTGGTGCGCGGCGAGGCCCGCTACCACTGCCGCCGCTGCAAGCAACCGCTGGAGCGGGAACGGCCGGAGCCAGAGCTGTAAGCCAGCTTGTGTCGCGCCCCTGTGGTAGGGTGCCCGCCATCGTTCGTCAATCACCCCGTTTGCAAGGAATCTTATGCGTTTCATCTCCTCCCTCGCCCTGACCCTGCTGGCCGGTTTACCGCTGCTCAGCTCCCCCCTGCACGCCCAGACCTTTCGCGAAGCCAAGCAGGATCTGGTGAAGCTCTATCGCAGCCAGCCTGCGGTCACCACCTTCTACTGCGGCTGCGACATCGACTATCAGGGCAAGAAAATGAGCCCGGATCTCGCCAGTTGCGGCTATGAGCCGCGCAAGCAGGCCAAACGCGCCGCCCGCATCGAGTGGGAACACGTGGTCCCGGCCTGGGAGTTCGGCCACCAGCTGCAATGCTGGCAGGATGGCGGTCGCAAGAACTGCGAAAAAGCGAGCCCCGAGTTCAACAAGATGGAGGGGGATATGCACAATCTCTTCCCCGCCATTGGCGAGGTGAACGGCGATCGGGCCAACTACCGCTTCTCCGACTGGAACGGCAAGCCGGATCAGTACGGCCAGTGCCAGATGCTGGTGGATTTCAAGGATCGTCGGGTGCAACCGCCCAAGGGGCCGGTGCGGGGCCAGATTGCCCGTGCCTACCTCTACATGAGCCAGCAGTATGGGCTGCGTCTGGCAGCGCAACAGCGTAAACTGTTCGAAGCCTGGGATCGCCAGTACCCGGCAGAGGGCTGGGAGTGCGAGCGCAACCGCCGCATCGGCAAGCTGCAGGGCAATACCAATCCCTTTATTGAAAAGCAGTGCCAATAACCCCATTTGACCAGGGAGGGGGATCGCCCCTCCTATCATGAAACCCTTCCCTTCTGCCGCGTGAGCCTTGCTCGCCGCAGGATATAAAGGGTTTCCAAGCAAGAGACTGACAAGCAGCCATGCGCATTCCACGTATCTATGAACAGGCCACCCTGCAAGTTGGCCAGACTATCGCCCTGTCGGAAGACGGCGCCAACCATATCGGCCGGGTACTGCGCATGCAGCCGGGCCAGCAGCTCGAGCTGTTCAATGGCGATGGCAATCAATACCCCGCCACCATCGCCAGCGTCGGCAAGAAGTCGGTGGAAGTGACCATCGACAGCTGCGACGTCCAATCGGTGGAGTCACCGCTGGCCATCCACCTCGGTCAGGTGATCAGCCGTGGAGACAAGATGGACTTCACCATCCAGAAATCGGTGGAGCTGGGCGTCACCTGCATCACCCCGCTCTTCTCCGAGCGCTGCGGCGTCAAGCTGCCGGCAGACCGGCTGGAGAAGAAGCGCGAACAATGGCAGAAGGTGGTGATCAGCGCCTGCGAACAGTGCGGCCGCAACGTGGTGCCCGAAGTGCGTATGCCGATGGAGCTGGACGCCTGGCTGGCGGAAGAGACCAAAGAGCTCAAGCTCAACCTGCACCCGCGCGCCGAGTACAGCATCAACACCCTGCCCGTTCCCGAGCATGGGGTACGCCTGCTGATTGGCCCGGAAGGGGGCTTGTCGAGCGACGAGATCGCCCGTACCGTGCAGGAAGATTTCAAAGAGATGCTGCTGGGGCCGCGGGTGCTGCGCACCGAAACCGCCGCCCTGACGGCGATTACTGCGCTGCAGTGCCGCTTTGGCGATCTCGCTTGAGGCTGCATCATGGACGATTACGCTGCGCTAATCGACCCTACAACCCTATCGAGCCATTAAAAAGGAACAGCGGATGACCATTAAACTCGGCATCGTGATGGACCCCATCTCGGCCATCAACATCAAGAAAGATTCCAGCTTTGCCATGCTCGAAGAGGCGCAAAAGCGCGGCTATGAGCTCTTCTATCTGGAGATGAAGGATCTCTACATGGAAGCCGGTCGTGCCTTTGGTACCATGCGCCCGCTCACTGTCAAATATGACTATGCCGACTGGTACACGCTGGGCGAGGTGGTGGATCAGCCCCTCTCCAACCTCGATGTGATCCTGATGCGCAAGGATCCGCCGTTCGATACCGAATTTATCTACGCCACCTACATGCTGGAGCGGGCCGAGGATGAGGGTTGCCTTATCGTCAACAAGCCGCAGAGCCTGCGCGACGCCAACGAGAAGCTCTACACCGCCTGGTTTGCCGAGCACACCCCGACCACGCTGGTGACCCGCCGCGCTGACAAGCTGCGCGCCTTCCACGCCAAGCACAAAGACGTGATCTTGAAGCCCTTGGACGGCATGGGCGGCGCCTCCATCTTCCGCATGAAGGAAGATGACGCCAACGTCGGCGTGATTATCGAGACCCTGACCGCCCACGGCAGCCAGTACTGCATGGCGCAGACCTATCTGCCCGCCATCAAGGATGGCGACAAGCGGGTACTTGTGGTGGATGGCGAACCGGTGCCCTACTGTCTGGCCCGTATTCCGGCGCAAGGTGAGACCCGTGGCAATCTGGCGGCCGGTGGCCGTGGTGAAGCACGTCCCCTGAGCGAAGCTGACTGGGCTATTGCCCGCGCGGTGGGCCCGACGTTGAAAGAGAAAGGCCTCATCTTCGTCGGCCTCGACATCATCGGCGATCGGCTGACCGAGATTAACGTCACCAGCCCGACCTGCATTCGCGAGATTGAAGCCGCCTTCGATGTGCACATCACCGGCATGCTGATGGATGCCATCGAGCGTCGGCTGGGCAAATAATCACCAGGCAGGCTAAACCGACCTGTTCGGGGGTAACCCGCCCCCGACAAGCCCGGAAACAGAGAGGGTGGCCCGGCGCCACCCTCTCTGTTTCAAGACAATCCGGAAAGGGGCGGGATCTCGCCCAGCCCAAAAAGCGGTTTTTCCCATGGGGATCAACTGCCATAATTGACCTCAAATACCTTTGCACTATTTGGCCTCTATGCAAACACTGCAAAATCACTTCCTGCTTGCCATGCCAAGCCTGACGGATCCCTACTTCGAGCGCTCGCTGGTCTATCTGTGCGAGCACAACGAAGAGGGCGCCATGGGACTGGTCGTCAACATTCCGGTCGAGATGTCGCTGGAAACCATGCTGACCCAGCTCCAGCTCAATCCGCCCAACAACCCGGAGCTCAAGCAGCCGGTGCTGCAAGGGGGGCCGGTTCACGCCGATCGTGGCTTCGTGCTGCACAGCTTCCGCCCCGGTTTCAACTCCACCCTGCAGGTGGGGGATGAGATGATGGTGACCACCTCCAAGGATATTCTGGAAACCCTGGGTACGAGCGAGGCCCCTGCCCATTGGCTGGTGGCTCTTGGCTATGCCGGCTGGAGCGCCGGGCAGCTGGAGCAGGAGCTGGTGGACGGCGCCTGGCTGGTGATCCCTCCCAATCCGGCTCTGGTGTTCAAGACTCCCATTCACAAACGTTGGCAGCAAGCTGCCGCCAGCATAGGGGTGAACCCGGTTCACCTCTCCAGCGACATCGGCCACAGCTGATCGGCTGGCCCGCTCCGCTCTCTATTTCGAGGATTTATCAGTTATGTCATCACGCAGCATCATGGGCTTTGACTATGGCACCAAGAGCATTGGCGTCGCCATCGGTCAGGAGCTGACTGGCACAGCCCAGCCTCTGCGCGCCCTCAAGGCCAACGACGGCATCCCCAACTGGGACGAGATTGAGAAGCTGCTCAAGGAGTGGCAACCGGACCTGCTGGTGGTCGGCCTACCGCTGAACATGGATGGTACCGATCAGGAGATCACGGTACGGGCCCGCAAATTCGGCAACCGGCTACATGGCCGCTTCGGCAAGCCGGTGGAGTTCAAGGATGAGCGACTCACCACCACAGATGCCCGCGCCCGCCTGTTTGAGCGAGGCGGCTATCGCGCGCTGGAGAAAGGCAGTGTGGACGGCGTCTCGGCGCAGCTGATCGTCGAAGCCTGGATGGAAGAGCAGTACAACTAAGCCATCCACAGCAAGGCAAGGGTCGCAACCCTTGCCTTGTCTAGCACTATTCCCTCATTACGCCTGTGATTGTCCCGCCACCAGCCCTTCGGCCTCTGTCGGCGTCGCATTCATCATCCGGTTCAGCCAGGGCACCATCAGCCCCATCACCACCGCAATCAGCAGGGTCGCCATCCCGATCTTGCCAAATACGCCGGTGTAAATGGGCAAAGTTTGCAGCGGATCCGTCATCCCTTGCGGCACGGCGGTAAAGGTCGCCACATAGCCCCCCAGCAGGGACGCCATCGCCTGAGTCAGGAACCACATTCCGAGAATGAAGCCCATCAGCCGTTGTGGCACCAGCGCGGCGACCATCGCCAGTCCCAGGGCACTGATCATCAGCTCGCCCAGACTCTGGAACAGGTAGATAAGCACCATAAACCAGGGGGAGGTAAGCCCCTGCTCATCGGCAAACCACCAGCCGGATGCTGCCGCCGTCAGAAAGCCCAGCGAGCAGAAGAACATCCCGAGAGTGAACTTGAGCGGCATGGTGAGATCCCGCCCCTTGCTGCCCATTCGGGTATAGATCATCGCGAGTACCGGGCTACCCACCACCACCCAGAAGGGGTTGAGCGCCTGGAAGCTGATGGGGTTGACGCTCATGCCCAGCATCTCGTGGTGCATGTTGTTGATGGCAAAGAAGTTCAGAGACGTCGGCATCTGGGCATACAGCACATAGAAGAGCACCGCCTCCAGCATCAGCACGAAGGCCACATACATCTTGTTGCGGTCCACTGTGTCGAGCCTGAATGCCTCGCGAAAGAAGAAGATCACCACGGCGATGGTTACCGTCATCAGCACCATGTTGGCGATCACCACGTGGTGCATCAGCCAGGCGCAGAAGAAGACCATGGCTACCGAACCCAATATAACCAGCAGTAGTTTGCTGTAATCGAGCGGCAGGTGATCCGGCTCGGAGCCAATATCCTTGACCATATTGCGGCAGGCAAAGAAGGTAAGCAGCGCAATAATCAGCCCCACCCCGCACAGGTTATAGGTCACGGTATAGCCGTAGTGATCGGCAATCACCGGCGCGAGCGAGAGGGAAATAAGGGAGCCAATATTGATCGACATATAGAACAGGGTAAAAGCCCCATCCAGCCGTGGATCTTTTGGCTCATAGCATTTTGAAAGCAGGCTGGCCGGATTGGCCTTGAACAGACAGTTACCGACCGCGATGGTGCCTAGCGCATAGAAAATCAGGTCGGGATTGTAGATCGACAGGCCGGTCATAAAATAACCGACCACCAACACGATAGCCCCGAGCACCATGGTGCGCTTGGTGCCGAGCACATGGTCGCCGACATAGCCGCCGACCGAGATCAGACCATATACCAGCGCCGAGAAGGCACCGAAGGTAATAAAGGATTGCTCTTGGGAAAAACCCAGTTGCTGTACAAAGAAGACCGCCAATATCCCCTGCACGCCGTAATAACCGAAGCGCTCCCAGAGTTCGACGAAAAATATCATAAAGAAGGGTTTGGGCTGTTGTAACAACCCGGTCGGTGCTGTTGCTGGACGCATATCAACCTGCCTTTGCTGAGATTTATTTTTATTAATCTGGTGGTGGCTGCCGCACTATTTTTTGCCCGCCATTGCTATAACGGAGAGCACAGTCAGCCTGCCAATCTGGCTATTTTCGGGTGCACGCGCCCCGTTCGATGAAA
Source organism: Aeromonas sp. R2-4 (assembly GCF_040908365.1). Lineage (NCBI taxonomy): Bacteria > Pseudomonadati > Pseudomonadota > Gammaproteobacteria > Aeromonadales > Aeromonadaceae > Aeromonas > Aeromonas sp. R2-4. The sequence goes on from NZ_JBFODO010000013.1 coordinate 12,161, forward strand.
GGTGTTTTTCATCTAGCCGGTTTCAATTACGGGTTATCGGGGGATGGTGAGTGGCGTCTCCCAGTACAGTTACCGGCTCCGGGTTCTACCTTTGCTGCATCCCTTTACTCAAGCCGGTTTTGCTTATTCCCCTCTGCTCCGTCACTCATGGCTGGTGGCTAGATAGCCGGGGCATGACACGGCCACAGACGACCTGTGGGGCTGGCTCACGCCGCGCTCTACTGGCAGTCACCTACGCAGGCGCTATCTAACCCCGCCATTCCAAGGGGTTCCATGCTATATCACTACTAATACAGGAACTTAATGGTCGATCACACTTTAAAAGTGGTCATTAGTGAAGTTTTCTAATGAAACCACATGAATTTTTTTCGTGAAAAGAGCTTCACTCGAGACGTGAAACCAAGGCAAATATGTGCATAAAGAGAGTTGAATGGCACACAGTTTGAACCCGACCTCGGCACTTAAGTCGTGCCAAAGCCCACTCATCCGGGCGATACAACAACAAAAAGCCGGAGCAGATGGCTCCGGCTCATCGATAGGCACCGTCACGGCCACATTAGCGTGAGCGTGGCGATTCGTCGTTGTAGAGTCGCCGGATCTCGTTGCGCAGCCACATCACCTTGGCATCCTGATTGTGCCGTTTGTGCCACAGCAGGATGAAGGCGATCTCCAGCTGGGCGTAGAGCTTCTCGGGGAGCGGCAGCGGCATGGCGATCAGATTGCCGTGATGCCGACTGGCATAACCACCGCAGTAAGAAGGAGCCACCGCGATCAGCTCATGGCTCGACTGGGAGGCAATATGCAGCGCCTGCTCGAAGCTTGAGACCATGATGGGTACCTCCCGCTTCAGCCCCTCGTCCTCCAGCAGACTGTCGAGAGCCCAGGTATCGTTCGCTTCCCACACCATGCTGATCTGGGGGCAGGCCAAAAAATTCTCCAGCGACCACTTCTGCTCGAGCAAGGGGTGATCCTTACGCAGAAAAACCACCGGTCGATCGGTGAACAGCACCTCGTGATCGATGTAATAAGGCAAGCGGTTGACCCTGGCCCGAGAGCGGCCATGGGTCTCGCGGGCGCAGAAGCCGAGATCTGCATCGCCATTGACGATGTCATTGAGGGAGTGGTGATCCCACCCCAGCATCCTGACTACCGAGTTGGGGTACTTCTGGTAGATGGTCATGGGCAGATCGCTCAGGAAGCTGATGTAAAAGGGGGACTCCATCACCAGCGTGAAGCGGGCACCGTCTGGGATCGCCTCGCTATTGAGCGAGGTGATACTGTCGGTTAGCTGGAACCAGACCTTCAGCTCCTCCTCCAGGGTCAGGGAGAGGTTGGTCGGCTGCAACCCCTGCCGCACCCGCACAAACAGGGGATCGTCAAACCACTCCCGCAATTTGGCCAGAGACTTGCTCACCGCTGACGGAGTGACACAGAGCTTTTTGGCCGCCCCTGCCACACTGCGCTCCTGCATCAGGTACTTGAACACCACCAGCAGGTTCAAATCGAGTTCACCCAGATTGCGCATATCCCCTCTCATCTTCCATCAGCCCTGCGACCGCGCTTCACGAAGCGCGAGCCATGGTAACAGCCCTTTGACAGCCAGGTAACTGAGCAGAGCCAGCATCAGGGCATAGATCAGCATCTCGGACGGAGTAAAGCCGAGCCGGCCAAGCAACCAGATATAGAGGCCGGAGAGGCTGATCTGCATGATGCAGAGCACGGCGCTGGCAAACGCCACATTGTGCTGGCAACCGTCGAGCGCCTCCCCCATCGCCACTCCAAAGCCGCAGGAGAAGCCGACACAGACCAAGGCAAATCCCGGCAGCAGCAGATGGATATCGCCTCCCGTCTGCCAGCTGCCGAACAGTGAGCAGGCCGCCAGCAGATAGGAGAGATGAGACACCGCCAGCACCTTGTGCTTACCAAGCCAGCGCAGCAGCAGCGGCGTCAGGAAGGAGGTGGACATGCTCACCCCGGCCATCACCATCATCACGATGGAGTACTGCTCGGTAGTGAAGCCAAACTCCTTCATCAGGATCAGCGGCGAGACGCTGACATAGACCAAAATAGAGGTCACGCTGGCACTGGTCAGCAGGGAGAGCAACATAAAGCGCGGGGAGCGCAGCAGGGCAAATGGCAGCGTTGTGCCCCCCCCCGTTTGCCGGGCCGGGCGGGTCTCCTTGAGCAGCAACCAATTCACCAAACCGCTGACAGCCGCCACCAGCGCCATCGCCACGAAGATCCCGCGCCAGTCAAAATGGGACAGGATGAGGTAACCGAGCACCGGCGCCAGCACCGGGATCACGCAGATGACCCCGTTGATCATCGAGAGCGCCATCGCCAACCGCTCCTGACTTAGCACGTCCCGCAGCACGGTAAAGGTCATGACATAGAGCGCCCCCGCCCCGACTCCCTGCCAGAAACGGCCGAAATAGAACTGGCCAATCCCCTCTGCACTGCCTGCCACCAGCGAGGCGAGGACAAAAATCAGGGCGCCCCCGAGCACCACCCAGCGCCGCCCGTAGCGATCGGCAATCATTCCGCCCAGCAGCACGGTCGCCGCCATGCCAAACAGATAGATGGAGAAGGCGGTGTGGATCTGCGCCTCGCTCGCCTGCAGGGTATCGGCAATCTGGGGCACGGCGACCAGATAGAGATCGATCCCGACCGGATAGAGGATGATCATCAGAAAAGTGCACAACAGGAAAACAGGCATGGATGCTCCATAACAGATTGACCCGCCTACCCCCGCCAGATGGCAGCAACATAGAGCAAAAGTTGGCGGGGCCAAGGTGGTGACAAAGGTAGCAACGCAGCGCGTCGCAATGGGGGCAACTATATGGGCGCCCACCGCCCTCACCTAGTGAAGAGATGGCGATCGGTACATTCCAATCAGGAAATATCATATTAAGTTGCGTGCCTGAGCGGCCATATTTAATCGACCAGACACAGCAATAAACCGGGTCACCTCCCGCTCATTGCCATCTCATCGCCTCACTTTTACCGCCCACCAGTTATCCGCCTTCGGCTTTGCGGGCGTATAAGCTGTAGGGGCAACGCAATACAGGGAATGTGTATGACGGGTATGAAAAAAGAAGAACAGATTGCCGGGCTGCTGGCGGCACTGGAGCAAGTCATTCTGGGCAAGCCGCTGCAACTGAAAATCGCGCTGGTAACCCTGCTGGCGCGCGGTCATCTGCTGATCGAGGATCTGCCCGGCATGGGCAAGACCACCCTGGCCCACGCGCTGGCGCAGGTGCTGGGGCTGGCATGCAGGCGGTTGCAGTTCACCGCCGATCTGCTCCCCGCCGATTTGCTGGGCCTGCAGATCTTTGATCCCCGCCAGCAGCACTTCACCTTTCACCCCGGCCCCATCTTCACCCAGGTGCTGCTGGCCGACGAGATCAACCGCGCCAGCCCCAAGGTGCAGAGCGCGCTGCTGGAGGCGATGGCCGAAGGCAAGGTGAGCATCGAGGGCCACACGCACCCACTCCCCGATCCATTTTTCGTCATCGCCACCCAGAATCCGGCGGATCAGGCGGGCACCTATCCACTGCCGGAGTCCCAACTCGACCGCTTCGCCGTGCGACTCTCGCTGGGTTTTCCGCCGCGAGAGGCGGAGCGCCAGCTACTGCGGGGCAACCAGCCGAGCGGCCCGTTGCCCGCCATGCTGGATGCTGCCGGACTCGCCACCTTGCAAAGCGAAGGTGATGCTATCCATGTTTCCGATGCCACCCTCGACTACCTGCTGGCGCTGGTGCACCAGAGCCGCTTTGATGGGGATCTGCCACAGCCCCTCTCCCCCCGGGCAGCCCAGAGCTTGCTGGCGGTGAGCCGTGCCTGGGCGCTGGTGGCGGGGCGGCGCTTTGTCACGGTGGAGGATGTGCAGGCAGTCTTCCCCTATGTGGCCGAGCATCGGCTGCGGGGCAGCTTTGGCGTACAGCACGGCGAAGCCTGTCCCCTGAGCCAGCGATTGCTGGCCAAGGTCGATCCGGATAATCCCTGATGAGCAAATTGCTAAACCGTTGGCAACAGTGGCGAGCCCGCTGGCAGCGACGCTGGCTCGATCGCCGCATTCCCCCGGCCCGCCAGATCACGCTGGGTACCCGCAGCCTCTTTATCCTCCCCACCCGCATGGGGCTGCTCTATCTGCTGGTGCTGCTCGCCATCTATCTGCTCGGCACCAATTACCAGAACAATCTGGTGCTGCTGGTGGCCTACTGCCTCGGCAGCCTGTTTATGGCAGCCATGTGGCTCACCCACCGCAATCTGCTGGGGCTGGAGCTGCTGGGTGGCCCGCTGATGCTCGGGGAAGCGGGTAGCCAGCTGCCTATCCGTATCTTGGTGCAGAGCCCGCGCCCGGTGCAGGCACTCAGCTTTAACCTCAACGAAGGCACCCTCTGGCTGGCACAGACCGACGCTGTGCCCAGCTCAGTTATCCTGCCTGTATCGGGCTCGCGCCGTGGGCCACTGCCCCTAGGTCGATTGCGGGTCGAGAGCCGCTACCCTCTTGGCCTGTTTCGCTGCTGGTCCCTGCTGGACTTGCAACTGGAGGGCTGGCTCTCTCCCAAACCGGTATTCGGCGCGTTAAGGGGGGAGCATGCGACCCAAAGCGAGGGTTATCAGGGCCAGCCCGCTCCAGCGCCCCTCGGTGACTTTGATACCCTGCGGACACATCAGGCCGGTGAACCACTGAGCCGGGTCGCCTGGAAGCAACTTGCCCAAGGGCGCGGCCTGCTGACCAAACAGTTCCATGAACCACAGCAGGATGACAATCACCTCACATTGCCGCGGGTCGCAGGCGGGGATCTGGAGCAGCGGCTGGCGGTGCTGGCCTGGTGGTGCGCCGATTACGGCAAGCGGGGCATCCCCTTCACCCTGACGCTGGCAAACCAGACGCTGGGGCCCGATAGTGGCGCCACCTTTGTGCAGCGCTGCCTGCTGGCACTAGCCCAGTTCGATGCCACACCACCGAAGAGCACGCCCGATGCTGCTCGATAACCGCCGTCTGTTGCCACTCATCGCTCTGCAACAGCTGCTGCTGGTCGCGGCGCTCTGGCCCCAACTGCAGATCTGGGTGGCGGCGGTGGGCGCCATCACCCTCGGCGTCCGGGCCATGATGCTGTGGCGCGGCTGGCCGCCCCTGCCTGCCCGCGGGTTGGCGCTGCTGGCCATCACCACTGTGCTGTTGCTGGGACTACAGTGGCGTGGCTTGGGCACCCTGCCCGCCCTGATCAATCTGCTCTGGCTCGGCTATAGCCTCAAGATGATCGAGGTACGGCGCGAGCGGGATATCGAGCTGGTGCTTCTGCTCGCCTTCTTCCTCATCACGCTGGCGCTGGTACAACGCCAAAGCATCGGCTGGACGGCCGGGATGGGAGTGGCACTCTGGCTGGCAGTGACCGCGCTGGTGGCCGCCGTCGCCCCCGAGCAGAAAAGGCCATGGCGCAGCGCAGGCGGTGCCCTGCTGCTGGCGCTTCCTTTGCTCATCACTCTGTTTTTGCTGCTGCCGAGGCTGCCGCCCCTCTGGCAGATGCCCACCACCAGCCGCGCCCTGTCGGGGCTCTCGGAAGAGCTGGCCCCCGGCGATATCAGCGAACTGGTCAACTCATCGGAACTGGCGTTTCGGGTCACCTTTGCCGATGGTCCGCCCCCGGCCCGCGAGCGCTACTTTCCGGTGATGCGCCAAGAAGTTTTCGATGGCCAGCGCTGGTTGCTGAGCCCCGAGATCAGGGCGTGGCAAAAGACAGTGCCGGTGCAAACCGGGCTGACCCTTCTGGCATCCTCTTCACAAGCCAGTACTCAACTGGCAGATAGTCCGTTACCCGCCGGAAGCTACGAGGTGATCGCCGAGCCCCAGCGCCACCGCTGGGCCTTTGCCCTGAGTGAACCGCGTCAGCTGGCGGGCCCTGTGCTGCTTACCCCTCTCGACACCCTCTATCGTCAGGGGAGCGGCGAAGTGGCGATCCGTTATCGCATTGGCCGCGGCGAAGCACAGATCGAGGACGACCACCAAGCCGCCCAGCGCAACCTGCAACTGCCAGCCGGAGGCAACCCGAGAGCGCGCGCCCATGGCCAAGGGCTGGCCGCACGCCATCCGGATCGCGCAGCGCTGGTCGCCGCCCTGCTCGCGCAGTTTCGCAGCCAATCCTATTACTACAGTCTGACCCCGCCACGACTTGGCCGTGACGGGGTGGATGAGTTCCTGTTCGATACCAAGCGCGGCTTTTGCGGCCACTATGCCATGGCGACCGCTTTCGTACTGCGCGCAGCCGGTATTCCAGCACGGCTGGTCACCGGTTATCTCGGCGGTGAGTGGAATCCAAGGGGCAACTATCTGGCGGTACACCAGTTCGATGCTCATGCCTGGGTGGAGTATCTCGATGAAGGTCGAACATGGCGGCGAATCGACCCCACGGCGGCAGTGGCACCGGAGCGCATTGAAGGCGGCGTGAGGGAGGCGCTGAGCGACGAGTTTACCGCTGCCGACCCCCTCGCTTTGCAGCGTTATCGCAACTGGGCTCTGCTCAATCAGCTGCGCTGGTGGGGCAACAATATCGACTACCAGTGGAGTCGCTGGGTGATTGGTTACGATGCGGGCCAGCTCTGGCAGCAAATTGGCCTGCGCTGGCCTGCACTGACGGGGCACACTCCCTGGTTGATCCTCGCCAGCCTGATGCTGGTCGCCCTGCTGGTGAGCCTGCCCCTGCTGTTGCCCGCCCCCCTGCCGCCAGAGCGGCGCATCTGGCAGCCCCTGCTCAAACGGGGCAAACGCAGTGGCTACCCACCAGAGCCCGCCGAGAGCATGGGGGCATGGTGCGAGCGGCTGGCACGGCTGCGTCCCGACCTTGCCCACTCCCTGCTAAAGAGTGCGTGGCTCTATCGACTCTGGCGTTATGCCCCCCTCAGCGAACGGCAACAAGGGCGCTGCTGGCGCCAGTTGCGACGGCGTGTCAGACAGCTCGTCCAGCGCTGGGATCAACAGCCAACGAGTTCACCATAAAAGAAGGGGGGAGCCACCGGCTCCCCCCTTCAGGTTTTAATCAAGAGGTTTGACTCACCGCTTGTTACTTTTTGGTCGGATTGTCCCAGATCCCCTCTTCCAGCTGGGAGCGGATCTCGGGGTACTTGTTGGCATCAAAGGTGGGTACCTTGCCCAGCCGGAGCTGGTCGTTGTAATCCTTCGCCAGCTTGATGGCAACGCTGGAGAGCAGCAGGATAGCCACCAGGTTGACGATGGCCATCAACCCCATGGAGACATCAGCCATTGCCCAGACGGTCGGCAACTCGCCCACAGAGCCGAACATCACCATGCCCAGCACAAACATCCGGAACAGCATCAGGCCGCCCTTGTGGTTGTGCTCGAGGAACACCAGATTCGTTTCGGCATAGGAGTAGTTCGCCACGATAGAGGTGAAGGCGAAGAAGAAGATGGCCGCCGCGATAAAGATGTTGCCACCGCTGCCAATCTGGGAGGAGAGCGCCCGCTGGGTCAGCTCGACACCGGTCACGCCGGAGCCCGGCTCAAACTGACCTGACATCAGGATGATGGCGGCGGTACAGCTGCAGATGACGATGGTATCCATAAAGACCCCCAGCATCTGCACATAACCCTGGGAGGCCGGGTGCGGCGGATAGGGTGTGGCAGTCGCTGCAGCGTTGGGCGCAGAGCCCATGCCCGCTTCGTTGGAGAAGAGACCACGCTTGATACCGTTGATCATCGCCTGGGAGATGGCATAACCCAGCGCACCCGAACCAGCCTGCTCAATCCCGAAGGCGGACTTGATGATCAGCATGAAGACATGGGGCAACTCGGTGATGTTCATCGCCACGATCACCAGCGCCAGCAGGATGTAGGCCAGCGCCATAAAGGGCACCACCAGCTCGGCAAAACGGGCGATACCACGAATGCCGCCGAAGATAATCAGGCCGGAGAGCGCCACCAGCGCCAGACCGCTGACCCAGTCAGGAATGCCAAACGCCACCTTCATCGCCAGACTGATGGAGTTGGCCTGCACCGCGTTGAACACAAGGCCAAATGCCAGGATCAGGCAGAGCGAGAACACCACCCCCATCCAGCGCATGCCAAGGCCTTTCTCCATGTAGTAGGCCGGGCCACCACGGTAGTTGCCATCCTCATCCTTGACCTTGTAGAGCTGGGCCAGGGTGCTTTCAACGAAGGCGGTCGCCATGCCGATAAAGGCAATCAGCCACATCCAGAAGATGGCGCCGGGGCCACCCAGATAGATGGCGACAGCCACACCGGCCAGGTTGCCGGTGCCGACACGGGCGGCAAGGCTGGTACAGAGGGCCTGGAAGGAGGAGATGCCCGCGTTGTCCGATTTACGGCTGTTTTTCAGCACGGAAAACATGTGGCCAAAGTGACGGATCTGGATAAAACCCAGGCGGAAGGTGAAAAAGATACCGACCCCGATGAGCAGGTAGATGAGCACGGCTCCCCACATCAGGTCGTTTAGCATCGCAATCAAGGTGTCCATAATTCTCTCGTTGTTATTCACATCCATGGTCAGTCTGCGCTGACCGTTTTCTGTCTGTCGTTTAATTAGCGTTTCGCTAAAGGGGCGGAATCTAGCACAGCGGGAGAGCCCGGAATAGTGATCCCGGTCACGCGAGACACAAAAAACGAACGGTAAAAGCCCATAAAGCTCCATTTAAATCGCAAACTTTCAACAAACTCAATAATTCAATCAGACAGGCCACTATTAAGCCCCATAAGAGAACCATTTTGATATATCCCTGATGAGCTATCCGAAAACGCAAACGCTTGCATGAAATGGCTTTCAAACGGAGACATTTCGCCAAACGTTTTCGCTGTAATTAAATTTCAAGTACGTAGTGAGATAATTTATGTGATCGACGACACAAATATGGATATTGGCTAAAAAAGTTCAGCTGAAAGCAAACCGGAGCGAGGTCGGAACGAAATGTAAAAAACCTTACTAATCATATAGTTTCAAGCCATAAAACGGGATAACTCAACAGCCTGAATGTTTAACAACCAAGCGCCCCTATTGCAGGATGCAGCACATCAGTATTAATTAGGCAGGCAATGACGATGGGCCGCCCCCATCGCGCTTTTCTGAGCCTGAGGCACCAAGATCCTGTAATTTTATTTCAGAACCACCGTCTCAAGCCCGCAACCCAGGGATTACTCCCTCATTAAGAGATGATATTCGCTATGGCCGATAAATTAACCCAGCTGAAAGCCCTGACCACTGTTGTTGCCGACACCGGTGATATCGAAGCCATCAAACGCTATCAGCCCATCGATGCCACCACCAACCCCTCTCTGGTTCTGAAGGCCTCCGAGATCCCCGAGTACGCTCCGCTGATCGAAGACGCCATCAAGTGGGCCAAAGCCCAGAGCCAGGACAAGGCACAGCAAATCATCGACGCGGGCGACAAGCTGGCCGTCAACATCGGTCTGGAAGTGCTGAAGATCGTTCCGGGCCGCATCTCTACCGAAGTGGATGCCCGTCTCTCCTTCGATACCGAAGCCAGCATTGCCAAAGCCCGCAAGCTGATCCGTCTTTACAACGAAGCCGGCATCAGCAACGACCGCATTCTGATCAAGCTGGCCTCCACCTGGGAAGGGATCCGTGCCGCCGAGGTTCTGGAGAAAGAGGGTATCCAGTGCAACCTGACCCTGCTGTTCTCCTTCGCCCAGGCCCGTGCCTGTGCCGAAGCCGGTGCCTTCCTGATCTCCCCGTTCGTGGGTCGTATCCTCGACTGGTACAAGGCCAAGCACAACCGTGATTACACCGCCAGCGAAGATCCGGGCGTGGTCTCCGTCACCTCCATCTACAACTACTACAAGCAGCACGACTACCCAACCGTCGTGATGGGGGCCAGCTTCCGCAACACCGGCGAGATCCTGGAACTGGCCGGTTGCGACCGCCTGACCATTGGCCCGGCCCTGCTGGAAGAGCTGAGCAAGACCGAAGGCGCCGTGGTACGCAAACTGGACTACACCGGTGAGCGCAAGGCCAAACCGACTCCGATGACCGAAGCCGAATTCCGCTGGGAACTGAACCAGGATGCCATGGCTCACGAGAAGCTGGGCGAAGGTATCCGCATGTTCGCCATCGACCAGGGCAAGCTGGAAACCATGCTGGCAAGCCGCCTGTAATCGGTTCTTTTTTCTGATAAAAACCGGGCCCCTGACAAGGGGCCCGGTTTTTTTTCATGGGCTTTTTTAGCGCTGTCATAGAGTCGTCACGAAAACGTTTTAATTTCAGATTCGTTATGTTATACGGGTGGTGAAAACGATAAAAACCAAGGAGGGAGCCATGGAAATGTTCAACTTCGATTATGACGAGGTGGTTGAACTCGGTTCGCGTAGCCGCGGGACAACGGGAAAAAAACGTAAATGGCGTGAAATCGAGGCGTTGAAAGACAAACATCGCCTGCAGAAGGAGCTGCAATCCATCGATATCGCCTATGAAGGTCTTACAGACGAGATTGAACTGTAATACCACCAGACACCTGTAAAAGCGCTCCGCACAGCCGGGGCGCTTTTTTATGCCGCAATCGGATGATCAAGCGGCTTGTCATGCCACCGCTAGCAATGCCAAAGGATGCTGCAGGCTAATGACAGTCATCACCAATAACATGGCATACCAACCCTGCCCCTCACTCGCGAAGAGTGAGCGGCGCCGTTTCAGGGCGCGTTGGGGCAATCACCGCAAGACATGTCATCAGTAATAAAAAGCCCCCGTCGCTGACGGGGGCCTGAATACTCGGGGCTGTCGGCTGCGCTTAGCAGTAGCCGTAGCCTAGCAGACGCTGGTAGCGCTGCTCCAGCAGTTGCTCGGTATCGAGCGGACGCAAGGCGTCCAGATCCTGCTTGATACGAGCCTTGAGGTTTTTGGCCATCTTCTCCACATCGCGGTGGGCACCGCCGAGGGGCTCGTCGATCACGTGGTCGATCAGCTTGAGCTCTTTCAGACGCTGGGCAGTGATACCCATCGCTTCGGCAGCCACAGAAGCTTTGTCAGCGCTCTTCCACAGGATGGAGGCACACCCTTCCGGCGAGATGACGGAGTAGGTAGAGTACTGCAGCATGTTGACGCGGTCACCCACGCCAATGGCCAGCGCACCACCTGAACCGCCCTCACCGATCACGGTGCAGACCACCGGCACGGTCAGACCGGCCATCACTTTCAGGTTGCGGGCAATCGCTTCGGACTGACCACGCTCTTCGGCACCGACGCCGGGGTAAGCGCCCGGGGTGTCGATAAAGGTGATGATCGGCATCTTGAAGCGCTCGGCCATCTCCATCAGACGCAGGGCCTTGCGGTATCCTTCCGGACGCGGCATGCCGAAGTTGCGCTTGATCTTCTCTTTGGTCTCGCGACCCTTCTGGTGACCAATCACCATCACCGGCTCACCGTCGAGACGGGCGATGCCGCCGACGATAGCCTTGTCATCGGCATAGGCGCGATCGCCAGCCAACTCGTCGAAATCGGTGAAGATATGCTCGATATAGTCAAAGGTGTAGGGGCGCTGGGGATGACGCGCCATCTGGGATACCTGCCAGGCCCCCAGATCACCGAAGATCTTCTTGGTCAGCTCTTCGTTTTTCTTCTCCAGCCGGCGGATCTCGTCTTTCAGATCCACGGCGTGATTGCCTTCACTCACATGTTTGAGTTCATCAATCTGCGCCTGCAACTCGGCAATCGGCTGTTCAAAATCCAGAAAAAGACTCATAGGGCCTTAGAACCTCTAATCAAAAACCAATTCAACCCGCTCTCGTCCAAGCAGGACTCGCAAGTCATCTATCAGTTGATCGGTGGGCGTCACCCGCCACTCGGTACCGAGCGTCAATCGCACCCGGGAGCCGGGGCGACGATAGTTTACCTGAACCGGACAGACTCCGGCACGGGCGGGCTCCAAAATCTCGCACAAACGCGGGAAAAAGCGATCATCAATCCGCTGTTCATCGAGGGAGATGCGGATTGCTCTGGCAAAACGCTCCCTCGCATCGTTGATATCCAGTAATTCTCGAGCCGACATTTTAAGGCCACCGGAGAAGTCATCAAAGCTGACCTGTCCAGAAACCACCAAAATGCGGTCTTTTTGCATCAATTCTTCATATTTTTCCAGCGCTTCACTGAACAGGGTCACATCGAGGCGACCGGAACGGTCGTCCAGGGTGAAGATCCCCATCTTGTTGCCACGCTTGGTCACCATGCTGCGGGCCGCAATCACCAGCCCCGCCGCCGTGGTCACGGTATCGCGGGAGGTGGGGTGCAGATCGCACAGGCGACCCGAGGTATAACGACGCAATTCGCTGCTGTACTGGTTGATGGGGTGGCCGGTGAGATAGAGCCCGAGGGTCTCGCGCTCCCCTTCCAACCACACCTTGTCAGGCCAGTGCGGCACATTGGCAAACGCCTTCTTGACGTCGTCAATCTCTTCGGTGAGCACGCCGAACATGTCGACCTGCCCCACCGCCTGCGCCTTGGCGTGCTGCTCGGCGGCACGCATCGCCTCCTCCAGGGTCGCCATCAGGGCGGCGCGGTGAGGGCCGAGCCGATCCATGGCGCCGGAGAGGATCAGCTTCTCCATCACCCGCTTGTTGAGCTTCTTGATGTCGACCCGGTTGCAGAAGTCGAACAGATCGCGGAACGGGCCGTCTTGATCCCGGGCGCTCAAGATCGCATCGATGGGGCCTTCACCGACCCCTTTCACTGCCCCGATCCCGTAGACAATATGACCATCTTCGTTGACCGAGAAGCGATAGCGGCCGGTGTTCACATCCGGCGGGATCACGGTGAGCCCCATCCGCTGGCACTCGTCCACCAGAGTCACGATCTTGTCGGTGTTGTCCATATCGGCGGTCATGACCGCCGCCATGAACTCGGCCGGGAAGTGGGTCTTGAGCCAGAGGGTCTGGTAGGAGACCAGCGCATAGGCGGCGGAGTGGGATTTGTTAAAGCCGTAGCCCGCAAACTTCTCCACCAGATCGAAGATCTTCATCGCCAGTTCGCCGTCGACGCCATTTTTGACGGCACCCTCCTCGAAACCGGCTCGCTGCTTGGCCATCTCCTCGGGCTTTTTCTTACCCATAGCCCGGCGCAGCATATCCGCGCCACCCAGCGTATAACCCGCCAGGGTCTGGGCTATCTGCATCACCTGCTCCTGATAGAGGATGATGCCGTAGGTCGGTTCCAGAATCGGTTTCAGGCTCTCGTGCTGCCACTTCTCGTCCGGATAGGAGATCGCTTCATTACCGTGCTTGCGGTCGATGAAGTTATCCACCATGCCTGACTGGAGCGGGCCCGGTCGGAACAGGGCCACCAGTGCGATCATGTCTTCGAAGCAGTCGGGGCGCAGCCGCTTGATGAGATCCTTCATGCCGCGGGATTCCAGCTGGAATACCGCGGTGGTCTCGTAGCGCTGCAGCAGGTCAAACGACTTCTTGTCATCGATGGGGATGGCGGCGATATCCACCGGCGGCTTGCCCTCTTTGGCAAGACGCGGGTTTATCATGCCGAGCGCCCAGTCGATGATGGTGAGAGTGCGCAGACCGAGGAAGTCGAACTTCACCAGACCTGCGTATTCCACGTCGTTCTTGTCGAACTGGGTGACCGGGTGATGGCCCTCGTCATCGCAGTAGAGCGGCGCAAAGTCGGTGATCTTGGTGGGCGCGATCACCACGCCACCGGCGTGTTTACCAGCGTTGCGCACCACCCCTTCGAGACGGCGAGCCATGTCGATGAGGTCTTTGACCTCCTCATCCTGCTCGTAGAGCTCGGGCAGCTTGGGCTCGGCCTCGAACGCCTTGGCGAGCGTCATGCCCGGATCCGGCGGAATGAGCTTGGAGATGCGATCCACAAAGCCGTAAGCGTGGCCCAGCACTCGGCCCACGTCCCGCACTACTGCCTTGGCCGCCATGCTACCGAAGGTGATGATCTGGGAGACCGCATCCCGGCCATACATGTCGGAGACGTGCTCAATCACCTCGTCGCGTCGGTCCATGCAGAAGTCGACGTCGAAGTCGGGCATGGATACCCGCTCGGGGTTCAGGAAACGTTCGAACAGCAGGTCAAATTCCAGCGGGTCGAGGTCGGTGATCTTGAGGGCGTAGGCCACCAGAGAGCCCGCCCCCGAGCCCCGGCCCGGACCAACGGGGATGCCGTTGTCCTTGGACCACTGGATAAACTCCATCACGATGAGGAAGTAACCCGGGAAGCCCATCTGGTTGATCACTTTCAGCTCGATGTCGAGACGCTCGTCATACTCGGGACGACGCTCGGCACGCACTTGCGGATCCGGGAACAGGAACTCGAGACGCTCCTCCAGACCCTCTTTCGACTTGGCCACCAGAAAATCTTCGGTAGTCATGTCGCCAGTCGGGAAGTTGGGCAGGAAATATTCGCCGAGACGCACCGTCACGTTGCAGCGCTTGGCGATCTCCACCGTGTTTTCCAGCGCTTCGGGAATGTCGGCAAACAGCTCCGCCATCTCCTCCTGACTACGCAGGTACTGCTGGGGGCTGTAGCGACGGGGACGGCGTTTGTCCATCAGGGTATAGCCATCGTGGATGGCAACCCGGATCTCGTGGGCATCGAAGTCATCGGCGTTGAGGAACACCACCTCGTTGGTGGCGACCACTGGCAGCTCGAACTCGGTGGCGATGGCCACCGCCATGTGCAGGTAGACCTCTTCGTCGGGTCGACCGGTGCGCAGCAGTTCGAGATAGTAGGCATCCGGGAAGTGGGTCTGATAGAAGGCGACACACTGCTCGGTCATCTGCCGGTTGCCCTTGAGCAGGAACTTGCCCACATCCCCCTCGCGGCCACCGGAGAGGACGATCACCCCCTTGGCATGTTCGGCGAGCCAGCTCTTGTCGATAACCGGACGCCCCTGCACGTGGCCGCGCTGATAGCCGCGAGAGATAAGCAGGGTGATATTCTGGTAGCCGTCGTTATCCATGGCGAGCAGGGTGAGGCGGAACTGCTCGTCGCCGAGCTCATCGCTCTGCACCCAGAAGTCGGCACCGACGATAGGCTTGATCCCCTTGCCGTGGGCCGCGCCATAGAAGCGCACCAGACCGCACATGTTCATCTGATCGGTCAGCGCCAGCGCCGGCATGTTGTTGGCCGCAGCCGCCCCGACGATGGGGTTGATCTTCTGCAGGCCATCGACCATGGAGAAGTCGGAGTGGACTCGCAGGTGGATAAAACGGGGGTCAGCCATCGTCATCTCCTCTCGCTGCTCAAACTAAATGGCATGGTCTACTCGATCCCTAGTGCGCGGCGCACCGGCTTGAAGCTCTTGCGATATTCGGGCAACGGGCCACGCTCGGCCAGAATGGCGAGGTGCTCAGGCGTAGGGTAACCCTTGTGGCGGGCAAAACCATACTCGGGATGGCGACAGTCCAGCTCGGTCATCTCCGCATCTCGGGTCACCTTGGCGAGGATAGAGGCGGCGCTGATGGCGGCCACCAGACTATCGCCCTTGACCACGGCGCGCGCTTCCATCGGCAGCGCCGGGCAGCGGTTGCCATCGATAAAGACCAGCTCGGGGGTGACCTTCAGTCCCGCCACGGCGCGCTGCATCGCCAGCATGGTGGCATGCAGGATGTTGAGCCCGTCGATCTCCTCTGGAGTGGCGCGACCGATGGCCCAGGCGAGCGCCTTCTCTTTGATCTCGTCAAACAGGGCGAGGCGCTTCTTCTCAGAGAGCTTCTTGGAGTCGTTGAGCCCCGCGATCGGATTGGCGGGATCGAGAATGACCGCAGCGGTGACCACGTCACCCACCAGGGGGCCACGGCCCACTTCGTCCACACCGGCAACCAGCTTGTCGTCAGGAATATCGATCATCATCTTGTAGCCTTGAATCAAAACAGGCCCCGTGGGGCCTGACAGGGGTCGACTGGCGCGGCATCACCGCTCGGAAAACGGATTAACGGGCTGTGCGGCGCAATCGACGGTCCGAAATAGCGTTATCTGCCGAGCAGATCCGCCACCGCATCGGCGGCCTGCGAGTCGGCATTGCAGCGGATCAGCTGGTGCAGCTCGGTGAAGGTGTTGACCAGCGCACTGTTTTCGTGCTCGAAGTACTTGCTCACCTCTTCCACCAGATTCTCCGGGGTGCACTCGTGCTGGATGAGTTCCGGCACCAGCATGCGACCGGCGAGCAGGTTGGGCAGAGAGACAAATTCGGTCTTTACCAGTCGCTGGGCCAGCCAATAGCTGAAGGGCTTGAGCTTGTAGCCCACCACCATCGGCTTTTTCACCAGCATGGCTTCGAGCGCCGCGGTGCCAGAGGCCAGCATCACCACGTCGGCGGCGATCATCGCCTCGCGGCCCTGCCCTTCCAGCAGCACCATGTCGAGACCCGGCGCTACCTCGGCCTTGATGGCCATAAACTGCTCGCGCCGTTTCTGGTTGACCAGCGGCACGATGAAGCCGAGATCCGGATAGCGCACCGTCAGGTGTTTGCACGCCTCGAGAAACAGGGGGGACATAAAGCCCACTTCTGCGGTGCGGCTGCCCGGCAGCACTGCCAGCCAGCGGCGATTGGCATCGATACCGAGATTGCGACGCACGGCAGCCTGATCCGGCACCAATGGAATATCGTCCGCCATGGTATGGCCGACAAAACGGCAAGGGGCGTCGAAACGGTCGTAAAAGGCTTTCTCGAACGGCAGGAAGGCGAGCACCATGTCGGTGGCAGCTTTGATCTTGTGAATGCGGTTCTGGCGCCAGGCCCACACAGAGGGGCTGACATAGTGAACCGTCTTGATACCGGCGCGGCGCAGTTTCAGCTCCACTCCGATATTGAAATCCGGTGCATCCACGCCGATAAAGACATCGGGCGGATTGGCAATAAAATGGCGCAACAGTTCGCGACGGACCTTGAGGATGCGCGGCAGACGGCCCAGCACCTCGGTGATCCCCATGACGGAGAGCTCTTCCATCTCGAACAAGGCCTTGACGCCGAGGGCCTGCATCCGCGGCCCGGCGATCCCTTCGAACTGCGCATCCGGGTAGCGGGCCTGCAGCTCGCGCACCAGACCAGCGGCCAGAATGTCGCCGGAGACCTCTCCGGCGACGATACCGATACGAACCGGATCAGGCACGGATGATTCCGCGCTCGTTATCTTTGAGGAAGTCCACATAGAGCTGGACGGCCGGTTCGGCTTGCGCCATCTCGATCAGCACCGGCAGCACCTCTTCGATGGTCTTGCCGGAGCGGAAGATCTCTTTGTAGGCACGCTTGACGGCTGAGATGGCCTCGGCGCTGAAACCGCGGCGACGCAGACCTTCAGAGTTGACCCCGAACGGCTTGGCGTAGTTGCCGGCAGCCATCACGTAAGGCGGCACGTCCTTGTTCAGGGCGGCGCAGCCACCGACGAAGGCGTGGGAGCCAACACGGCCAAACTGGTGAATGGCAGAGAGCCCACCGAAGATCACGAAATCGCCGATCACCACGTGGCCCGCCAGGGTCGCGTTGTTGGCGAAAATGCAGTTGTCACCGATGATGCAGTCGTGGGCAACATGAACGTTGACCATGAACAGGTTGCCGCTGCCCACCTTGGTCAGAGATTGATCCTGAATGGTGCCACGGTGGAAGGTGCAGTTCTCGCGAATGACGTTGTTGTCGCCAATTTCGAGGAAGGTGCGCTCACCGGCGTACTTCTTGTCCTGGCAATCCTCACCGATGGAGGTGTGCTGGAAGATCTTGTTGCCGCGACCAATCTTGGTCGGGCCCTTGATCACCACATGGGAACCTACCCAGGTGTTGTCACCGATTTCCACCTCGGCGCCGATGACAGAAAAGGGGCCGATTTCAACCCCTTTACCGATCACGGCAGACTCATGGACGATGGCAGTATCGTGAATGATGGCAGTCTGGTCGATCACGTGTGTTAAACCTCGCGTTTGGCGCACATCAGCTCGGCGGTACAGACCACTTCACCGTCGACGGTGGCGACACCGGTGAACTTGGCAATACCGCGACGCTCTTTCAGGAACTCCACGTCGAGCACCAGTTGGTCACCGGGGCCGACCGGACGCTTGAAGCGAGCGTTGTCGATTGAGGCAAAATAGTAGAGTTCGTTGGGAGACGGCTTGCCCACCATGGTAAAGGCCAGGATACCGGTGGCCTGTGCCATCGCTTCCAGGATCAGTACGCCCGGGAACACCGGCTTGGCCGGGAAGTGCCCCTGGAAGATCGGCTCGTTGAACGAGACGTTCTTGATGGCGCGCAGGGTTTTTCGCTCCTCGCTGATCTCGTAGTCGTCTACACGATCCACCATCAGAAACGGATAACGGTGGGGCAGCAGATCCATGATTTCCTGGATACCCAGGCTCTTCTTTTCAGTAGTCAAAACAGTACCCTATACCAATCGTGATTATTCTTGATCCAGCTTCTTCTCAAGCTTGCTTAACCGCTTGTGCATCTCTTCGATACGCATCACCCGGGCGGCGGTCTTGCGCCACTCTTTATTGGTTTGCAGAGGGATGCCGGAAGAGTAGACACCGGGCTCGGTAATGGGTCGCATAACCATGGCCATACCGGTAACGGTGGCCTGGTCGCAGATCTCCATATGCCCGTTAAAGACGGAAGCGCCGCCAATGATACAGTATTTGCCGACCTTGAGACTACCAGCCATCACGGTAGAGCCCGCCACGGCGGTGCCGTAACCGATCTCCACGTTGTGGGCGATCTGGCACTGGTTGTCGATGATGACGTTGTCAGCGATGCGGGTATCTTCCAGCGCACCGCGGTCAATGGTGGTACAGGCACCGATCTCGACCCGGTTGCCAATGGTCACACCGCCGAGCTGGGGGATCTTGATCCACTCGCCACGCTCGTTGGCATAACCGAAACCATCGGCGCCGATCACTGTGCCGGATTGAACCAGACAGTCGGTACCCATGGTCACATTGTGATAGAGGGTGACGTTGGCCCACAGCCGGGAGCGTGCTCCCAGCCGGGTATTTTTGCCAATAAAACAGCCCGGGCCAATGCGTACATCGTCACCCAGCACGACGTCGGATTCGATCACTGCATTGGCGCCGATGGCCACTCTCTCGCCCAGTTGCACGTCAGCCGCGATAACGGCGCTCGGATGGATATCCGTGGCCGGCTGCGGGGTAGTGTCCAGCAGTTGGGCTACCCGGGCAAAGCCCACATAGGGGTCTTTGAGCACCAGGGCATTGGTGGGACAAAATGGCAGATCCGCTTCTGTAATGAGCACGGCGGTCGCCTTGCTCTGCTCCAGATAATGCCGGTACTTTTTGTTGGACAGGAAGGTGATATCCCCCTCCCCGGCCTTTTCCAGTGTCGCTACCTTGCGGATTTCCAGGGTTCCGTCGCCATGGACCTGGGCCCCCAGTTGCTGGGCCAGCTGTGCGAGAGTGAATGCCATCAATTAGTTGCTCTTGCTTACCTGAGAAATAACCTGGCCGGAGATGTCCAGCTTGCTGGCGGCATACGGGGCGGCATTGCGCTCCAGCACCAGATCGTAACCATTGCTCTTGGCGATGGAATCGATGGCAGCCTGTACCTTGGTCAGGATCTTGTTGCGCTCTTCGGACTGACGGCGACCGTTGTCCTGCTCAAAGGCTTGACGCTTCTGGTTGAACTCCATCTGCAGCTTGGCCAGCTTCTCCTGGTTCTGCTTCTTCTGCTCGGCGCTCATGAAGGCTTCATCCTTGCGGAACTTCTCGACCAGCTTCTGGCCTTCCTGTTCCAGCTTCTGCAGCTCACGCATACGCGGCTCGAATTCACCTTTCAGCTTGGCTGCAACGGCTTCACGCTGGGGCAGCTTTTGGAAGACTTCGCCCATATCCACCACGGCGATCTTGGTCTCAGCGAAGGCAGAACCCATGCCGGCAGCCATCAGTGCAAAGCTCAAACCAGCTACTTTCAACGCTTTATTCACACTTACTCCTTGTTCCCTCATGGCGAGGGCTACCTGATTTACCCGATTATGCAAGCGGTGTTAGGACCGTCTTGTTACCTGGTGAGGCACGCATACCGCGCGTCCCATCATTGAAGACCCCCACCGCATGGGTGGGGGCGAAACTCTGCTTAGAAAGTACGACCGATGTTGAAGGAGAAGACTTCGGTGCGATCCCCTTCGTATTTCTTGATCGGCTTGGCCAAGGCAAACACCAGCGGGCCCATCGGAGAGAGCCACTGCAGGGAGACACCGGCAGAGACCCGGATATTGCCCGGGTTGGAGTAGTCCTGGCTCAGATAGTTGCAATCAGAACCGGCGGCGCAAGGATATGCCCCGTTGGCAAAATCAGTGCTCCATACGGTACCTGCGTCCATAAAGACGGTTGAACGGATCTGCGGACGATAGGTCTCGGAGACGAACGGGGTCGGGAAGACCAGCTCCAGTGAGGCGACGGCCAGAGCGTTACCGCCTACCGAGGTGTCGGAACCTTCGTAGTAGCCAGTTTCACACGGCTGAGAACCCGTGCAACTGCCAGCACCCGGCTTGTTGTAGGTCTTGTAGATCGCCTTGGGACCAATGGTATTGCTCTTGAAGCCACGTACCGTATCGAAACCACCGGCATAGTAGTTCTCGAAGAACGGCAGCATGGAGTCATCGCCATAGCCGTTACCGTAGGAGACACGACCCTTGCCGATCATTACCCAGCTGTGATCCGCATCGAGCGGGAAGTAGTGGGCATCTTCGGCAGAGAGCTTGTAGTACTGCAGCTCCATGCCCGGTACGGTCACCTTGGCGTTGATACGCTGACGATCGCCAGAAGTCGGGAACATCCCCTTGTTCAGGGTAGAGCGGGTCCAGCCAGCTGTGACATCAACGGTCACGAAATCGAGGTTGGAACCATCCTGTGAATAGGCATTCCAGAACTGATCCATCTGTACCGACTGGCGGTTATCGTTCCACTGATCCCAGCAGTAGGTATTGCCATCAGTATCCGGATTGTCCTTCAGACACTCCTGATAGTTCTGGGCATTGAATGACGGACGGCTCAACTTGGTGCTCTCGATACCGGTGCTGAAGTCGAGACGGTTGAACTCGTTGACCGGGAAGCCGCTGGAGAGACGGAAACCGATGGTTTCATTCTCGTAATCAACAATATCGGCATCATCGGCGCGGAACTGGTTGTAGTAGACCCGACCACCCAGGCTGACACCATCCACTGTGAAGTAGGGGTCGTTGTAGCTCAGGTCAACGTTCTTGGAGTAGTCGTTGGTGCTGGCGTTGATGGAGACCTTTTTACCGGTACCCATAAAGTTGTCCTGGGAGATCCCCGCCTGCAGGCTCAGACCCGATTCGGTACCGTAACCGATACCGGCGTTGATGGAGCCTGCTGGCTGCTCCTTGACCTTGAAGTCGAGGTCAACCAGGTCATCGTTGCCCGGCACCCGCTTGGTGTCCACTTCGACGCTCTCGAAGTAGCCAAGACGGTTGAGACGACTCTTGGACTGCTCGATGTTGTCGGAGGAGAGCCAGGTACCCTCCATCTGGCGCATCTCGCGACGCAGCACCTGATCTTCGGTGGTGGCGTTACCGCTGAAGTTGATGTTGCGCACATAGACACGGGGGCCAGGCTCAACGTTGACGATCAGCTCCACTTCTTTGGTCTTGTCATTGACCTGCGGGAAGGTGACCACTTTCGGATAGGCGTAGCCGTAACGGCCGAGGAACTTGGAGAGCACCTCTTCGGTATGAGTCACCTGACTGGCGGAGTAGGTGCTGCCGGCAGCGATCGGGATCAATCCCTTCATCTCGCCACCGCGATCGATCAAGTCACCCTTGAGCTGGACACCGGAGACCTTGTACTGATCCCCTTCCTTGATGTTGAGGGTGACGTAGACGCCCTTCTTGTCGGGGGTCATGGAGACCTGGGTAGACTCCTGCTGGAAGCGGATATAGCCGCGGTCCATGTAGTAGGAGCGCAGGGTCTCGATATCACCGGCCAGCTTCTGCTTCTGATAGCGCTGGTCGGCGGTGAAGTTCCACCAGGGCACTTCATCGCGCAGGGAGAGCTGGGCAATCAGCTTCTCTTCAGGGAAGACGCTGTTGCCGACGATGTTGATCTGCTGGATCTTGGCCGCTTCCCCTTCCACGAAGGTGAACTTGAGGTCGACCCGGTTGCGCGGCAACGGAGTGACGATGGCCTTGACCTTGGCGGAGTATTTACCCACGCCATAGTAGAAATCTTCCAGTCCCTTCTCGAGGGAGGTGAGTACGGTGCGATCCAGCGGATCACCCACACGAATACCGGAGGACTCCAGACTCTGGGTCAGTTGCTCCTCTTTGATATCCTTGTTGCCGGCAAACTCGATGCTGGAGATGGTCGGACGCTCCTTGACCATCACCTGCAGCACCTGGCCGTCACGGTAAACCTTCACATCCTCGAAGTTACCCGAGGCATAGAGCTTTTTGATGGCGCTGGCCAGAGCCACGGAGTCGACGGTATCACCGACCCGGATCGGCAGGTTCAACAGTGCGGCACCCAGGGTCACCCGTTGCAGACCTTCGACCTGGATATCTTGCACCACAAAAGAGGCAGGGGCCGCCTGGGCCAGGAAACTGGCACCCAGCAGGCAACTCAACACCAATGCTTTTTTAACAGCCATTTTGTTCTTATGTGTCCTTGTTGATGCTCTGGCCTCAGAGGCGAGCGAAATCGTTAAACAGCGCAATGCCCATCAATAACATCAGAATGGCGGCGCCGATCCTGAAACCCACTTCCTGTATTTTCTCTGATACCGGCTTGCCGGTGACCGCTTCGATCAGGAAATAGACCAGATGGCCACCATCGAGCACCGGCAGGGGGAACAGATTGATAATTCCCAGGTTGACGCTGATCAGCGCCAGAAAACTCAAGAAATAGACCAGACCATAGTCGGCACTGCTGCCGGCGCCCTTGGCAATGGAGATGGGGCCGCTCAGGTTGTCCAGCGACACGATGCCACCGATCAACTTGCCAATCATGTCAAAGGTGAGCGTGATCAGGCTCCAAGTCTTGTCCGCGCCATGCCACAGCGCCTGCAAAGGCCCATACTGTAACAGAATTCGATATTCATCCGGTAATGGAACCAGTTGCGGCGAGAGACCGACGAATCCTACCAGCTTGCCCTGCACCTTGCGGCTATCCGGGGTCAGGGTCACGTTGAGATCACTGTTGTTGCGCTCAACCACCACTTGCAGGGGTTCGCCCGGAGCCTGCTGCACCAGCTCGACAAACTGGGCCCACGCGGTAATAGGCTGATCGCCGACCTGTTTGATACGGTCACCGACCTGCAGCCCCGCCTTTTCACTGGCACTCTTGGCCACCACGGCAGCGACGACTGGCAGCACTTTGCCACTCAGGGGGACAATTCCCAAGCTGCCGATGGGCGACTCTTTATCCGGATCGAAGGTCCAGCCAGTCAGCGACAAGGTTTTATCGGTGGCATAGCTGGTATTGGGTGCCTGCACCTTGAGAGTCACAGCATCGTCACCCAGATGGCTGATAAGGGCGTAAGTGACGCTCTCCCAGTCACCGGTCTGCTCATCGCCGACCCCGACAATCTCCATCCCCGGCAGCACACCCGCCTCGGCCACGATGGATGCCGGACGCACTTCACCGATCACCGGCTTGACGCTCGGCACCCCGATGATAAACATCAGCCAGAGGGCAAACAGGGCAAAAACGAAGTTGGCCATAGGACCTGCGGCGACAATCGCCATCCGCGCCCAGACACTCTTGTGGTTGAAGGCATACTGCTCGTCACCGGGCTTGAGTTCATCGACCCGGCCATCGAGCATCTTGACGTAGCCACCGAGCGGGATCAGCGCCAGCACATATTCGGTGCCATCTTTACCCATCCGGCGCCAGATCGCCTTGCCAAAACCGATGGAGAAGCGCTCAACCTTGACGCCACAACGACGGGCCACCCAGAAGTGACCAAACTCGTGCACTGCGACCAGCAGGCCCAGCGCAACAACAAAAGCACCGATATTCCACAACACACCGCCCATCAGCCAAGCTCCTCAATCAAAGTGTGAGCACGGGCTCTTGCCGCACCGTCCAGGGCAAACAGATCATCGAGCGAGCCGACGGCGCTGCTCTCCAGCGCCAGCATCACTGCCTCGTTGATCCGGGCAATATCCATAAAGCCGATGCGCCCGGCCAGGAAGGCGGCAACCGCCTCCTCGTTGGCTGCATTGAGCGCAGTGGTCGCCGCTTGTCCCTTCTGGCAGGCATTGATGGCCAGCGCCAGACAGGGGTAGCGATCATAATCAGGCCGGATAAAGCTGAACTCTCCGACACTGAAGAAATCCAAAGGTTCCACACTGGAGGGGATGCGATTGGGATAAGCCAGCGCATGGGCGATGGGGGTACACATATCCGGATTGCCCAGCTGGGCCAGCACGGAGCCATCCTTGTACTGCACCATGGAGTGGATCACCGACTGCGGGTGGATCACCACCTGGATCTGCTCGGGCGCCGCATTGAACAGCCAGCGCGCCTCGATGTACTCCAGCCCCTTGTTGATCATGGTGGCGGAGTCGACCGAAATCTTGGCCCCCATCGACCAGTTGGGATGAGCGATGGCCTGCGCCGGCGTCACCTTGGCCAGCTCGCTGATCTCGGTGTAACGGAACGGGCCGCCAGAACCGGTCAGCAAAATCTTGCTGATCCCCGCCGCCGCCAGATCGCAAAAACCGGGCTGGCGCTGCACAGCGGTCGGCAGACACTGGAAGATGGCATTGTGTTCGCTGTCGATGGGCAGCAGCTCGGCGCCATGCTCGCGCACCGCCTCCATGAAGAAAGCACCGGACATCACCAGCGCCTCCTTGTTGGCCAGCAAAATACGCTTGCCGGCACGTACCGCGGCCATGGTCGGGGCCAGTCCGGCCGCACCGACGATGGCGGCCATCACGCTATGGGCGTCGGGGTGAGCAGCAACCTCGCAAAGGGCTGCTGCACCAGACATGACCCGGGTCGCACTGCCGTGCGCTTTCAGACGGGCAGCCAGTTCACGGGCGGCATCCTCATCGACCATCACGGCAAAGCGGGGGGAGAATTCGAGGCAGTCCCGCAACATGGCATCCACGTTGCGGGCGGCGGTCAACGCCAACACTTGCCAACTGCCCGGGTTATGGCGCAGCACTTTCAAGGTACTCTGACCAATGGAGCCGGAGGCTCCCAGAATAACCAGTGACTTGTGCATCAAAACTCCTGACTGAGTAGCAGATAACTGAGCAGAAACACCGGCAGAGCGGCGGTCAGGCTGTCGATCCGGTCGAGAATACCGCCATGACCCGGCAGCAGAGTGCCGGAGTCCTTGATGCCTGCTTCGCGCTTGAACATGCTCTCGGTCAGATCGCCGAGCACGGAGGCCAGCACCGCCAGCAGAGAGCAAAACAGCACGGTGATCATCTTGGCAGGAACAAATCCCATCGACCAGGTAACGCCGATGGCCAGCAGGCTGGCGGTAAAGAGGCCGCCACACATTCCTTCGATGGTTTTGCCCGGACTCACAGCCGGTGCCAGCTTGTGCTTACCGAACGCCTTGCCGAAAAAATACGCGCCAGAATCTGCCGCCCAGACCAGTCCCATCACGAACAACAGGATCCAGGCGCCCATCATGGGGTCATGGTAAAAGTTGTAACCACGGATGGCGACCAGCGACCAGAAGAAAGGAACCAGGGTCACCAGACCAAACAGCGACTTGAGCCAGATAGACTCTTTCCACAGCTTGGCGCTTTGGGGATAGCGCAGCACCAGCAGCAGACCCAGCAGCCACCAGCTTACCGCGGTCCAGAGCACGCCCATCACGAGGGGGTGCAGATGGGGCGTCCAGAGTTGCTCTACCGGCAGCCAAAAGAGGCTGGCACCGAGCAACAGACAAAATACGATGGGTAACCATTGCTGCGGAGCAGCAGAGACAAACCCACTCCATTCGCGACTGGCCAACAAAAACACCAGCGCAGCCAACAGGGCAAAAAATTTCAATGGCAGAAAGAAGAGCGCCCCCAACACCAGGGGGATCAACATCAAAGCAGTAATAATTCGTTGTTTTAGCAAAAGAAACCTCTCTCTTGGGAGCGGGGTTTAGCCGGTCTGCTGCTCGGCGATCAATTCCCGTATCTGTTCACCCGTGCAACCGAAGCGACGCTCGCGGGCAACGAAAGAGGCAACCGCCTCACTGAACTCGGCCTCGTTGAAATCGGGCCACAATACCGGGGTAAAATAGAGCTCGGCATAGGCGAGCTGCCATAACACAAAGTTGCTGATGCGATGATCACCACCGGTGCGGATCAACAGGTCCACGGGTGGCAGATCGGCCATGCAAACCTCGCGGGTCAACATGGATTCATCAATGTCGTCAGCGGCCAGTTCACCGGCCGCCACTGCTTTGGCCAGCTTGCGGGCCGCCTGAGCGATATCCCACTGGCCGCCATAGTTGGCCGCAATGTTCAGGGTCAACCCCTTGTTATTGGCGGTCAAGGCTTCCGCCTTGGCGATTTTGGCCTGCAACCGCTCACTAAAGCGAGCAGTATCGCCAATCACCTTGAGCCGGATCCCGTTGTTGTGCAGTTTCTGCACCTCACGACCCAGCACTGTAATGAACAGTTCCATCAAGGCACTGACCTCCCCTTCCGGGCGGCGCCAGTTCTCGCTGGAGAATGCAAACAGGGTCAATGCCTCGATCTTGGCACGCGCAGCAAAGGTAACGGCCTCGCGCACTGACTTGACGCCCGCCTTGTGGCCATAAACCCGCATCTTGCCTCGGTTCTGGGCCCAGCGACCGTTACCATCCATGATGATGGCGACGTGACGGGGTAAAGACGAGTTGGCACAATCACCCAACGCAGCCAAAAGCGACATGTAATTCTCCCACAAAGACAAAAGCGCCGTGCAGGGGCACTACACGGCGCTCGTAATATACCTTTCAGACGGTTAGATTTCCATTAGCTCCTTCTCCTTTACGGCAAGGGCCTCATCGACCAGCTTGATGTAGGAGTCGGTCAGTTTCTGGATCTCTTCCTGGGCGCGACGGTCGTCGTCTTCGGAGATCTCTTTGTCCTTCAGCAGCGCTTTCAGGTCGGCGTTGGCGTCACGACGGATGTTGCGCACGGCAACACGAGCGTTTTCCGCTTCGGCACGAACGATCTTGGTCAGATCACGACGGCGCTCTTCGGTCAGCGGCGGCAGCGGCACGCGCAGGGTCTGGCCATTGCTGGACGGGTTCAGGCCCAGATCGGAGGTCAGGATCGCCTTCTCTACCGCCTGGATCATGGAGCGGTCAAAAATGGAGATGGAGAGGGTGCGAGCATCTTCTGCCACGACGTTGGCCAACTGTTTCAGCGGAGTGGCAGCACCGTAATACTCAACCTGGATGCCGTCGAGCAGGCTCGGATGAGCGCGGCCGGTACGGATCTTGGACATTTGAGTCTTGAGCGCTTCTACGCTCTTGCCCATACGGTCCTTGGCGTCGTTTTTAATCTCGTTGATCACAGTGGTTTTCCTTTTGGCGAACGAGCCGCTACACGGCCCGTGTCTATCTTATTTACTGACGTGATGGATAGGATAAGAGCGCCAGGTGGCTCACTTTTATCTTATTTACCAACGTGGTGGATCAGAGTGCCTTCCGGTTCACCCATGACAACCCGGCGCAGGGCACCCGGTTTGTTCATGTTGAACACGCGGATCGGCAGATCATGGTCACGTGCCAGGGTAAAGGCAGCAAGATCCATCACCTTGAGCTCTTTTTCAAGAACTTCATCATAACTCAGTTCATGATACAGTACGGCATCCGGATTCTTGACCGGATCTTCGTTGTATACACCATCAACCTTGGTGGCTTTGAGCACCACGTCAGCTTCGATCTCGATCCCGCGCAGGCAAGCCGCAGAATCGGTAGTGAAGAAGGGGTTGCCGGTACCGGCAGAGAAGATAACGACTTTGCCAGCACGCAGCTGGCTGATTGCCTCGGCCCAGCTGTAGGAGTCGCAGACGCCTTGCAGAGAGATGGCAGACATCAGACGGGCATTCACATAAGCACGATGCAGGGCATCACGCATGGCCAGACCGTTCATCACGGTTGCCAGCATACCCATGTGGTCGCCCACCACGCGGTTCATGCCCGCTTTGGCAAGACCGGCACCACGGAACAGGTTGCCGCCACCGATGACCAGACCGACCTGAACACCCAACTCAACCAGTTCTTTGATCTCTTGGGCCATCCGCTCCAGCACCGCCGGATCAATGCCGAAACCCTCGGATCCTTGCAGGGCTTCACCACTCAACTTCAGAAGAACACGTCTGTATGCAGGTTTGGGATTGGTACTCATGTCACTGATTCCTGGTCATATAAAGACCGCGACATAAGTCGCGGTCTGGGGAAACGGAAAAACCGGTTCGATTAGGCCTTTTGAGCGGCCGCGATTTGGGCTGCAACTTCAGCAGCGAAATCGGTCTCTTGCTTCTCGATGCCTTCGCCCACTTCGAAACGGGTGAAGGAGACAACGTCAGCGCCTTCTTTCTTCAGCAGTTCGGCAACGGTCATGGAAGGATCTTTCACGAACGGTTGACCAGTCAGGGAAACCTCACCGGTGAACTTCTTCATGCGGCCTTCAACCATCTTCTCGGCGATCTCTTTCGGCTTGCCGGAGTTGATGGCGATGTCGATCTGGATTTCGCGCTCTTTGGCAACGACTTCAGCAGACACGTCTTCAGGCTTGACGAATTGCGGGCTGTTGGCAGCAACGTGCATGGCCAGATCTTTGGCCAGCTCGGCAGAACCACCGGTCAGCTTGGTGATAACACCAATGCGGGAACCGTGAACGTAGGTACCCAGGTTGTCACCTTCAACCAGCATCACGCGACGCAGGTTCATGTTCTCACCGATCTTGGCGATCAGGTTGGTGATGGTCAGCTCGACGGATTCGCCGTTACCGAAGTCAGCGGCTTTCAGCGCGTCAACGTCAGCAATTTTCTGGGTCGCAGCGATGTCAGCGATCTTCTGGCCCATTGCCATGAAGCTGGCATCTTTGGCGACGAAGTCGGTTTCGCTGTTCAGCTCGATCATGACGGCAACGTTGCCTTCGGTGCGAGCAAAGATAACGCCTTCAGCGGCGATACGGCCAGCTTTCTTGGCGGCTTTGGCCTGACCGGATTTGCGCATGTTCTCAATTGCCAGCTCGATATCACCAGCAGCTTCTTCCAGTGCTTTTTTGCAATCCATCATGCCAGCGGCAGTGCGCTCGCGCAGTTCTTTTACCAGGGCGGCAGTAACGTTAGCCATGTCCAGTATCCTCGGTCTTGAATTGACAAGAAACAGGGGCCACAAGGGCCCCTGCTAACCAATTACATCAGCTTGGTTAATAAGGGCTTTACAGTCCTTATCAATTACTCAGCTTCAACGAAGCCATCTTGTTCGGCTTGAACAACGATGTCCTGAGCGCGAGCTTCCAGTACGGTGTCAGCAGCAGCATTCAGGTACAGCTGTACGGCACGGATAGCGTCGTCGTTACCCGGGATGACATAGTCAACGCCGTCCGGGTTGGAGTTGGTATCAACGATGGAAACTACCGGGATACCCAGGTTATTGGCTTCTTTGATAGCGATATGCTCGTGGTCGGCATCGACAACGAACAGAACGTCAGGCAGGCCGCCCATGTTCTTGATACCACCCAGGCTCTTCTCCAGCTTTTCCATTTCGCGAGTACGCATCAGCGCCTCTTTCTTGGTCAGCTTGTCGAAGGTACCGTCTTGGCTCTGGGTTTCCAGATCTTTCAGGCGCTTGATAGACTGACGAACGGTTTTCCAGTTGGTCAGCATACCGCCCAGCCAGCGGTGGTTTACATAGAACTGGTCGCAACGCTCAGCGGCTTCTTTTACGGCTTCAGACGCGGCACGCTTGGTACCAACGAACAGTACCTTGCCTTTCTTGGCAGCTACGGAGCTGATGAAGTTCATGGCATCGTCAAACATCGGAACGGTTTTTTCCAGGTTGATGATGTGAACTTTGCTGCGGGCACCGAAGATGTAGGATTTCATTTTCGGGTTCCAGTAACGAGTCTGGTGACCGAAGTGAACGCCGGCTTGCAGCATGTCGCGCATAGAAACTTTAGCCATTTTATACCTCTGTATTGGGGTTAGGCCTCCACACATCCCATATAACCGACCCGTTAAGGCACCCCGGCATATGTGTCGATGTGTGTGTGTTGTTTAAGTAAGGGTGATGAAATCGGGAAGCAAGTTCCCCATTCCGGCGCGCTTTATACCATAACTTTGTTCAGGACACCACCGGCCGACACCCTAAACAGGTGTAAATATGGATCCCGCCAGAGG
Organism: Aeromonas sp. R2-4; assembly: GCF_040908365.1. Lineage (NCBI taxonomy): Bacteria > Pseudomonadati > Pseudomonadota > Gammaproteobacteria > Aeromonadales > Aeromonadaceae > Aeromonas > Aeromonas sp. R2-4. Next base: position 42,478 of record NZ_JBFODO010000013.1, read on the forward strand.
ATGCTGCGACGCCGATTTGACGTTGTGATGACAATCACACTGGAAGTACGCGGGGGTTGCGGATAAAATTTTGCCCTGATTGCAAACGCATCTATTTTTCATTACCAGTCCTGTCTGCCCTCGCAGGCCCAGCGGCAGGCCGCAAGAGAGATCCCATGTCCATTAAAATCAAGACACCGGAAGAGATTGAAAAGATGCGCGTTGCCGGCCAATTGGCCGCCGATGTGCTGGTCATGATTGCGCCCCATGTCAAAGCTGGCGTCACCACTGACGAACTGAACACCCTCTGCCACGACTATATTGTCGACGTACAACAGGCGGTTCCAGCTCCGCTCAACTACCACGGCTTCCCCAAATCCATCTGCACCTCGGTGAACGATGTGATCTGCCACGGTATCCCGAATCACAAGAAGCTGCGCGATGGCGACATCATCAACCTGGATATCACCGTTATCAAGGATGGTTACCACGGCGATACCTCGGCCATGTTCATCGTGGGTGAAACCACCCCGCTGCGCCGCCAGCTCTGCAAAGTTGCGCAAGAGAGCCTCTACGCCGCCATCAAGAAGGTGCGTCCGGGGGCCTGCATCACCGAGATTGGCGCAGTGATCCAGCCCATCGTCGAGAAGGCCGGTTTCTCCGTGGTGCGTGACTACTGCGGTCACGGTATCGGTGCCGAGTTCCACGAAGAGCCGCAGATCCTCCACTATCGCAACAGCGGCAAGCTGGAGCTGAAAGCAGGCATGTGCTTCACCATCGAGCCCATGGTCAACAGCAAGAAGTATCACTGCAAGGTCAATCCGAAGGATGGCTGGACCGTGACCACCAAGGATGGCGGCGACTCCGCCCAGTGGGAGCACACCCTGCTGGTGACCGAGGATGGCTGCGAGGTGCTCACCCTGCGCCCCGATGACACTATCGACCGCTTCATCAAACACAGCTAACATCGAACCCCGGCCCTGAACTTCCAAAGCGCCGGGGTTTTTACTTCTGTTTCAGCCATTTGCCTGCCACTGTGTGTGAGATGCCATGGACGCCAGCCTGCTTTCCCCCCATTTGTTACCCGATGATCAGCTCACTCGCGACAACTGCAAAGAGTACCTGAGCCGCTTTCTCGGCTGGCTGCACGCCCGTTTTGATGCCGGCGACAACATCATCGAGCTGGTCGCCACCCGCTCCGAGTACATGGATCAGTTGCTCTGCCGGTTGTGGCAGAAGTTCGGCTTCGACAAGAGCGACCTAACCCTGATCGCGGTAGGCGGTTATGGCCGTGGCGAGCTGCACCCCCACTCCGACATCGACCTGCTGATCCTCTATGATGGCGATGAACTGGACGAGGTGTTGGGACTGCGCATCGGCGAGTTCATCACCTTGCTGTGGGATCTCAAGCTTGAGGTGGGTCAGGCGGTGCGCAACGTGGCGGAGTGCCTCGAGCAGGGGCGCGCCGATATTACGGTAGCAACCAACCTCATCGAGGCCCGCTACATCACAGGTCGCCAGGAGGGCTTTCGGCAACTAAAAGAGGCCACCGGCCCCCAGCACTTCTGGCCGAGTGAAGCCTTCTTTCGCGCCAAGCGCCAGGAGCAGGCGGAGCGTCATCAGCAGTTTCTCGGCACCGCCTACAAGCTGGAGCCCGATCTCAAGAGCAATCCAGGCGGCCTGCGGGATATTCAAACCCTCGCCTGGGTCGCCCGCCGCCACTTCGGCGCCACTACCTTGTTCGAGATGACCAGCCACGGCTTCCTCAATCGGGCCGAGTACCGCGAGCTGCTCGACTGCCAGAATTTCCTCTGGAAAGTGCGTTTCGCCCTGCACATGGCGATCAACAAGGGAGATAACCGCCTGCTGTTCGATCGCCAGCGCACCGTAGCCCAGATGCTGGGATTCGAGGGGGAAGGCAACACTCCGGTCGAGCAGATGATGAAGCGCTTCTACCAGACTGTGCGGCGGGTCTCGGAGCTCAACGAGATGCTGCTGCAGCTGTTTGACGAGGCGATCCTCGGCAACACCGCCATGGATGTGCGCCGCCTCTCCGACGAGTTCCAGCTTCGTGGCCGCCTCATCGATGCGGTGGATGCGGAGCTGTTTAGCCGTGAACCGGCCGCTATCCTGCGCCTCTTCTATCAGATGGCCCAACACCCCGAGATTGCGGGTATCCACTCGGCAACCTTGCGCCAACTGCGCGAGGCGCGCCGCAAACTCAACTGCTGGTTGCAAGACTTGCCCGACTGCCGTCGCCTCTTTATGGCACTGCTGCGCCACCCCAACGGCATCGGCCTGCCGCTCACCCTGATGCACAAGTACGGCATTCTGGCGGCCTATCTGCCCCAGTGGAACCTCATCGTCGGCCAGATGCAGTTCGACATGTTCCACGCCTACACGGTGGATGAGCACACCCATCGGCTGCTCAAGAACATTCACCAGTTTCCCAATCCGGCCAGTCGCCAGAGCCACCCGCTCTGCCACGAGGTCTTCACCCGGCTGCGCAAACCGGAGCTGCTCAGCATCGCCGCCCTGTTCCACGACATCGCCAAGGGGCGGCGTGGCGATCACTCGGAGCTCGGCGCCGTCGATGCGCTGGAGTTCTGCCAGCTGCACGGTCTGGATCGCTACGAGAGCCGACTGGTCGCCTGGCTGGTGCGCCACCATCTGCTGATGTCGGTTACCGCCCAGCGCCGCGATATCTACGATCCCGACGTGGTCACCGACTTTGCCCAGAAGGTGCGCGACGAGCAGCATCTCGACCTGCTCTACTGCCTCACCGTGGCCGATATCTGCGCCACCAACGATACCCTGTGGAACGACTGGAAGGGCACCCTGCTGCGGGAGCTCTACTTCGCGACCCAGAAGGCGCTGCGCCAGGGGCTGGAGAACCCGCCCGACATGCGGCTGCGCATTCGCGAAAACCAGCGTCAGGCCAAGCAACTGCTTGCGCAACGGGATGTATCGGAAGAAGCGATCAACCAGCTCTGGGCCGATTTCAAGGCCGACTACTTCCTGCGTCACAGCCCGGAGCAGATCGCCTGGCACTGCCGCCACATCATCGAGCATGGCGACAATCCGGCACCGCTGGTGATCATCGGCAAACACCCGACCCGCGGCGGCAGCGAGGTGTTTATCTACTGCCGCGATACCCCGAATCTGTTTGCCACCGTCGCCTCGGCACTGGATCAGAAGAACCTCAACATCCACGATGCCCAGATCATGAACTCGCGCAGCAACTATGTACTCGATACCTTCGTGGTGCTGGAGCCGAGCGGCGAACCCATCAGCCCCAACCGCACCGCCACCATCAAGAAGGCGCTGGAGAAGGCGCTGCAGGAGCCGGGCAAGCTGGTGCTGCGCAACAAGCCGCTGTCACGGCGCCACCGTCAGTTCAGCGTGCCGACCCGGGTGGTCTTTCTGCCCCGCTCTTCGCCCACTAAAGGGGAGAGCCGTCACACCCTGATGGAGCTGACTGCCCTCGATACCCCCGGCCTGCTGGCGCGGATCGGTGCCGTTTTCCAGCAGTGCGGACTGTCGCTGCACGCCGCCAAAATTGCCACTTTCGGTGAGAGGGTCGAGGACTTTTTCAGCCTGACCAGCCTCGATGGCGAGCCACTGACGGCGGAGCAGCAAAAACAGCTGGAAGAGCGACTGGTACACCAACTCAACCCCCAGCAGTCGGTGCTGGATTAAGCGAAGAGTGATTCGAAAGAGGCTGGTTGTCGGGCGTTTTTTTGCCATGCCAAACAACTGGTTGGCACACACCGGATGAAGAAATGGCCGCTGGCTGGAAGAATTCCGGTCAACCCCTTAAAAACAGTCGGAAAAGTGTGATACAACAAACAGAATTTTTTAAAGGAAACCTGTCATGACCGAGTTGCAACAGATCATTGAAGCGGCCTTCGAGCGCCGCGACACCATTACTCCGGGCTCCGTGGATAGCACCACCAAGTCCGCCATCCTTCAAGCCATCGACCTGCTGGACTCTGGCAAGGCGCGGGTTGCCGAGAAGATCGCCGGTGAGTGGGTTGTCCATCAGTGGTTGAAGAAAGCGGTACTGCTCTACTTCCGCATCAACGACAACGGCATCATCAAGGGCGACGATGCCCAGTACTACGACAAGGTTCCCCTCAAGTTCTCCAACTACACTGCCGAACAGTTCAAGGAAGCGGGTGTGCGCGTGGTGCCGCCGGCAACAGCCCGCAAAGGCTCCTTTATCGCCCCCAATACCGTGCTGATGCCCTCCTATGTCAACATCGGCGCCTTCGTTGACGAAGGTACCATGGTCGATACCTGGGCCACTGTCGGCTCTTGCGCCCAGATCGGTAAGAACGTTCACCTCTCCGGCGGCGTCGGCATCGGCGGCGTACTGGAACCGCTGCAGGCCAACCCGACCATCATCGAAGACAACTGCTTTATCGGCGCCCGCTCCGAAGTGGTTGAAGGGGTCATCGTCGAGGAAGGTTCCGTCATCTCCATGGGCGTCTTCATCGGCCAGTCCACCCGCATCTATGACCGCGAAACCGGCGAAATCCACTACGGCCGCGTACCGGCTGGCTCCGTGGTCGTCTCCGGCTCCCTGCCCTCCAAATGCGGCAAGTACAGCCTCTACGCGGCGGTGATCGTCAAGAAGGTCGATGCCAAAACCCGCGCCAAAGTCGGCATCAACGCCCTGCTGCGCTCCATCGACGAGTAATCAGCATTGCTGTGATGAAAAGGGCGCCTGATGGCGCCCTTTTGATTTTGGCGCCCCTGTCACAGGCAAGCCATGAGGCATCGGTTAAGATGGATGGGACAGGATCGTTTCAAACCGAGGAAGCCTGATGTACGAGAATCTGAAGAGCCTGGGGATCCAGGATCCCGCCTCCGTCGACAGCTATACCCTGCGCCAGGAGGCCAACCACGACATCCTCAAGATCTACTTCAAGAAGCAGAAGGGCGAGTTCTTCGCCAAGAGTGTCAAATTCAAATACCCGCGCCAGCGCAAAACCATGCTGGTTGACTCAGGCACCCATGAGTACAAGGATGTCACCGAGATCAACGCCAACCTCAAGTATGTGGTGGACGAGCTGGACAACCTGACCCAGGGCGTCCATCAGCAAGCCGACCCGGACATCAAGCAGAAGATCCTGCGCGACCTGCGCCATCTGGAAAAAGTGGTACAGAACAAGATCAGCGAAATCGAACGGGATCTGGAGAAACTCTAATCCCCTCGACTCGACAAAAGAGCGCCCAGATGGCGCTCTTTTTATTGGCTGATTACTGGATGACTTTATCTGGCTATAAGGTTGATCTGGTGATGGTGTGCGATAAGGCGAGCGAGGCACAACGCCGACAGAAGGTATCCCGTTACACATCGCATCTTGGGCAACGAGACTCCTGCCGAGATCGATCTACAGCGACTCGCACGATCCATAACCAGAAATAGCAAGAGGGAGGCTTTCGCCTCCCTCTTCAAACACGCTGATATTCAGGCAACAGAATTAGTTGCTCTTCATCCAGATGTCCATGTCGGTTTTCAGGTTGTCGGACTTGGTACCGAAGATGGCTTGAACGCCGGAACCAGCCACTACCACACCGGCAGCACCCAGCTTCTTCAGACCAGCCTGGTCAACCTTGGCAACATCTTTCACGCCAACACGCAGACGGGTGATGCAGGCATCCAGAGAAGCGATGTTCTCTTTACCACCGAAGGCGGCAACCAGAGCAGCAGACATCTCGTCTTTGCCTTGGCCAACGGCCTCTTCAGCAGTCTCGTCTTCACGACCCGGGGTTTTCAGGTTCATGGCACGGATAACGAAGCTGAATACCACGTAGTAGATAGCCGCGTAAACCAGACCCAGACCAACCAGCAGCAGCATGTTGTCGGCACGCGGTGATTGCACCACGAAGTCGATGAAGCCGTTGGAGAAGGTGTGACCGTGTACGATACCCAGAGAGTTGGTCAGCACATAAGCCAGACCAGCCAGTACAGCGTGGATTGCGTACAGAACCGGAGCGATGAACAGGAAGGAGAATTCAATCGGCTCGGTGATACCGGTCAGGAAAGAGGTCAGGGCAGCAGAGGCCATGATACCAACGATCTTGGCGCGGTTTTCCGGCTTGGCAGCGTGAGCGATGGCGAACGCAGCAGCAGGCAGACCGAACATTTTGAACAGATAGCCACCAGCCAGCTGACCGAAGCCGTTACCGGCAGCGCGGGACGCGTCATCAGCAGTCAGGAAGCAGGTCATGATACCGTGAACAGTTTCACCGGCACCGTTAACGCAAGTACCAGCCTGATAGAAGAACGGTACGTTCCAGATGTGGTGCAGACCGAACGGGATCAGGGAGCGCTCAACCACGCCGTAGATACCGAACGCCAGTACCGGGTTCTGGTTGGCAGCCCAGTCAGAGAAGGCACCGATGGCGCCACCCACTGGCGGCCAAATCACGGACAGGATCACACCCAGACCGATGGAGAGGAAACCGGTGATGATGGGTACGGCACGTTTGCCCGCGAAGAAGCCCAGGTACTCTGGCAGCTGGATCTTGTAGAAACGGTTGAACGCCCAAGCAGCGATACCACCGGCCAGGATACCACCCAGCACGCCGGTTTCGATGGTTTCAACACCCATCACAGGTGCCATGACCTTCAGGGTTGCGACCATGATGCCGTAGCCAACGATGGCTGACAGACCGGATACACCGTCGTTATTGGTAAAGCCCAGAGCAACACCCACTGCGAACAGCAGGGCCATCTGGCCAAATACGGAACCACCGGCTTGCTCCATCAACTGGGAGACAATTTCCGGCATCCAGCTGAAGTGGGCAGCCCCCACCCCCAGCAGAATACCTGCGACTGGCAAGACTGATACTGGCAGCATCAGCGCCTTACCAACCTTTTGCAGATTAGAGAAAGCATTTTTGAACATTGTGTGCGCTCCTGAATGGATTGTCGTCCCTGAACGATCTATCTGGATGAAATAAGGACTGATTCATTCAGATATCTTCGAGTCGGGCTTGTTTATTTTGACCATCAGAATATAACCCAGCGGGTCATAAATTGCTGCTTTCGAAGGCGGGGGAATATTGAATTTGGAGGGAAGATCACAACTTGTTTAGCAGCTAAAAAACAACCACTAATATAGGTTAATAATCTGCATTATCACTCTATTACAAAAACATATAAATAGCAGTTTCACTTTGTATTTTAATAATACCATTTATATCAAATGGAAACTCATTGTAACTCAATGTAACGGCGTGACTTTTATTTATTACAGTCTACCGATTAAAAAGGCCTCCAACAAGGGAGGCCTCAATAAATATATCTGACCAGTAAATGGTCGTATTATTCTATTTTTGCGAGCGCTTGACCGCATCAATAAACACGCTTTTTGCCTTGGTTGAACCGGCCCGCTCGGCCTCGTTCACCAGCTTCATCGCCTTGTCGATATCCCCCGCCTTGACCGCTTTTTCGATCTGGCTCTGGTAGAAGGCTTCAGTTTCACTCAGCATGGCAGGAGCAGGTTTGGCTGCGACCGCAGCTGTTGCAGTTGTGGTAACGGCTGCGGTAGTCGCTATCGCTGCAACCTGCTGACCCTGGCTCATAGCCACCTTGTCGGCATATTCGGGTTTGAATACCGCTTCAAGACCACTCCCACGGGCCATATCTTTGACTTTGATCTGCACCAAACCCCACGGGGAGTGCGGGATCACCGGATCCTTGATATCAGGCTCAACGGTACCATTAGCGCGAGCAAATGCTTTTGATGGATGCAGGATTGTTGTGCTGCCTGAGAGCTTATCCGCGGGCGCATAAACGATCATGTATGTTTCGCTGGCCGGGTTGCCAGGCATGCTGCGGTCAACAAAAACACGTCCTTCGATACGGTCGTTATCGAGCAAGTGAGCAGGCTGATAGCTGAATACTGACTCACCCAGGACCCGAGTCACCTTGAACTCGGCATCCAGCATAATGACCTTGGGCACCATCACGGTTTTACTCACCTGTGATGCCAGGCTGATCGCCAGATTGCCGGTGTTGGTCGGCAAGCGATAAGCAGCAAAGTAACTCATCCCCTCATCAAACTGAAAAGTGGGTTGCTTGCCATCAATGGCCAGCAAGGTCTCACCTTCAGGCAAGGGGGCATAACTGAAATCTTTAAACGCCACACAGCAGCTTGAGGCTTTGGCCAACGCTTGCTTGGCTTGATCTGCATCGCTCAAGATCGAGCCATGTTCTTCAAGAGGAACAACCATGTTTCCGGCACAACCGGTTAATAGCGCAGTGATTACGGCTGCAATAGACATCTTTACCCGTTTCATTTTTCTTATCTCCATAATCCGGTGGCCGTGATCCGGCGAAACAAAACTGCCCCCATAAGGGGGCAGTCACTAACTTAACTTAAACTTTTGCTTACCACCAAGCTTCTGCTTGAACACCAAATTGGTAGGTGTCTTTGGAGGTATTGCCTTCGAAGACTTTCTTGTCTTCGTCGTTAGCCAGATAGGAGGCGAACACACGGATTTCCGGACGGGCCCAGAAGCTGGAACCGGCAGACCAGGCTTGTGCCAGGGTCAGCTTGTAGCCAGCATCTTTGTCTTCGCTACCATTGGTAGACTTGTTGTTGTCCTTGAAGTAGCCGCCTTCAAAGATGGTCTTGTTGAAGTCATCCCACTTGTACATCGGGCGGATAACAGCGGACATGGTTTCGTACTTGTCGTTGCCATCCCACATTTCGTTGCCTACACCGTAAACCAGCTGGTGACCCATCTCCCAGGAGTTGCCCATCGGAACAACGCCCCAGTTGATGATACGGAAACCATCGGCACCGTCTTTGGCTTCAGCACCGTACCAGGAACCATCGCCATAGAAAGCCATAGTCTTGGAGTAACCTTCGGTACCGTATTGCAGCACGGTTTTGTTGAAACCACCGAGGATGCCTGCGGTCAGTTCAGCAGTCAGCATGACGCCGTCTTTCGGGTCTTTTTTCAGTGCTTTCTGATCGTTGGTCTCATTGACCAGAGCGTAATCCACGCCCAGCTCCAGAGAAGCATCGGTCCACAGCGGGATGCCGGCATAACGCAGATCCAGAGTATTGACGTTCAGGTCTTCGTTCTTGGTGTAAGTAGGCTCTTCGATGTAATTACCGGTCGGATTACCATTGGCATCCAAAACGGGTTTCTTAGTTACACCTGTTTTGGTGTATTGGCCAAACACATCGGCAGCGCTGCGATCGTTGCGTACCCATGCGAAAGAAACTTTACCCGGACCAGCCTGGATGCCTTCGATACCAGCACCGGCACCGGAGATGTTCCAGTAGTAGAAGTCGGAGATGTGGATGTCATGGCGTTGATAGTAACGCTTACCAGCCCACAGGGTTGCTTCAGGAGCAAAGTTCAGCAAGCCTTTGGCTTGTACGTTGAACTGACGCAGAGCGAAGTCGGAATCACCATTGCACTGCTTGGCATCGAAGTTACAAACAGTACCGGTACCTTCCCAGTCGTTTGAACCGTTGGAAGCCATGGCAAACATGGAATCAACATAGAAAGTCTTGCCATCTTTGTTGAATACTTCCTGACCCAGTTGCACTTCACCGTAGGTATCATTTTCGTTACCAAGACGGCCAACTTTATTGACGTTGTATTTAACCATGTCGCCGTCGCCGGAAACACCGACGCCGGAACGGAAGTAACCGTGGAAATCTACGGCAAAGGCGGCTTGGGAAGCCAGGGCGGCAGTAACAGCTGCTGCAATCGGGAGCCACTTCATTTTCATTGTCATATTCCTTATTTCCCGCAGTGAGGAGTGTGATCCTGAATATTCAACTTCTTATCACCATGTAATCCTGTTGGTGATAACCGAGGTTGATTATAGGGAGCGTATTTCACGACAAATATGAAGCGACTCACAAAATGGCGACAAATCGCTCGGCAAACGATCTCCACAACAACAACAAGTAAAAAAGCCATCAGCCGCGCAATTAAAATCTGGAAAACAAGAAAAACACACAACAACAGCAACCCTGAAAGCGTTATCATTAATTAATTCGCGATAGAACTAAAGTCATTATTTTACGTTCGAATGACAAAAACATGACTGAGATCGCTTTCAAGATGGAACTTTTATTTGGATGACGGGTCTGCGGTGCGCGTGAAACCATTACGGCAATGGAATGCTAAAAGGGGAAAATACCCCTCCGCCATCAGGGGAAATATGCGTTGCAGAGTGAGATGGTTTTTGTGCAAATAACAATCCCCTGCTACTTAAGGCTCAGGGGATTGATATGGCTCTATTCAAGAGAATATTCAGGGCTGAATATCCCACTTTTTCAGCCAGCTGAGTGCCACCTGTTCGGGTTCATCGTGCACGGTGGCATCCAGCTCCAGCGGGGGAATCACTCGCGTGGCCCCCAACTCTTGCAGCAATCCGTCCAGCCGACGGCCCGCGCCACAAAAATGGTCATAGCTGCTGTCCCCCATGGCAATCAGGGCATAACGCAATCCCTTAAGCCAAGGTGCCTTGTCGGCCAGCTCGCTGGCAAAAGGCTGCAGATTGGGTGGAATGTCCCCCTGCCCGGTGGTGGCACTGACCAGCAATAAAAAACGGCCGGGGTCTATGTCCGCCAGCCGTGCTTCTTCGTGCAGGGTACAGTGATGCCCCTTGCGTTCCAGCTCATCTGCCAAGGTCTCGGCCACCAGCATGGCTGCGCCGTAGACAGTTCCTACCACGATATCGATCTGCGCCATTCTCCTCTCCCTGCTTGAGTCACTCTTTTGAGCAACTCTATCAGCAAGCTGGCGTCAGATGCCACCGGTTCAAGGCTGAGGATCAGGCGCTTAGTAGTCGCTCTCGCTGGCGGGCCAGCCCATCTCGGCAAACAGGCGCAGCACATCCTGACCGAGCGGAGCCTGGATCCGCATCGGCACCTTGAGCACAGGATGGGTAAAGCTCAGGGTGCGGGCCACCAGCAGCAGCCGTTCGCAGCCAAAGTGCTCGCGAAAGAAACGGTTGTGGCGGCCATCCCCGTGGGTGGTATCCCCGACGATGGGGTGGAACAGGTGATCCATATGGCGGCGCAGCTGATGCTTGCGGCCGGTCTTCGGGAACAATCTGACCAGGCTGTAACGACTGGTGGGGTGCTTCTTGGAGACTGCGTGGGGCAGCTCGACCTGATGCAGGCGACGGAAGGTGGTGACAGCATCCTGCGCCGGGCGATCCGGGTTGCTCATGGCATCGGCAATCTTGTCCAGCTGCTCCTTGAGGGGATAGTCGATCACCCCCTGCTCGGGCACCCAGCCCCGCACCAGTGCCAGGTACTCCTTGTGCACCTGACGTTGGGTAAAGGCTTCGGTCAGTGCGCGGGCAATCACCGGATCGAGCGCAAACAGCAGCACGCCAGAGGTGGGCCGATCGAGGCGATGCACCGGATAGACGTGGCGACCGCCGATCAGATCCCGGGTCATCTGCATGGCAAAGCGGGTCTCGCCCTTGTCGAGCCAGCTGCGATGCACCAGCAGACCGGAAGGCTTGTTGACCGCCACCAGCCACTCATCCTGATAGAGCAGGGTCAGCTTCAGGTCACTCTCTTCTCGGGTTTGATCTGGCATCATTGTTCGATCACTTTGCCGGAAAGCAGCAGATCGAAGCGGGCGATCAGGCGCAGCAGCGCTTCTGCTTCGGCCAGATCTTCTTTGTAGACTTCGCTGGCCATGGGATAAAGGGAGACGCTGGTGGGCAGCGGCGCCTGCAACATCACCAACTGCTCCATGCGCGGGATCAGCACGAACTGCAGCCACTGATCAAAGCTCAGGGTATCGACACAAAAAGGCAGGGTGCTTGCTAGGGCTTCGTCACCGGGATGGTCAGCTTGCCAGCGCTCAAGGCGCTGCAACTCGGCGGTGAGTTCCCCCAACAGGCCAGCTACCAGCAAATATTGATTCATCTCGCTCTCTTCCTCATAACCACAGATTGATCCGCTGACCCGACAGGGTCAGCCAGGATGCCGATACATTCGGTCGCGCAGCACCGGCGATTAAGCCTGCTCGTCGACATACACGGCAGCCAGCGCGGCCTGCCGACTTTAAAAAAGGGCGATACTATACACCTCCCCCCGCATGGCTGCCATGTTGATATCTGCCGCAACGCGCGTCTGCTGCCACTGGCTATCCTCGGCAAGGGCCTTATAATCGGCCCGCATCACCATTAGCCGGATCTCACCATGTCTGTGACGCCTACTGCCATCAATACCTTGACCGAATTTCTGACTCAGGCTGGCACCCAGTTCCAGCTGTTTGACATGGGCCGCCAGGTGCGGCCACTGGCAAGCGATACCTTTGTGCGCATCGAACAGCAGCAGGAGCCCTATCCCTGGCCGCTGCAACAGCACGCCTGGCTGGGTGTGCACTTCTTCCAGCCGAGCGAGTCTCGCCACTACCTCTGGTTCCTCAAGTTTGCCCTCGATGAGCGCGGCCTGCTGATGTCAAATGGCCCCAAGCTGTTCATGGATCAGGTGGTGGAGACCCTGGGCTACAAGCTCACCGGCGATCTGGACGAGGAAAAAGCCCAGCGCTTGGCCGACAACCCCTACACCTTCCGCCCGGCGGAGGCAAAAATGGCCAGTCTGCACGCCAAGCTGGCGCGCCAGCTGGAACAGGCCCCTTCCGCCTATTACGATGCCCTCTGCCACTATCTGGCCGCCCCCAACGACACCGGTTGGCAGACGCTGGGGCTGCAGGGCTTTGCCGATCTGGCCGAGCGGCTGCATGATGAACGCAATCTGGCGCTGATCTGCAAGGCGCTGCCCAAACTGCCGCAGGAACCGCTCTATGCCCTCTGCCAGAGCCTTGAAAACGCCCCGCTGCCGCCTGCAGTACAAGGGGCCCTGCTCGAGCGGATCGGCAAGGAGCAGGAGTGCGCCGCCCCCAACCCTGAGACCCTGGCCTACCTCTGCCGCGCCATGTCCTCCTGCCCCGGCAGCACTTTGCGCACCAACAAGCTGCTGACCCTGCTGCAAACCCAGCCGAGCCCTGCGCTGCTGCTCGCCATCGCCGGCCGGCTCTGGCCCGACCTGAAAGATGCCAATCTGCTCAGCCACTATCTGGAACAGCTGGCACTGCAACCGACCCAGTTCTTCAATCAGGTTTTTGCCGAGTTGGTCACTTTACCGGCCCTGCGCAATGGTATGCTGGCCAGACTGCGTGACCCCAACCGCAGCGATGCGCTGGGCAAGGCCATCGGCCGTCTGTTTGCCTCGGCCTGATCCCTCGCCTCCCCCTCACGCCACGAGGCAACACGGCGGGATATAGAAAAGGAGATCGGGAGTGCCGAGCAGGACTCCCGGTTATCGACATCACGATAAGGAAGCCCGCCTATGGGAGAGATGCTCGGAATTTTGTTGCTGATTGCGATTGCCGGCCTGTTCTGGCTGCAACGCCAACAGGCAGAAGTGGCCTGGCAATACATGCGCCGCTACTGCCAGCACCATGACCTGCAACTGCTGTCACTGGCTCGCCATCGGCGGGAGCTGGCACATAATCCCCTGCGGCTGCTGACCCACTATCAGTTTGAATTTTCCAGCGATGGCGAGAGCCACTATCAGGGCACCCTCAAGATGCAGGGGCTGCACATCGTAGGCGTTGATCTGCCACCCCATCGCATCCCCTCTGCCTGATCCCCAATCTCGTCTCTGCGCCCGATGGCTGTGCCTGTCTATAATCTCAGGGATTAAACAAAGGGAGAGACGAGATGGAACCCCTTGTCCACGATCTGCCAGCCCTGTTTGCCCAGCTCGGGATGGCCAACGACGAGCTGAGCCTGCACCGCTTTGTGCACGACCATCACCTCGACAATGAAACCCTGTTGCCGGAGGCCGGTTTCTGGAACGCCGCCCAGGCCAGCTTTCTGCGCGATGCCCTGTGGAACGACTCCGACTGGTGCGAGGCGATCGACCAGCTCGATGTGATGCTGCGCCAGCCCCGCTAAGCCGCCCGCCCCTTTCCTCCCCTGCTGGCTTTGGTTAAGATCCCGCACCGATATCGATCCCCCCTTCTCACCCAGAGCATGCTTATGTCCGCCCACGAGATCATCCGAATTGCCAACGAGCTGGCCGCCAAGGGCCTGACTCCCACCACAGCCATGATCAAGGCCCGCCTCACCCAGCCCGTGCCGATGGCCGAGCTGCTGAAAGTGCTGAGCCAGTGGAAGCAGCAGCCAGTCGCGACCGCCGAGAGCGAGCTCCTGCCAGAGGCTGTGCCGCAGCCAGCACCGGAGCTCACCCTGCAGCAACTCGCCGAACAGCTCGCGCGCATCGAGCAGAAGGTGGATCGCCTGACCGACCTGCTCCTCAAGCAGGGGCAAGGCTGAACCATGTATATCGTCGAACTCTGCTTTGAGTGTTACCGCGATACCTCCCTTGGCGACGCCGAGCGGGCCATCGTTAACTACCTCGACATGCTGCGTTATCAGGGCCAGATCCTCGGGCGGGAGTTCCCCACCAGCATGCACGACGGCTATTTCGTCAGTCGGGTGGTTTGCCCGGAGCAGGATAGCCTGCACCCCGACAACCAGAGCGAGCAGGTAAAACTGGCCGAGCAGCAGCTCAATCAGGCCGGGTTATTGGCGCCAAAGCTCCATCTTCAAGGGGCGGATCTGCTCTCCGACAGCACAGATCCTTGCGGCCAGCTGGGCGAGCGGCCGAGCTGGATGCTGCTCTACACCAGCTTCCTGCACACCTGCTCGCCGCTGCGATGTGGCGACCACTTCGCCCCCATTCCGCTCTACCAACTGCCCGCGGTCGCCAACGGCGATCAGAAGCAGATCATCAAGTGGCAGGAGGATTGGGAGGCGTGCGATCAGTTGCAGATGAACGGCTCCATCGCCGAACATGCGGCGCTGCACGAAATCGGCGAAGTGGGCAGCCGCCTCTACCGGCGCGGCAGCGATCTGGCCAAACGGCTGGAAGTGCTGAGCGGCATCCCCACCTACTACTACCTCTACCGGGTGGGCGGGCTGAGCGCCGCTGACGAGAAGGCGCGCCCCTGTCCCAGCTGTGGCGGTGAGTGGGCGCTGGCAGAGCCACTGCACGAGATCTTCGACTTCAAGTGCGACAGCTGCCGTCTGGTCTCCAACCTCTCCTGGGATTTCAAGGATTAAGCTCGTTCCCTGTACGCGATGCCATAAAAAAGAGCCTTGCCGCATGGCAAGGCGCTTTTCGTTCCGATGAATAACCTTGGCTCGAACCGGCGCTATTGCGGCAACGTCTCCAGCCGCTCCAGAAACGCCGGCAAAGAGGGAGCCAGCGTCAGACGGCGACCAGAATCGAGCCACTCCAGCCACACCTGACCACTCTCGTTATCAAGGGAGATGAGCGTCATCTCGTTGCGGGTGGTGGCAATGAAGATGGAGGGGGTTCGTTTTAGCTTGCGCAGCATCAGCAGGTGGCCGATGAGGTTCTCCTTGAGCAGGTCGAGATCCGCGTCGTTCCACGGCAGGATCAATTCAAGGCGCAGCCCCTTGAAAAGGCAGGGGATGGGGCGGCTGAACCAGTGCCCGAACAGGGCGATGGCGCTGGGATGAATCGTCAGCTCAAGGGCGTCGGCCATGGCTGTAAAATCGGCGGGCTCGGAGCGATGGTGAGGACGCCAGGCCACCCGACCATCGGCGGGCTCACCAAGCTGGCAGGGGGAACGCCAGTCCGCCTCCCACTCGCACAGGGGCAAGCCTCGTCTGGCCTCGCCATCCCGTTGCCAGCGGGCAAAAAAGTGCTCCAGGGCAGACAAAACTTGATCCGACATCGAAAATCCCCACAATTGCTGGCAAAGTCCGCTATTGCACCACCAAACCCGGTAACAGACAAGGTTGCCAGCCGACCTTGCGACCCGAGCAACAGAACCCGGGATACAGAGAGGCCGACACCCAAGCCAAACGGCTGCAACCATCCGGCCCAGCAATGGCCCGTTTCATTCCACTCATCATGAGCACATTACGTGAGCAAACAAGATAGATACGCCGGGGCCAGCGCCCTGACCGGCCTGAGCCTGGGCCAGCAATCCGATTACATCAGCCAGTACACCCCCTCCCTGCTACAGCCGGTTCCCCGCAGCCTGAACCGGGATGATCTCCAGCTGGGCGATGATCTGCCCTTTAGCGGTTGCGATGTCTGGACCCTCTATGAGCTCTCCTGGCTCAACGCCAAGGGCAAGCCGATGGTGGCGGTGGGGGAAGTGGCCATTCCGGCCACCAGTGCGAACCTGATCGAATCCAAATCCTTCAAGCTCTACCTCAACTCCTTCAACCAGACCCGTTGCGACTCTATCGAGGCAGTCGCCGCCATGCTGACCAAGGATCTGAGTGCCTGTGCGGGTGAGACCGTCAAGGTGACCCTGTTCCCCCTCGACAAGGCGCCGCACCAGATTGCCCTGCTGCCCGGCGAGTGCATTGATGAGCAGGATATCGAGGTAGACAATTACGAGTTTGATGCGTCCCTGCTGCAAGGGGCAGCCGGTAGCGAGTTGGTCGAGGAGACCCTGCACAGCCACCTGCTCAAATCCAACTGTCTGGTGACCAGCCAGCCCGACTGGGGCTCTGTGGTGATCCGCTACAAGGGGCCGAAACTCGATCGGGAGAAGCTGCTGCGCTACCTCATCTCGTTCCGCCAACACAACGAGTTCCACGAGCAGTGCATCGAGCGGATCTTTATCGACCTCAAGCACTATTGCCAGCCTGAGCAGTTGACCGTCTATGCACGCTATACCCGCCGCGGCGGCCTCGACATCAACCCGTTTCGCTCCGATTTCGAAGCCGTGCCCGCCAACTTGCGTCTGATCCGCCAATAAAGTCGAGTTGCGACAGAGAGGGCAGTCGCACTGCCCTCCATGACTGGCAAAAAGGTTTCAATCGATGCTTTACGCAGCAGGGATAAGGGGGCTGGATAATAAAATCCAGACGAAACCCACTTGCCGGCCACCAGCAAACCACAGTAAACGCTGGACTCGCAGGGGGGGGCTTGGATAACATGCCAACACCTCTGCGCCGTCCTTAATCCAATGAATCAACTGTTTTTTCTGGCCATGATGATGTCCTCCCTGTCAGCTCCGAATCTGGATCTGGACAAGGAGCAACTCTCTATCGATCTGCAACAAGCGCAATCGATGGTACTGACCGATCCTGCCAGATGCGTCCAGATCACCACCGCCTTCCTGACGCGCGCAGCCAATAATCCCCAGCAAATCATCAGTAATCGCCAGGAGTTCGGTTATCGCGAACCCATCCTGAGCTACAGCACGGCGGCCCAGACCATAGGCGCCCATCTGCTCAAAGGGGAGTGTCTGCTGCAACTGGGTCAATATCAGGCCACCCAGCAAGCGCTCGACAAGGCGATGGCGCTGGCAGACAAAGAGCAACAACCGGAACTCAAGGCCCACGGCCTCTATCTCAAGATCCGCAGTCAGGCCCTCAAACCGGATAACCAGAGCACCAGCCGCGCCCTGATGGATCAACTGGACGAACAGTTGGCCGTCCCCACGCTCAAGCAGAGCCAGCTCCAGATTTATGGCCGCCTGCAACGCACCAGCTACGACATCGAGAACCAGCACTTCGATGATGCCAAGGCCCACTTGGCAGATGCGCGGATCTGGGCCGCCAAGACCCCCAATCCCCTCGCCAGTGCCTGGGTCAGCGCCATCAGCGGCGACCTTTATCGCGCGCTGCAGCAGCCGCAACTGGCGCTGGGGGAATATATCGATGCCCAGCAACAGGCCAAAAGCCTCAATGACCCGCTCTTTCTCGGCCTGCTGTCGAACCAGATCGTGAAACTCTACCAGCAGGAGCAGGAGCCCCAGAAAGCGCTGCAGTATGCCAATGAGGCGGCCAACTACTTCCACTCCATCGGCAACCCCTCCCTGCTGTGTGACTCCCTGATGGTGCTGGCGCGACTCAATCGCGAGCAGGGCGACCTCAATATGGCGCTGGTCTACTTCTTCAATGCGCTGGATCTGCTCGATGAAGGGAGCAACCGACCACAAGCCTCCCTGCTCAAATATGAAATTGGCAAAACCTACCTGCAAAGCGGCAACCTCTCGCTGGCCAGCAACTACCTCAATGCGGCCCGTCAGTCCCACGAGCTGAGCGATGCCAAAGAGCCGCTGATCGATACCCTGCTGCTGCTCGGCGAGCTCTATCTGAAGAAGCAGGAGGCCGCCATCGCCATCCTGCAGTTGGAGAACGCCCGCGCGCTGGCCAATCAGCTCGGTGATACCCGCCGTCAGTACGAGGTATTCCGCCTGTTGTCGCTTGCCTACGAACAGAAGGGGTATCTGCGTCAGGCTCTCGACAGCTACAAGCGCTTCCACCGTCTTGGCGAGGAGGTGCGCCAGCAGGAGCAAGCTATGGAGCAGGCGGCGATCCGTGACAACTATGTCCAGGTCGAGCGGGTGCAACATATCAAGGAGCTGGAGCAGCGACTTAACAACAGCCAGCATCAGCAGGAGCGCTATCTCTGGTCGAGCATCACCACCAGCCTGCTGCTGGCGCTCTTTATCTACCTCTTCTTCACCCTCTGGCTCAAGCTGCGTACTGCCCGCCTGCAACTGAAACGGACCAATGAGGCCCTGCTGATCGAGCCACGCTCGGGGCTGGCCAACTGGCAGCGACTGATGAACCGCTGGCCCCGGGAGATGGCAAAGCGCCAGCTGAAATCGGATCGCTGGTACCTCAGCGAACAGCCCTCCAGCGAGTTCGATGACAAGCTGCACTATCTGCTGTTCCGGGTGCCTTTCCTGGTCAACACGCTGGAGCGCCACGGCTATCAGGCCAGCAGAGAAATCGAGCAGGCCTTCGGTGCCTATATGGACACCCTGACCCCGCAAGATGGCCGTATCTATGACTTGCGTGAAGGACACATGCTCTATGTGGTGCCACAGCGCCACGTGACCAACCTGCATCAACTGGCGGGAGACCTGCTGACGGCCATCGCCGCCTTCCCTTGCAGCTATCCGCTGGATCGCCAGATCAGCCTCGGGATTGTCAGTCACCCCTTCCTGCCGAAAGCGGCGACCGCGCTCGATCACAATGGCCTGTTTGACCTCTGCTATCTCGCCCTGTCGGGAGCCATTCAGCTCAGTGAAAAATGCCAGCAAAACGCCTGGTTGGAGCTGGCTGCGATCGATTGCCAACAAGCGGCATTTTTTAATGGAGATGTGTGGCAATGCGGCCTGATGGCAATTGACAAGGGACTGGTAAAAGTCAATTCTTCTCATGAAAAGCAATGGGTTAATTGGCCCAGCCTTGCAAGGAAGCCGGCAGCCGATAACCACCAGGAAATAATGTAGATAACAGGCGAGGATCGAAACCAGGTTCGACCACTGTTGCTATCCAACACCAAAAACAATAATGACAACAGGGCGACCTGATAATGAATGACATCGCTGCCGTAGCAGGACAATTGGCAAGACTCAGGGAATCCCTTCAGCAGAAACAGCTGGAACTCGACGGCGTGCTGTCGTTTTCCGATGCAGAGCGTGCTCGCGGCATCCAGTTTATCAACAAGTTGATGCTCTCCTGCCGTGGCTTCGACCGCGAGCTGGACAATCGCTTCGCCAAGCTCAAGCAGAAACTGGATAACAATCCCGCATTTACCTCGCTGGACGCCGACCTGCTGGCCATTGAAAAACTGCTGCAGCAGCACAGCAATGCGCTGGAAGAGTCGATCACCCTGACCCAGACCGCCATCGATCTTGGTTCCAAACAGCTGAAAACCATCAAGGGCTTCCCGGAAGAGACCCGCAAGTCCCTCAAGGAATTTCTGGCAAGTCCCGCCGGTTACGGCATTGCCGATCACCAGAAGAAGGTGATCAAGCTGCTGGAGTTCTACCAGCAGGCGATCAAGATCCAGCTGCTGCCAAGCCAACCCATGTTGGCACCGTCAGGTGCAACTCAACAAGAAAGCAATACTGCCAGCAACGATGGCCAGCCCGATGTCGACCCGTTTGATCTAAAGGATCACGCTCGCATCGCCGATGAGCTGCAGCGGCTTATCACCGAACTCGACTTTGCCGGCGCCATCGGCGAGAGCCTGAGCGACATTCGTCGCCAACTGCTGATCGGGATCAACCCTGCCCTGCTGGCGGAAACCTGCCTGCAGGTGATCGAGCTCATCATCGAGGGCACCCGTGAGGAGCGCAAAGCCTCCCGCGCCTTTCTCAGCTCCCTCAACGAGAGCCTCTCCGCGGTACATGTAGGCTTTACCGAATCCCTCGATGAGGGGCGCGCGCTGCAAAACGAAACCCGCGAGACCCGCGAGGCGCTGGTCAACGAGTTGCAGGCGATCGATCACTCCCTGGCCAGCCATAACTCCATCGATGCGCTCAAGCGCGCCATCTCCGGCCATATGGGCGCCATCAACCTGCTGCTGCAAGAGCGTGACAGCACGGCGGCGCGGGAGCGTCACCTGCTTACCCGCCTCTCCACCATGGAGTCCAAGCTGCGCTTGATGAAGGAGGAGACCGCCGAGTACAAGAAGCGGCTGACCATTCAAAAACACAAGCTGTTCCTCGACAGCCTGACCCAGGTGCACAACCGGGCTGCCCTCGATGAACGGCTGGAGCAGGAGTACAAACGTTGGCTTCGTTACCGCACTCCGCTCTGCATGGCGATCATCGACATCGATCACTTCAAGAATATCAATGACAACTACGGCCATATGGCGGGTGACAAGGCACTGAAAGTGGTCGCCAAAGCACTGCAGAGTGCACTGCGTGACACCGACTTCATCGCCCGCTTTGGTGGAGAAGAGTTCGTGGTGTTGCTGCCCAATATCAACCCGGACAAGTTCCAGAAGCCGCTGGAGACCCTGCGCCAGACCATCAAGAGCATCCCGTTCCGTTTTCGCGATGCCAAGGTGGAGATCACCATCTCCATCGGTGCAACCCTGTTCAAGGATGGGGACAACCCGTCAGATGTATTTGAACGGGCGGACAAGGCGCTCTACCACTCCAAGCACACCGGTCGGGATCAAGTGACACTGGCCTGACAAGCGGCTAAAAAAACAGCGAACAGTCATCGCCCTATTTCCCTCCACCCTCTGTTACCACTACTATCGATCTCAGGGGATGCAACATAGCGTCCCCTTTTCTCCCCAGGGAAAAACACAACGATAACAAGTGAGTAAAGGGGAACCTATGATTACGCACATCAATCCTGTCGGCAGCATGGATTTGCTGTCACAGCTTGAGGTGGATCGCCTCAAGCAGACTGCCTCCAGCGATATCTATCAACTGTTTCGCAACTGCTCGCTGGCAGTGCTCAATTCAGGTAGCCATACCGACAGCTCCAAGGAGATCCTGGAGCGCTTCAAATCGTTCGATATTCATGTGATCCGGCGCGAGCGCGGGGTCAAGCTGGAACTGTTCAATGCCCCCGAGCACGCCTTTGTCGATGGCGAGATCATTCGCGGCATTCAGGAGCACCTCTTCTCGGTGCTGCGCGACATTCTCTATGTCTCCAATCAGCTCGAGTCCAACCGCCAGGTCAATCTGACCAACTCCACTCATATCTCCAACGTGGTGTTCGCCATTCTGCGCAACGCCAAGGTGATCCTGCCCGGCGCAGATCCCAACCTGATCGTCTGCTGGGGTGGCCACTCCATCAACGAGATCGAGTACCAGTACACCCGCGCCGTGGGCAGCGAGCTGGGCTTGCGTGAGCTGAACATCTGTACCGGCTGTGGCCCTGGCGCCATGGAGGGCCCGATGAAGGGGGCCGCCGTCGGCCATGCCAAACAGCGGGTGCGCAACGGGCGCTACATCGGCCTCACGGAGCCTTCCATCATTGCGGCCGAACCGCCCAACCCCATCGTCAACGAGCTGGTGATCCTGCCAGATATCGAGAAACGGCTGGAAGCCTTCGTGCGCCTTGGTCACGGCATCATCATCTTCCCGGGCGGGGTCGGCACCGCCGAAGAGCTGCTCTATCTGCTCGGCATCATGATGCATCCGGCCAACGAGCGGCAGCCGATGCCCATCATCCTGACCGGCCCGAAAGAGAGTGCCGACTACTTCCGTGCCATCGACGACTTCATCAAGGCGACCCTCGGTGAACCGGCGACCAAACTCTACCGGATCATTGTCGGTGATGCGCCGGAAGTAGCCCGGGTGATGAAGGAGGCGATGCCAAAAATCCGCGAATACCGCAAATCGGTCGGCGATGCCTATTCCTTCAACTGGTCCCTCAAGATTGAGCCGGAGTTCCAACTCCCCTTCGAACCGGATCACGCCAGCATGGCCAGTCTGGATCTGCACCGCAACCAGCCGCCCCAGTTGCTGGCAGCCAACCTGCGTCGTGCCTTCTCCGGCATCGTCGCCGGCAACGTCAAGGAAGGGGGCATTCGCGCCATCGAGAAGAAAGGCCCCTTCAAGTTGCACGGCGACAAGGAGCTGATGCACCTGATGGACAAGCTGCTGGAGAGCTTCGTCAAGCAGCAGCGGATGAAGCTGCCGGGCAGCCAGTATGTGCCCTGCTACGAAATCGTCCGCTAGGGTACAGATAGATCATCGACAGAGGGGTGCATCGGCGCCCCTCTTTATTGGCTCAATGCCCTCCCTACTGCCATCAATCCCCCATAAGGCGAGCGGTTTGTTACAATGGGGCGTCCCGACCGCCAAGAGTGCCCCATGTCAACTATCCGGCCACACCTGCTCATCATCGATGCCCTCAACCTCATTCGCCGTCTGCACGCGGTACAGGCCCAGCAGGCACTGACCCCTGCCCAGGCACTGGTCGCAACCCGCGCCAACCTTACCAATACCTGCCGTAAGCTGCTGGCCAATAGCGAGCCGACCCATGTCATTGCGATCTTTGACGGAGAGAGCGATGGCGAGGTGCATAGCTGGCGCAAGGAGGTCTATCCGTCCTACAAGGAGGGACGCACACCCATGCCACCGGAGCTGCGCGAAGGGCTGGGTACACTGCAGGATGCCTTCTGGGAGTGCGGCATAGACGCCCTGCTTTCAGAAACCGACGAGGCCGACGATCTCATCGCCACCCTGGCCTGTGGCATTGCCCAACACGGGGCAAGGGCTACCATCATCTCCACCGACAAGGGGTTCTGCCAACTTATCTGCCCGCAGATCCAGATCCGCGACTACTTCAACAAGCGATGGCTGGATGCCGCCTTTGTCGAGCAGCAATACGGGGTTGCGCCGACACAACTGGTCGATTTCTGGGCGCTGACCGGTATCGGGGGCTCCAACATCAAGGGTGTTCTGGGGATTGGCCCCAAGACCGCTACCCAACTGCTGCAGCAATATGGCGATCTGGCAGCCATGCTCGAAGCCTGCCAGCAAGAGGACGCCGCCAAGCCCCTGATCAAGCTGCGCCAACATCAGGATGAGGCCCTGCTGGCCCAGCGGCTGGTGCGCTTGCAGCGGGATATTCCGCTGGGATTCAACCTGCGGGACATCCGCTACCCGCCCCAGCCAGACTAAAGTGCCGAACAAAAATGAAGACAAGGGCGTGAACCATGACGAGACTCACCCTCGCTGTTGATAAAAGTGAGTAGAATGTAAAGGAATGTGGTTGGTTTGCTGAGTAAATGCTATAAAGCAGCCCCATCCTCCCCTATACCCTGGAAGTGGAACCCTCTCATGTCCAAAAGAAAAATTACCGTGATCCCCGGCGACGGCATCGGCCCCAGCATCATTGAATCAGCCATCCAGATCCTGACCCATGCGGGCTGTGATTTTGAGTACGAATACGCTGATGCGGGTCTGGTTGCCCTCGAGAAGCATGGCGAGCTGCTGCCCCAGGCGACCCTGGATCTGATTGAGAAGAACAAGGTGAGCCTGAAAGGACCATTGACCACACCGGTCGGCGGCGGTTTTACCTCCATCAACGTCTCCCTGCGCAAGAAGTTCAACCTCTACGCCAACGTGCGTCCGGTCATCTCCTTCAAGGGCACCAGAAGCCGTTACGACAACATAGACATCATCACGGTGCGTGAAAACACCGAAGGCATGTACTCGGGTGCAGGTCAGAAGCGCAGTGATGACAACAAGAGTGCCGAGGCGATGAGCATCATCACCCGCGAAGGGGCCGAACGCATCGTCAAGTTCGCCTTCGAGCTGGCCCGTCAGGAAGGGCGCAAGAAGGTCACCATCATCCACAAGGCGAACATCCTCAAGTCGACCTCCGGCCTGTTCCTCGAAGTGGCCCGTGAAATCGCCAGCCACTACCCGGATATCCAGAGCGAAGAGATGATCGTCGATGCCGCCTGCATGAATCTGGTGATGTACCCGGAGCGTTTCGATGTCATGGTCACCACCAACCTGTTCGGCGACATCCTCTCGGATCTTTGCGCCGGTCTGGTTGGCGGCCTTGGAATGGCGCCCGGCGCCAACATCGGCGATGGCGCGGCCATCTTCGAAGCGGTCCACGGCTCTGCCCCCGACATTGCAGGCAAGAACATTGCAAACCCGACCTCGGTGATCCTCGCCTCCATCCAGATGCTGGAGTACCTCGGCATGCAGGATAAAGCAGAGCGGATCCGCGAGGCAGTACGAGCCACCATCGAATCCGGTGATCGGGTCACCCGCGATCTGGGCGGCACGGCTTCCACCAGCGAATTCACCCAGGCCATCATCGATCGTCTGTGAGTTAATTCATTGATTTTAAAAGGGAGCTTCGGCTCCCTTTTTTATGTTTCCGAATCCTTTGCCACTCCCCGAACAGCAACTATGTTCAATAGAGAAGAAGAACAGGGAGTGTTTTTCATGAAGGGATACGGGTGCTATCTGGTTTCGGGTCTGATGCTGGTGTGTGGTACTGCCAGTGCTTTCGAGCAGGATCAACAGACCCAAACCGCCAAACTGCCACAGCAGGAAAAACGGACTGCCACCGAGGTATGGCGCTCGAGCCTGAATACCAACGACCTGCTAAAAGCGCCCAAACCCCTGTCGTTTGGTATTGAAGTCTCCACCGACAACTTTGGTAATCAAAAGATCACCTCCTACCCGCAGCTTAATCTGACCCCGGAAAAAAGCGTCAGTCTGTCAGTCGAACGCTTCAGACCCAAGGTCAAGTTCAAGGCTGGCGGAATGAACACCGCCCTCAGGCTGAGAGGAGACGGGATAAAGATGCAATTCAATCCGGTCGACAAAACCATCCCGCTGCAGATAGAGATCAAGGTGACCGACGACGAATCCTCCCTGCGCCTCGATTACCGTTTCTGATATTTTCCGGCAGCCGAATAGCAAAAGGCCGACAGGTTTCCCTGTCGGCCTTGGTATTTATCGTACGGGCAGAACTGCTACATCACGCCTTGGGCTCGAGTTTGGAGACCCAGTACTTGTTGTAAACATGCACGGTGATCTCTTCTCGATCGTGATAGAGCTGCTTGGCCTGGATCACGAACGCGTTGTCGATCTCCTTGAGCATCTCGCGCAGCACCTCGATATTGTGCACCGACTCGGCATAACGCTTCTTCATCGGCAGCTTGAGGTTGAACATCGCCTCCTGGCAGTCACCCTCACGGAACCAGTCCGCAATCATGTGAACGACCCGCGCCGGTTTATCGACCATGTCGCACACCAGCCAGTAGGTGTTCTTCTTGCTCGGACGCCAGACGAAACCGTCATCCCGGATATGCTTGACCTGACCGGTATCCATCAGGGATTGGGCCATCATACCGTTGTCGACCGCCGTCACCATCATGCCACGGCGCACCAACTGATAGGTCCAGCCACCCGGGCAGGCGCCCAGATCCACCGCCTTCATGCCTGAACAGAGACGCACATCCCACTCTTCCCGCGGCACGAACACGTAAAACGCCTCCTCCAGCTTGAGGCTGGAGCGGCTCGGTGCATCGGCCGGGAAGCGCAGGCGCGGGATCCCCATGTGGAATCCGGAGTTGTTGAACGAGTAGGAGTAACCCAGCAACACGTGATCATTGGCCATGAAGAAGGCGTGGAACACCGGACGGTTTGGCGTCTCCTTCTTGGTCAGGATCTCGTTGCTGCGCAGCGCCTGACGAAGCGGCACGGTGAACTTGCGGCAGAAGGCCGACAGCTCTTTCGCTTCGTTGGTATCCGCGGTTTCGACCCGCAGATCGCCGCAAATGGTGTAGTCACTCACCGCCTCAAGGATCGGGGAGATCCTGTCCGCGACATCCAGATCCTTCAGCTCATGGGTGACCACCAGCATCTGGCGGATGAAGATGAGCTCCCGGAACGGCAGCTTGCGAGCCAGCAGGTCCGCCTGCTCCTCGTCATACAGTTCGAAGATCACATAACCGCTGTCGTCCTTGACCCGGGCGAAACCGTAGCACTGCATGTTACCGGCACGCTCGGTGATCTCTGCTGCCGCCTCTTTCTCAAAACCGGGGCGGCAATAAAGCAGCAGATTATTCATTTTTTCCTCCAAGACGACAGCCAGCCCAGATCAGGGCCGCCCATCCCAACATAAAACAGAGGCCACCGGCCGGAGTAATCAACCCCAGCCCCTTGCTGCCAAGCAGCACCATGGCGTAAATACTGCCGGAGAATCCGATGATCCCCAGCACAAAAGCGGTGCCAGCCAGGTGGATCACCCTGCTGCGCACACCACACCAGCCCAGAACCAGCAGGGCCAATGCGTGAAAAAACTGATATTGCACGGCGGTATTGAACGCCGCCAGACGCTCGGGCGTAATGCCGGTCGCCGCCAATCCATGGGCGCCATAAGCCCCCAGCATGGTGGCCATCAACCCGAAGAGACCGGCCAGTATCAGCCAATGTCGATGGATCTGCATCCTCACTCTCCCTCTCTCATCGAGGCTGGCAATAAAGCCAACCCTCTCGTGCTATCCATGCCGGGCCACAAAATGGCTGATGGCCGCCGCTGCATGCTGCATATTATCCTGCTCGCTCACGCCACTGGCTTTTCGCGGTTTGAAACCATGATCACCATCGGTCAACCAATGGACCGATACGGCGGGTGAGAAGGGGAAATCGGCCAGTTCAGCGCGACTACCGAAGGTATCGCGCTCCCCCTGCAACAGCAGGGTTGGCACTGCAATATGCTTGAGTACCTCGCCTCGCCAGCTGTCGGGCTTGGCCGGAGGGTGGAAAGGATACCCGAGAATGAGCAATCCTGCAGCATTCATCTCACCCTCGCCTTCGCTATACAGTTCCGCCGCCATCCGCCCGCCCATCGACTTGCCCGCCAGAAACAGCCGTGGATGGGCAAACTCGCGGATCATGTCGCGCCAATGGGCGAGCAGCACATGTGCTCTGTCCGGCGGACGGCGCTTGCCATCCTGTGCTCGCTTGGTCATGTAGGGAAAGTTGAAGCGCACCACTTCGATGTCGGGGCCAGCCAGCAGACGTGACATCTCGGCAAGAAAGACATGATCCATCCCCGCGCCTGCCCCGTGGGCCAGCAAAATGCGAACGGGGGCATCAACTGCCCCCTCGCGGATCACCTCATGCATCGGCGAGCCTTGCCCTGCGACGCGCCTCTTCCTGCTCCACCAACTCCAGCATCCAGTCGCGGAAGGCAACGATCTTACCCTGATCCGATTGTTGCTCCTGGCACACCAGATAGAAGGCATTTTTGCTCACCAGCACCTGCTCGAACGGGCAGATAAGGCGGCCGGCCTCAATCTCGGGCTGAGCCAGCACGCTGTGGCCAAGCGCCACCCCCTGGCCGTGGATCGCCGCCTGGATCACCATGGTGGAGTGGCTGAAGATGGGCCCCTGATTGACGTTAGGTGCATCGATATCGAGCTGGCGGAACCAGGCCTTCCAGTCGCGGCGGGAGGTATCGTGCAGCAGGGTATGAAGTGTCAAATCTTGCGGCGTACGCAGCGGTTTGGGCCCGGTCAGCAGCAAGGGGGAACAGACCGGGATCAGGTATTCGGTATGCAGCTTGTCCGAGCGCAGACCCGGCCAGTTTCCGCGCCCGTAGTAGATGGCCACATCCACATCGTCGGTGAGCGACCCTTCGTCGAGATCGACCGCCTTGATCCGCACGTCGATATCGGGGTGGCGCTCGCTGAACTTGACCAACCGCGGCACCAGCCACTGGATGGCGAAACTCGGCTGCAAACTGACAGTCAACGCCCCCTTGGCACTGCGGGCCAGCAGCTTGTCGGTCGCCTCAGAGATGGAGGCAAAGATGTCCTTGATATCCAGGAAATAGCCCTGCCCCTCTTCGGTCAGCAACAAGGAGCGGTTTTTGCGGCGGAACAGCTTGATGCCAAGATACTCCTCCAGCGCCTTGATCTGGTGACTGATGGCAGCCTGAGTCACAAACAACTCTTCTGCTGCGCGGGTAAAGCTTAAGTGACGAGCCGCAGCTTCAAACGCCTTGAGGGCATTGAGCGGGGGTAAACGACGAGACATGACACCAGCCGACGATGAGTTTTTCTAATGGGGCGCATTATAATTTGTCGGTTGCGGGTCGACCAGTGAATAAACATAATTCGCCCAGCAATCAGTCGTCATATGGCTCACATTTTCTAGTACGTGTTGGTTTACATGTGTTTTTAGTGAGCCTTTCGACTGTGATTGTGGTGTTGTGTTTCTTCCTCTGCGGGAAGAGGGGCTCAAATCTCACCGGTTTGACCCAGTCTGTCATCTGAATGTGTTTGGCGCCTCCAGCTGGATGGCGCCTTTTTTCATCCCTTCTATACCTTGAACTGCCCCACCAGCTGCTGCTGCTTGTCCGCCAGCGCAGAGAGCTCGCGACCATTTTCGGCGGAGGTCGCCGCCTCGGCACGAATGGTGTGGCTCACATCGCGAATGTTGCTGACGTTGCGGTTGATCTCGTCCGCCACCCGGCTCTGCTCCTGCGCCGCCCGGGCAATCTGCTCGTTCATCTGATGGATGGTGGAGACCGACTGGATAATCTGCTCCAGCACCTGCACCGAGAGATCCACCTTGGCGAGCGTCTCGTCAGCCTGACCATGACCATCTCGGATAGCCTTGACCACGGCGCCGGTACCGGATTGCAGTTGGCTGATCAGGGTCTGGATCTCGACGATGGCATTCTGGGTGCGACCGGCCAGATTGCGCACCTCATCGGCCACCACGGCAAAGCCACGGCCCTGCTCACCGGCCCGCGCCGCTTCAATAGCCGCATTCAGCGCCAGCAAGTTGGTCTGCTCGGCAATTCCCTGGATCACGATAAGAATGTCATTGATGTTGTCGCTGTTGGCGGAGAGCCGCTCCACCACCGGCTGGGCATCGTTGATAATGGTCATCAGCTTGCGCATCGCCTCCTGGGTGTCGGCAACGACATATTTGCCCTCTTGCGCCGCGGCATCAGTGGTGTTGGCAGCCGCCACCGCCGAGCCGGCATTACCGGAGACCTGCAACGCTGTGGCGCTCAGCTCTTCAAATGCCGTCGCCACCAGATCGATCTCCTGATACTGGGCCTGCATGCCGCTGCTGGTGCGCTCGGCCACTTGCGCGGCTCGCTCGGCACTGTTACGCGTACCGGAGACGGTATCAATCACCTGACTGATGGTGGATTGCAACTTGTTGAGGAAGCTGTTGAACCACTTGGCCAGCTCGCCGATTTCGTCTTGCCGCTGGATCTCGATACGCTGGGTCAAATCCCCCTCACCGCTGGCGATATCCTTGAGGCGGGCAACCACGGCGCGGATGGGCGCCACAATCTGGCGCGCCATCAACCAGATAAAACTCAGGGCCACCAGCGAGACCAGCACTCCGATTGACAGCTGCGAGACCACGCTGCGATTGGCTTCACTGGCCAACTCATCTTGCAGTTGCTGGGCCGAAGCCAGTACTACGGCCCGTGGCAATTCAATGTAGATGCCCCATTTACGGTCGGTGCCACGCATGGATACCGGGACAAAAGTCTGCAACAAGGCGCCGTCGCTGCTCCAGCGAGTCAGCTCCTGCCCCTGACTGAGCCAGCCTTTCAGCTCGCTGGCCAGCACCTGATACTTCTGATCCAGCCCGCGCCCCATGGTCACATCGAACTCATCGGCTCCCGCCACGCGCCCCTCGTGACTGACCAGCAATATTCTGCCCTTGCCGTCATAGAGCTCCTTGTCCATGGTGCTGACCAGACTCTGCAAAGTAGCCAGCGAGATATCGACCCCGACCATCCCCAGCAAGGTCTCCTGCTCCAGCAGCGGGACCGTCACCGAGGTCATCAATATCTGTTTATCGCCCACATCGTCCAGGTAGGGCTCCAGCAAGCAGAGGGCACGGGTGCGAATACTGCAGCGATACCACTCGTTTTCGATTCCACCAGCCTCGGTCGGGCTTTCATCGGCCAGTACATCCTCATTCTGCACTTCCGGTTCTATCTTGCCGTTGTCATAGGCCCAGTAACTGGAAAAACGCCCCTTGTCGTTGGAACCCAGCGCCGTTGAGCCCTGATAGTTGCTGTCTTCCCCATCCAGCTGGTCAGGCTCGAACACCGCATAGACACCAAGCAGATTGGTCGATGAGGCAACGGCATCGTGCAGTTGCTGATTGACGGCGCTGCGCAGCGCCTCCGAATGGACAAAGTTCTCGGCCGCATTCTTGCGCTGGAACAACACGCTCTCCGCCAGCAAACTGGCGCGGAAATAGGCCTCATCGAGATAGCTGGTCACCTTGGCCGCCTGCTCCGAGCCCATCGCCTTCATCCAGTTTTCGGCAGACTGCTGCGCCTCGTGCATGGTGGCTTGCCGCACCTGCTGTTGCATCTTGTTCGCGTTGTAAATCGAAGAAGCAACCAGAGCGGCGGCTGTCACCAACAGACAGCAACCGGCGATCAGGGTAATCCGACCCTGGACAGAAAGAGCGCTCATGCCAATATTCCTACGTCATACAGATATGGATAGATTATCGACTTTATAAACAAAAACTTAACTCTCTCACAGCAAATCCAGCGAGAGTTGATTAACTTCACCCTCTTTTGGCAAACCCACCACCAAGCCCAGCAGGCGAACCGAACGCCCTTGCGCCCGCTGTAGCCCCTCTTTGAGCAGGGGAACGAACAAGGCTGGCTGATAGCCACCCTGACTGCGATAGACAGTGGTCTGGTGGAAGTCGGCAAACTTGAGTTTAATCCCCTGCCCCATCACCTGCTCGGCAGGGCACGCCAGCTGAAATCGCCGCTCAAGCTCCGGCAACAGTTGCTGCAATACCGTCAGGCAGGCAGCTTCGTCACAAACATCGCTCGCCAAGGTGGTCTCCACCCCGATGGTTTTGCGGATCCGGTGTGCCTGCACCGGCTGTTCATCCAGCCCCCAGATCCGGGTCGTCAGCATCTCTCCCAGCTTGCCAAAACGGCTGCACAGCTCTTGTGCCGACAAGGCCCGCGCATCCTCACAAGTGTAAAGCCCCTGCGCCTCCAGCCGCTCGGCAGTCTTGCTCCCCACCCCGGGCAGTTTGCCGAGGGGCAACTGGCAGACAAATTCAGCCACTTCGTCGGGACGAATGACAAACAGACCATCAGGCTTTCGCTGCTCCGAGGCGAGCTTGGCGAGAAACTTGTTGGGGGCCACTCCGGCCGAGGCGGTCAATCCCAGTTCGGAGACGATGGCTTGCCGGATCTCTTGCGCCATGAGGGTGGCGCTGCCGCCAAAACAGCGACTGTGGGTCACGTCGAGGTAAGCCTCATCCAGCGACAGCGGTTCAACCTGATCGGTATAGCGCAGGAAAATGGCCCTGAGCTGACGGGAGATATCCTTGTACACCGCCATTCGCCCAGGGATCAGTACCAGCGGCGGGCAGAGTTTTTTCGCCAGCGCGCTCGGCATGGCGGAGCGCACCCCGAACCGGCGCGCCACATAGTTACAGGTCGAGATGACGCCGCGCCGCTCGGAGGACCCACCGATGGCAAGCGGCACCTCCCGCAACGCCGGATTGTCCCGCATCTCCACCGCGGCAAAAAAGCAGTCCATGTCGATATGGATGATCTTGCGCATACCACTGTATAAATAAACAGACATGGCATCATCTTACCCCAAGGATAACCGCAACTCTATCTCTCTTGTTGTGGCTAAAATAGTAGACTCCAAGGAGACCTTTACTACCACAATGACAAGGAGCGTTCGGGATGAAATATCTTTGGCTGGGGCTCTGTTTGCTGCCGTTGACCGGCATCGGCAAGAACAACCCGACGGCAGAGTGCCGCTGGCTGTACGACCGGATTGAGATACTGGAACAGGCCATCAAGAAAGGGGACACACTCGGCACAGAGCAAGAGTTGTCTCTCTGGCGTGAAGAGTTTCGCAAGAAGAAGTGCAAACAGTACGACTACTGAGCCGGACAAGATGGCGTGACCGACAACGGCAAATAACAAGCGGGCCCCGATCAAGATGATCGGGGCCCGTTTTTCAAAGCGTGACCAGCTTGATTCTGCAGCAGAGTGTGCTCAAGGCAGCACCATAGGGCCAGCCACGGCGGTAGCCACATCATCCCCGCGCAGCACCCGCACCAGTTCCAGCGCAAACTCGATGGCGCTGCCCGGCCCCTGGCTGGTGATCAGGCGATGAGCCTCATCTCTGACGACCCGCTCATGTGACAGCTGCGATGTCGGTAGTCGGGACTGAAAGCCGGGATGACAGGTGACGATGGCACCATCCAGCAGCGCGTGATGTTGCAAGAGCACCACAGGGGCGGCGCATATGGCAGCGCGCCAGCGGCCAAGAGCGGCCTGCTCTTTGAGCAGATCGATGGCCAGCGGGGTATCGCGGATCACTTCGCTGCCGGGCAGACCACCGGGTACCACGATGGCTTCAAAGTCCCGACGGGTCAGCTCGTCGATATGACAATCGGCCACCAGCTGCACCCCGCGCGACGCTTTTACCTGCCGGGATCCGGCAGGGCAGCAAGAGGCCAGCACCACCTCGATGCTGGCGCGCACCAGGGTATCGACAATGGCGACCGTCTCTATCTCTTCCGACCCGGGGGCCACCAGCACCAGTACACTCACGTTCGCCTCCTTGCAGCTTGCTCTGCCATGTAGAAGATCAGACGGCCTGACTCTTCTCTTTGATTGCCTGATAGAGACCCTGATTGACCGGTACGGCGATGCCATGCCGGGCTGCCTTGGCCAGCAGGAAGCCGGTGATGGCCTCAATCTCGGTCTCGCGTCCCAGCTCCATATCCTGATGCATGGAGGAGTAATTGTCAGCGGTCAGTTCCACCACTGTCATCACCCGACGTTGCAACTCCTCTGCCGTGGTCGCAACTCCTTCGGCACACATCACATCCGCCACTTCCACGCAGATCTGCTGCAGGGCATCGGCAAAACGGGGGCCAGCCAGCTCGCCATTTTTCAGCTTGTAGAGGGCCGTCAGGGGATTGATGGCACAGTTGATGGCAAGCTTTTGCCACTGGCGCGTCAATACCTGCTCATCCCAACCAGCCTGACCCAGTGCCAGCGCCAGCTCGTCCGCGAGCGCGGCATGGGCCTTGGCGGCATCGTTGATCGGGCCAAGCCAAGTTTCCCCCTTGCCAGTATGACGGAAGACAAAATGGCCGCACTGCATGGCGCCATGGCTGGTGACACCGGCAATCACCGGATTGTGCGGGAACATCTCGACCACCTGCTCGGCAATGCCCATCCCGTTGTGCAGCAGCACGATTGGCACGCCGGCATCCAGATTGCTCACCAGCGGTGTCAGTGCGGCAATCACCTGACTGGCCTTGGTCATCACCAGCAGACGCTGGATCTTGCCGGGTTTGCTGACAAATCCGCGCTCGATATTGAGCAGCTGGACATGCCCCTCCAGCGAGGTGAAATCGATCCCCGGATGGAGCGTGGACTTATGATGTTCGCGCAACAAGACACGGGTAGATTGACCACTCAGGGTCAGCAGGGAGGCAAAAACGCCGCCGAGGGCGCCACAACCCAACAGTGACCACTTCGGAGTAACGGGTGGAATAACGGGCTGTCGGGAATTTTTTAATCCGCTTGGCATGGTGTGACTCTGTCAGGGTAAGGGTTGCAATCCTCTCAACCTGTTACCGGGGATAAGTGAAGATGTCGCTGGTGGACACTAACGGGTCCACCCGTCCTGTGCGCTGGGGATTCTAGCAGAGCAACCCCATCAAAATCAGCAAATTTGCCCGTTTTCTGGTAGATTTGCCCCCCGATAACGCAACATGAGGAGCTCCGGCTATGCCGTCATTCGATATTGTCTCTGAAGTCAAAATGAACGAGGTGTTGAACGCAGTCGACAACGCCAATCGTGAACTGGCCACCCGTTTCGATTTTCGTGGGGTAGAAGCCAGCTTCGAGTTGAACAAGGAAGAGGTAAAGCTGGAAGCCGATGCTGATTTCCAGCTCAAGCAGATGGTCGAAATCCTGCGCGGTGCCCTGCTCAAGCGCAACATCGAAAACAGCTCCATGGAAGTGGGTGACTCCGTTCACTCCGGCAAGCGTTTCCACCTGACCGTCAAGTTCAAACAGGGGATCGAGAAAGAGATCGCCAAGAAGCTGGTCAAGCTGATCAAGGACTCCAAGATCAAGGTACAGGTCGCCATCCAGGGTGATGAAGTACGTGTCACCGGCAAGAAGCGTGACGATCTGCAAGAGACCATGGCACTGGTCCGTGGCGCCGAACTGGGTCAACCGATGCAGTTCCAGAACTTCCGCGACTGATTTATCCACTCAGCCGTGGCGCACTTGATGACTCGCGCCACGCTATCTAAATCGCGGCCATAAAAAAACCGGAGCAGATGCTCCGGTTTTTTGTACCCCAAGTTTTATTAGAACTTGTAGGTAACAGAGAAGTAGTGGCCGAAACCGGTAGTGTTCAGACCACCAAAGGCACCATTGTTGATACCGTAGATTTCGTTGAAGTACTTCAGACCGTAACCAACTGCGTAACGGTCGGAGTGCCAGTAGATACCGTGGAAAGTACCCAAACCGTTAGCACTCTGGTTGTTGTCGCCATGGATATCTTTATCAAACAGATAATCCAAGTAGCCCTGATAGGAGACGAAGCTGCCGTTGGAGAAGGTATAGAAAGGCTTGAACCAGTTCATGGAGAACTGATAACCGTTCCAGTCACCCTCTTCGGCCTTGAAGCCACTTTCGGTTGCATGGCGAGCATACAGGTTCATGCCAACTTTACCGAACCAAGGCACCTGTACATCAGCACCCAGACCGATCATGTTCTCCATCATGGAGTCATCAACGTTGTTCAGGGTAGCGATGTAGAGCTCTTGTACCGGGCCGAAGGAGAGATCTTTACCAGTCAGGGCATCCAGAGAAAGACGCGGGGCGAACTTCATGAAGATGTTCTGGCCATTGTGTTTGTCGCTATGGCTGCTTTGGAAAATATCGAACACATCGACATAGCCATACAGATCAAACATACCGGAACGACCACCGAATTCCATTTCCAGGTAGGTGTCGTTGTAGTCGCTGCCCATGTAAGGACGCTGGTCAATGGTATGCATGACGTTGAACTGCATCCATTTGAAATCATTCTTGTGGATATCACCGCTGTAGTCAGCAGCGAAGGCCGGGGTAGCGGCAGCAGCCAGCAGACCGGCAGCGATCAGAGTCTTGGTAAATTTGGCCATTTTATTGGTCTCTTGTGCGTTAGTTGAGGTTTTCCGTAGCCTGCCCACAAGGAGCGAGAGGGATTCTAATCAAATAAAATTGGGGGTGAAACAACTTCTCGGGAACTTTATCCGGAAGTGTGAATCTAATCACCCCCGATTCTACGCAAACGCTTGCTATTTGTCAGCCGTTGAGAGCAACTCACTCCCTTTTCTGGCGACAAGCACAATCAACAACAACACCGGCAAGCCCAATAAACTGGTTCCGACAAAGAAAGCACTGTAGCCAATCAGCTCCACAACCTGCCCGGAAAAACCGGCGAGCAACTTGGGTAGCAGCAACATTACCGAGCTGAACAGGGCGTACTGAGTGGCCGAAAATGCCACATTGGTCAGGCTGGAGAGATAGGTCACGAAAGCCGCGGTCGCGATACCGGCACTGAGGTTATCCAGCGAGATAATCAGGGTCAGCAGTTCCAGATTGTGGCCAACCTGATTGAGCAGGGCAAACAGCAGGTTGGTGCTGGCAGTGAGCAGCGCCCCCAAGAACAGGATGCGCAGCGTACCGAAGCGCATCACCAGCACGCCCCCCAGCGCAGCGCCCACCAGCGTCATGATGACGCCAAACACCTTGGTAATGGTGGCAACCTCGGTCTTGCTGAACTGCATATCCACATAGAAGCTGTTGGACATCACCCCCATCACCACATCGGCAACCCGATAGCAGGCGATCAGAGCCAGGATCAGCAGCGCCGAGCTGCCATAGCGACGAAAGAAGTCGGCAAACGGACACCAGACCGCCTCATAGCCCCAGGCCCCCGCACTCGCCAGCAGAGCTGGCCACCCTTTTTCCAGGAGCTGCGCCTTGCGTTCGGCCTGTTGTTTGCCCTGCTCGGCCAGATCGATATCCGGCTCGTGGCAAAACAGCGTGGTGATAACCCCGAGTGACATCAGACCCGCCATCACCAGATAGGTAATCTGCCAGCCACGATAGTCATAGCCGCTGTTGCTGCCAAACCACGCCGCCAGCGCCAGCGCACCGGCGCCCGCCATGATCATCGCCAGTCGGTAGCCGGTCATGTAAGAAGCAGCCATCGCCGCCTGCAGCCGCTCGGGGGCAGATTCGATGCGATAGGCATCGATAACGATATCCTGAGTCGCCGAGGCAAAGGCCACCAGCAGGGCAAACATCGCCAGCTGGGCCAGCTCGGTCTTGGGATCGCAGAACGCCATGCCGACCAGCGCAGCGGCAATCAGCAACTGGGAGAAGAACATCCAGCTGCGGCGACGCCCCAGCAGCGTGGAGAGCAACGGCAGCGGCATGCGATCCACCAGCGGCGACCACAGCCATTTAAAGCCATAGGCGAGCGCCACCCAGCTCATATAGCCGATATCGGTCAGGCTGACATCGGCCTCGCGCAACCAGAATGAGAGGGTACCGAACACCAGCAGCAGCGGCAGACCCGATGAAAAACCCATGGCAAAGAGAATAAACACCCGAAATTCGAGATAGACGGCGAGGGACTCTCTCCAGCTTGGTTTGCGGATCATGTTCAACTACCTGACGACTTTGGAAAAGTGCGTCATTTTGGCAGGTTGATGGCAGATAGCCAAGGCGAGCAAAGAGATAGGCAAAAGAAGTCCGGATAGAGAAAAGGCCCATCCCGAACGGGATGAGCCTTGTATTGTGGCATGGCGAGGGCGAGGTGACGAGCCGCGTCCGGCGAGAGTTACTTGCCCGCTTTCTTGTCGACTTTCTTGTCTGCCGGAGTTTCTGCCAGCAAGACCACCTTCTTCAGAATGATGGGACTGGTCGGCACATCGTTGGCACGCAGAATGGGGCTGTAACCGGTCTGTACCTGAGCCAGTTTGTCCAGCACCTCCATCCCCTGAACCACCTGACCGAACACGGTATAACCCGCAGAGCCACCGGCGTTGAGGTTATTGTTGTCGACCAGATTGAAGTAGAACTGGCGAGTAGCGCTGTCGACCGCCTGGGTGCGAGCCATGGCGATGGAGCCACGCTTGTTGGGCAGACCGCCACGCGACTCGTTGACCACAGGTTCATAAGTCGGCAGTTGCTGGAACTGCTGGTTGTAGCCCCCCCCCTGCACCACGAAATCCTGGATCACCCGGTGGAAAATGCTGCCGTCATAGCTGCCATCAGCCACGTAGCGCAGGAAGTTCTT
Source organism: Aeromonas sp. R2-4 (assembly GCF_040908365.1). Taxonomy (NCBI): domain Bacteria; kingdom Pseudomonadati; phylum Pseudomonadota; class Gammaproteobacteria; order Aeromonadales; family Aeromonadaceae; genus Aeromonas; species Aeromonas sp. R2-4. The sequence goes on from NZ_JBFODO010000013.1 coordinate 80,151, forward strand.
CACCGTCTGGGGCGCCTGCTTGGACGCCAGCTCCACCACGATATTGCCGTGGTTGGTCTCCATTCTGACTTTCGGGCCCGCGAACGCCAGCGGGGCGATCAGCATGGCCAGCAACCAGAGTTTTTTCATCATCAGACCCCTGCACCGTTCGGTTGACCTTTCAGGTAACCGCGCAGCGCATCATCCGCCATGATCTGCTGCAGCACGCTACCCAGTTGCAGGTTCAGTGTAGACTCCAGGTCGGCCATGCTTGGCTCGCTCGGGCTCTCCTTGCTGGAGGACATGTTGAACTGCTTGGTCAGACGGTTGCCCTGGAAATCGGCGATCACCTGCAGGCTGACGCGGGACTTGGTGACATAGGTAAAGGTCTTCTCTTCCACATTGACTGCGGCGTTGGAGATCACCAGCGTCAGGTTGGTGGTGCCACTGTTGCCAACTTCCAGACCCTGGCTGCGCAGCCCTTCGGCCAGCCGCTCGGCCATCAGCAGGTTGAGCGGACGCTCACTGTTGACCAGCACGGGCGCTTTCTCTTTATGTTTGATAGAGAAGACATAAGCAGCCTCACGCTTGTCTACCCCTTCCATGGTGATGCGATTGCCAGAGTAGTATTGCTGGTTGGCGGGGATCACCTGCGGATTGAGCAGCGCCGTCTCCGGCCAATGAGTGGCACACCCGCCCAGCATCAGGGCGGCCAGCAGCAAGAGTGACTTTTTCATCATGGTTTCCTTTGGCTTTAGCGTTTGATGGCTTTCAAAATAACGAATTTGCTGTTCGACGCAACGACTTGTGCGTTGGCAAACAAGCGCTTGAGTTTGTTGTGATAGTCCAGATGACGGTTGCCTACTATCCAGAGTTCACCCCCTTGAGGCAACACCCGGTGCGCATCGCTGAACATCTGCCAGGCGATATGATCGGTGATCGCCTGCAGCTGATGGAAAGGAGGGTTGCAGAGGATCCGATCCGCCGAGCCGACCGCCACCCCGTCGAGACAGTTATTGACCATAAAGCGGGCGCGCGGCAGTGCATCGGGCAGATTGTGCTCGACGTTGAGCTGTGCCGAGGCGACTGCCATATAGGATTCATCGATAAAGGTCACCTCCACCTCGCTGTCTTTGGCGAGCAGCGACAGACCCAGCACCCCGTTGCCACAGCCCAGATCGATCACCTTGCGGGCACTGTGGATGGGCAGGTTGTCCAACATAAAACGGGCACCGATATCGAGACTGGTGCGCGAGAAGACATTGGCATGGTTGTGGATGAGCATGCCACTCCCCTCCAGCGGCCAGACAGTCGGGAAGGGGTTGGCCAGCGCGGGTTGTCCGGCCTGCGGCTCGCAGTGAATAAGGCGCGCCTTTTTCCAGGCCAGCGAGGTACGGGTAGGCCCCAGATACTTCTCGAACAACTTGAGGGTGGAGGTATGAATATCCTTCGCCTTGCCGGCAGCGATAACGCGGGTTGCCGGTGTCACCACCGCACGCAATGCCAGCAGTTGCTGCTCCAGCAGTGCCTGATATTTGGAGACCTTGATCACTACCAGAGCAGGAGCATCGGGCAGCGGCGCCAGCGCATCCTGCAAGCGGATACCACCCGCATCCAGTCCGTTTTCGGCCAGATTGGCCAGGGTCGCCCGCTCACTGATGTAGGAGTCGGTGACGCAGCAGGGGGAGTGCGGATGCAGATAGGCCGCCAGCGCGCCAAAACCGTCATTCATGATGATGACGGGGCCCGCCTGCTCGAGGGGAGACTCCGCCAGGGTGTTGATCAGGTATTCGTCAGCCGCATCCCAGGCTTGCAGGGTCTCCTGACTCTGGCGCGGATAGCGGTAGAGCGTGAGCTGGCAATGGGGAGTGTCGAGAAGGGTTTGCATAGGAAGAGTCCAACCTCGGCTTGATTCGTGTATACAGGCGCCAGGGGCGACGCAAAGTGGCGCTATTCTAGCGAGGAGCAGGAATTTCACCAGTTCGATGCGCATCAAGGGGGCAACTGACGGGTGATTTCCCTCTTACGGGGGCTTATTCCATCCCGCGACTGCCGATAGAATGGCCCGACATTCACTCTGGAAGCCGATCCGATGACCATCCAACAACTGATTGAAGCCAAGCTGACCGCAGCCCTCTCCCCCACCGTGCTGGAGGTGATCAACGAGAGCCACATGCACCGTGTGGAACCGGGATCTGAGAGCCACTTCAAGGTGGTGATCGTCAGCGAGCAATTTGCAGGGCAGCGGCTGCTGGCCCGTCATCGTCAGGTCAATTCGGTGCTGGCCGACGAGCTGGCCGGTGCCGTTCATGCACTGGCGTTGCATACCTACACCGAGACCGAGTGGCAGGAAAAAGGCCACGCCCCGCGCACCCCGAGCTGCGTTGGCAAACCGTCACTCTCCTGAAACCGGTTGTACCACAGGATTCTCCTCGAGAACCTGCCAACAAAAATTAAACATATTTCCCCCATTGGCCCCGAAAAGGCTACATCCAAGGGGGTATATTTCGGCATCAAGGCTTTTTGTTGATAGTGGAGACAACGGCAAATACCCCCATCGAGGTATCGAAATAAAAAAACCTTTAAAACCACTACTTACAAGGTGTCGGGGGCTTATTCATTGCAGGTTAATTTTGTGATGGCACGGGGATTTTGCCCATTTGGCATGGCAGAAAATGCACCTTAAGTGGTAAACTCAAGCGCTTTTGAGTGAGCCTGCATGTTGAATAATTGTTGAGCCTGCCCACCTGGCGCAACCACAACATCAACTCATTCAACCACCCGTCGTGATGTATTTCTCGGCGCTAACCAACCTCTCCCGTAACGGTAGTGCAAGTAAGTATGATTACAATCAAAAGAGGACTGGACATCCCCGTGCTGGGTGCGCCAGAGCAAGTAATCTACGATGGCCCCGCCATCACCCGTGTTGCGACACTGGGCGAGGAGTTTGTGGGGATGCGACCTACTATGTTCGTCAAAGTAGGTGATCGCGTCATCAAAGGTCAGGATCTTTTTGAAGACAAGAAGAATCCGGGCGTTAAATTCACAGCTCCTGCCACCGGTGTGGTTTCAGAGATCAACCGTGGTGCCAAACGTGTTCTCCAGTCAGTGGTCATCGACCTCGACGGTTCCGATGAACAGGTGACGTTTGAGCATTTTGCCTCTGCCGAGCTGGCCAAGCTCGAGCGCAGCAAGGTGCAAGAGATCCTGGTCGCATCAGGTCAGTGGACTGCGTTGCGTACCCGTCCGTTCAGCAAAGTCCCCGCGGTAGCGTCTGCCCCGCGCGCCATCTTTGTGACTGCAATGGACACCAACCCGCTAGCAGCCGATGCCGAGCTGATTATCAAGGAACAGCCGCAGGCCTTCCTCGATGGTCTGGCCGTATTGACCCGCCTGACCGACGGCGCCGTCTACGTCTGTAAAGGCGAAGGCAGTCTGCCCCACTCTCCGCTGGCTCAGGTCAAGGAAGAGATCTTCGTTGGTCCGCACCCTGCCGGTCTGCCGGGTACCCATATCCACTTCCTGGATCCGGTCAGCAGCACCAAGGTGCAGTGGCACATCAACTATCAGGATGTGATCGCATTCGGCAAGCTGTTCACCACCGGTCAGATCTTCACTGACAAGGTGATCGCCCTTGCCGGCCCGAACGTGCTCAAGCCGCGTCTGCTGCGTACCCGTCTGGGCGCCTGCATCAGCCAGCTCACCAATAATGAGCTGCGTGCCGACGAAAACCGTATCATCTCCGGTTCTATCCTGAGTGGTGCCAAAGCCGAAGGTGTTCACGACTACCTGGGCCGCTACCACAATCAGGTTTGCGTGCTGGGTGAAGGTCGCGAGAAAGAGTTCCTGGGCTGGATCAACCCCAGCGCCAACAAGTTCTCTATCACCCGCACCACCCTCTCTCATCTGATGAAGGGCAAGCTGATCAACTTCACCACCACTACCAACGGTAGTGACCGTTCCATGGTGCCTATCGGCAACTATGAGCGGGTGATGCCACTCGACATCCTGCCGACCCTGCTGCTGCGGGACATGGTCTCCGGCGATACCGACGGTGCGCAAGCACTGGGCTGCCTGGAGCTGGATGAGGAAGATTTGGCGCTCTGTACCTTTGTCTGCCCCGGCAAGACAGAGTACGGCCCGATCTTGCGTGAGTGCCTGACCAAGATTGAACTGGAAGGTTAAGCGATGAGTTTCAAGCAACTTCTTGAAAATATGGAACACCACTTCGAACCGGGTGGAAAGTACGCCAAGTACTATGCCCTGTTCGAAGCGGCGTACACCCTGTTCTACACCCCGGGTAGCGTTACCCGCAACGCCTCCCACGTTCGTGATGCGCTCGATCTGAAGCGCATGATGATCATGGTGTGGCTGGCCGTGTTCCCGGCCATGTTCTGGGGCATGTACAACGTTGGTAACCAGGCGATTGCCGCCATTGCCCACATGGGCTCGGCTGCTGGTGCCAGCAGCTGGCAATATGCCCTGGCGACCATGCTGGGCGCCTCCCTCGATCCGGCTGTTGCCGGTATCGGCAGCAAGATGCTAATTGGCGCCACCCACTTCTTCCCAATCTATATCACCGTCTTCTTTGTCGGTGGTTTCTGGGAAGTGCTGTTCGCCATGGTGCGCAAACACGAGATCAACGAAGGCTTCTTCGTGACCTCCATTCTGTTTGCCCTGATCGTGCCGCCCGAGCTGCCCCTGTGGCAAGCTGCGCTGGGTATCACCTTCGGTGTGGTGATGGCCAAAGAGGTGTTCGGTGGTACCGGCAAGAACTTCCTGAACCCGGCGCTGGCTGGTCGTGCGTTCCTGTTCTTCGCCTACCCGGGCCAGATCTCCGGTGACGCCGTGTGGGTTGCCGTTGACGGCTTCTCCGGCGCGACTGCCCTGAGCCAGTGGGCCCAAGGCGGCCAGATGGCGCTGATCAACGGAGCAACCGGCCAGGCTATCAGCTGGATGGACGCTTTCCTGGGTAACCTGCCGGGTTCCATCGGTGAAGTCTCTACCCTGATGATCCTGCTGGGTGCCGCCATGATCGTCTACATGCGCATCGCCTCCTGGCGCATCATCGCCGGCGTGATGATCGGTATGATCGCCACCTCCCTGCTGTTCAACGTCATCGGTTCCGATACCAACCCCATGTTCAACATGCCGTGGCACTGGCATCTGGTACTGGGTGGCTTCGCCTTCGGTATGGCCTTCATGGCGACCGACCCTGTCTCCGCAGCCTTTACCAACAAAGGCAAGTGGTGGTATGGCGCCCTGATCGGCGTAATGGTCGTGCTGGTTCGCGTGGTCAACCCTGCGTTCCCGGAAGGCATGATGCTGGCCATTCTGTTTGCAAACCTGTTTGCTCCCCTGTTTGACCACTTCGTCGCTCAGGCAAACATCAAGCGGAGGATTGCTCGTGGCGTTTAATAAAGATTCAACCCTCGGCACCGTCAGCGTGGTCACCGGCCTGTGTCTGGCCTGTTCCATCGTGGTATCCGTTGCAGCTGTGGGCCTGCGTTCTACCCAGCAGGAAAACAAGGCGCTGGACAAGCAGAGCAACATTCTCGCCGTAGCCGGTGTGGATGTAAGCGAAGTGGCCAAGCGCGACCTGGCCAAACTGTACGGCGAGAAGATCGAAGCGCGTCTGGTGGATCTGGCGACCGGTGACTTTGTTGACGGCGATGCCGACAACTTCGACACCAAGCAGGCAGCCAAAGATCCGGCCCGCAGCATCCGTCTTGCCGCCGCTGACGACAAGGCCAGCCTGCGTCAGATCTCCAAGCAGATCCCGGTATTCTTCGCCAAGGATGCCGAAGGCAAGATCGACAGCATCATCCTGCCCATCTACGGTCAGGGTCTGTGGTCGACCATGTATGCCTTCGTCGCCGTTGCCGCTGATGGCCAGACCATCAAGGGCATCACCTACTATGACCACGGTGAAACCCCGGGTCTGGGTGGCGAGATCGAAAACCCGGCCTGGCAGGCGCTGTTCAAGGACAAGAAACTGTTCGACCAGAATGGCATGCCGGCGCTGCGCGTCATCAAGGGCCATGCTCCGGCGGGCTCCGAGCACGAGATCGATGGTCTCTCCGGTGCCACTCTGACCGGTAACGGCGTACAGCATACCTTCGACTTCTGGATGGGTCCCAAGGGCTTCGGTCCTTTCCTGGCCAAGGTTCGTGCAGGAGAAATCAACAATGGCTGACAAGAGCGAAATGAAGAAGTTGCTGTTGACGCCTGTGCTGGGCAACAACCCCATCGCCTTGCAGGTGCTGGGTGTCTGTTCTGCACTGGCGGTTACCAGCCAGATGAAAACTGCGTTTGTAATGACCCTCGCGGTCATGGCGGTCACCGCCTTCTCAAACCTGTTTATCTCCCTGATCCGCAACCAGATCCCGAACAGCGTCCGGATTATCGTACAGATGGCGATCATCGCCTCACTGGTTATCGTGGTTGACCAGGTGCTCAAGGCGTACGCCTATGACATCTCCAAGCAACTGTCGGTCTTCGTGGGTCTGATCATCACCAACTGTATCGTAATGGGTCGTGCCGAAGCATACGCCATGAAGAGTGCCCCGCTGCCCTCCTTCCTGGATGGTATCGGCAACGGTCTGGGCTATGGTGCCATTCTGCTGAGTGTCGCGACCGTGCGTGAACTGCTGGGCTCCGGCACCTGGTTCGGCATCGAGCTGCTGCCGCTGGTGAACAACGGTGGCTGGTATGTGCCCAACGGCCTGCTGCTGCTGCCGCCGAGTGCATTCTTCATCATTGGTCTGATCATTTGGGGCGTGCGCACCAAGGATCCCAAGCAGGTGGAGGCGAAGGATTAAGGTATGGAACACTATCTGAGTCTGTTGATTAAATCGATCTTCATCGAAAACCTGGCACTCTCCTTCTTCCTGGGGATGTGTACCTTCCTGGCGGTGTCCAAGAAGGTAAAGACCTCCATGGGTCTGGGTATTGCCGTTATTGTGGTGCAGACCATCGCGGTTCCTGCCAACAACCTGATCTACAACTACGTGCTTAAAGATGGCGCTCTCGTATCCGGTCTGGATCTGAGCTTCCTGAGCTTCATCACCTTCATCGGTGTGATTGCAGCGCTGGTACAGATCCTGGAGATGGCGCTGGACAAGTACTTCCCGGCACTCTACAACGCGCTGGGTATCTTCCTGCCGCTCATCACCGTGAACTGCGCCATCTTCGGTGGCGTCTCCTTCATGGTGCAGCGTGACTACAACTTCATGGAGTCTGTGGTCTACGGTGTGGGTTCAGGGGCAGGCTGGATGCTGGCGATCGTTGCGCTGGCAGGTATCCGCGAGAAGATGAAGTATTCCGATGTTCCGGAAGGCCTGCGCGGTCTGGGCATCACCTTCATCACCGCCGGTCTGATGGCGCTGGGCTTCATGTCCTTCTCTGGTATCTCCCTGTAATCGGCTTTCCTGCAATCAGAAAGGAACGATAGATGGAAATTATTTTGGGTGTGGTCATGTTTACCGTGATCCTGCTGGCACTGGTGGCAGTCATTCTGTTCGCCAAGTCCAAGCTGGTGACCGCGGGCGACGTGACAATCAGCATCAATGGTGACCCGGCCAAGGCTGTGACCAGCCCGGCCGGTGGCAAGCTGCTCGGCGTGCTGGCTGGCAGCGGTATCTTCGTCTCCTCCGCCTGTGGCGGCGGTGGCTCCTGCGGCCAGTGCAAGGTACGGGTGAAATCCGGTGGTGGCGACATTCTGCCGACCGAACTGGATCACATCAGCAAGGGCGAAGCCCGTCATGGCGAGCGTCTGGCCTGTCAGGTTACCGTTCGCTCCGACATGGATATCGAACTGCCGGAAGAGATCTTCGGGGTGAAGAAGTGGGAATGTACTGTTATCTCCAACGATAACAAGGCCACCTTCATCAAAGAGCTCAAGTTGCAGATCCCCGATGGCGAGAGCGTGCCGTTCCGCGCCGGTGGTTATATCCAGATTGAAGCCCCGGCTCACCACGTGCACTACAAGAACTTCGATATTCCCGAGGAGTATCGCGGTGACTGGGATCGCTTCAAGATCTTTGAGCTGGAGTCCAAGGTCGATGAGCCAATCATCCGTGCCTACTCCATGGCCAACTATCCGGAAGAGTTCGGCATCATCATGCTGAACGTACGTATCGCAACCCCGCCCCCGAGCAACTGGACTGCCCCTCCGGGACAGATGTCCTCCTACATCTTCAGCCTGAAGGCTGGCGACAAGGTGACTATCTCCGGTCCGTTCGGTGAGTTCTTCGCCAAAGACACCGATGCCGAAATGGTATTCATCGGTGGTGGTGCGGGTATGGCGCCGATGCGTTCCCATATCTTCGACCAGCTGCGTCGCCTGAAGTCCAAGCGCAAGATGAGCTTCTGGTACGGTGCCCGTTCCAAGCGCGAAATGTTCTATGTCGAAGACTTTGACATGCTCGCCGCCGAGAACGAGAACTTCACCTGGAACGTCGCGCTGTCTGATCCGCAACCGGAAGACAACTGGGACGGCTACACCGGCTTCATCCACAACGTGCTCTACGAGAACTACCTCAAGAACCACGAAGCACCGGAAGATTGCGAGTTCTACATGTGTGGACCTCCGGTGATGAACGCTGCCGTCATCAACATGCTCAAAGACTTGGGCGTTGAAGACGAAAACATCCTGTTGGATGACTTTGGTGGTTAATCCATGCACAGTGTTGTAAAGACCTGGCTAGCCTTCGGGCTAGCCTTTTTCTTGACTGGGTGCGGTCAGGAGACGGTCCAATCCAAGCCGGAGATCCACATCACCGGTAGCACCATGGGCACTTACTACTCCATCAAGGTGGCGGACAACGCCATCAGCGATCCGGCCAAGCTTCAAGCTGAGGTGGATGTGTTGCTGGAGCGGGTCAACGATCAGATGTCGACCTATCGCCCCGATTCCGAACTGTCGCGCTTCAACCAGAGCCGTGACAACAAACCGGTAGTGGTCTCCCGCGATACCGCACGGGTCGTCACAGAGGCTATTCACATTGGCCGTGAGAGCCAGGGGGCGCTGGACGTCACCGTTGGCCCCTTGGTCAATCTGTGGGGCTTTGGCCCGGACAAGAAGCCGACCAAGGTCCCTTCCGACGAGCTGATCACCCAGACTCGCCAGAAGACCGGTCTGGGCAACCTGCACGTCATCACCTCGGTGGATGCCGATACCCTGCAAAAAGACATTCCGGATCTTTACGTCGATCTCTCTGCCATCGCCAAGGGCTTTGGTGTGGACAAGGTAGCCGAGTATCTGGAATCACTGGGTGCGCGTAACTATTTGGTGGAGATTGGCGGCGAGCTGCGGATCAATGGCGTCAACGGCAAGGGTCACCCCTGGCGCGTGGCCATCGAGAAGCCCACCGCAGGCACCGGCACGGTGCAAGAGGTGATCGTGCCCGGTGACAACGGGGTGGCCACCTCCGGCGATTACCGCAACTACTATGAACTGGATGGTCAGCGCTTCTCCCACACCATAGATCCGCGCAGCGGCAAGCCGATCCAGCACCGTCTGGTGTCGGTCACCGTGATCCATCCCTCCTGCATGACCGCAGACGGGCTGGCCACCGTGTTTATGGTGATGGGGACCGAGAAGAGCCTGGCCTATGCCAACGAGCGCGGCCTGGCGATCTTCGTGATCACCAAGACGGACAACGGCTTTGAAGAGGCTTACTCCGATGCCTTCAAGCCCTATCTGGTCAAGAAGTAAGAGGTAGAGATGCAGATTTTTCTGATCACCTTCGGGGTATTCATGCTGGTGATAGCCGCCATGGCTATCGGTTACATCTTCCAGAAGAAGACCATCTCCGGCTCCTGTGGCGGTCTGGGTAGTGTCGGCATCGAGAAAGAGTGCGATTGCCCGGAACCCTGTGACAACCGCAAGAAGAAGATGGCCAAGGAAGAGGCCCGTCGCAAGATGCTGGAAGAGAACCGCATCATCTGATGACTCTGGTTTTTCGGTAAACAAAAGCGCGCCATCGGCGCGCTTTTTACTGGTCGTTATCTTGCGTTAACGGTCAGGGCTGACGTTCGATATAGAGGATCACCTCGCCAAGATGGATACCGAACTTGCTGATCTCGGCACGATTGATCAGACGTTCTTCGTCCAGCAGGTACATCCAGTCATCGAAGCTCACCCGCACTACCTCGCCATCCGGTAGCGCCAGATCAAGTTGATAACGCCAGTTGAGGGCGAACCCTTCGCTTTTACCCACCGCCTCTCCCACCACATCGGAAGCAGTACCGCGCCAGTGACCATCATCGCCCTTGCTCAGATACCAGGTACGGGTCTGCTGGCGGCCATCGTCAAAGTAGAACTGTTCGAACAGCTCTCCCTTGCCATCCTTCCAACGACCCACCATCTCGACCCGAAAGCGACTGGTCACTTCGCCGCTGCGGTCGGTTACCAAGCCGTGAGCCACTAATTTACCGTTGAAGAAACGGGCGAGATCCCAGTTTGGCCCCTGCCCCCGATAGTTATCGAGACTGGCACCACAGCCGCTCAACAGCAAAAAAGGGAGCAACAGCAACCAGCGGTATGCACGATAGAAAAACATTGGAAACTCCATGCTCAGGGTTGGCCACGCAGGCGGCGGGTAAGGGCGGGATCGCGGCTGTTGTCAGCCAGCCAAATGGCGAGAAAAGCGGCCGAGAATTGCGGATCGGCCAGAGTCCCGAGGGACTTCTCCTGCCACCAGAAGTGGCCTGCCCCGCCCTTGTCGACATAGAAGGTGAGCTTGTCGCCTGCCTGCACATCGGGCCAGAGTGCAGCGAGCTGGCCGAGCCAGCGCTGACGTTCGGCGTCGGAGCCAAGACCGAGTCGCTGCCACTCGGCGGCAGTGGCGCTCAGCAGATCTTCCCGCTCGATGGCTCTGGCATAGGTGAGGGTCAGGGCCTGCGGATAGTGACCGGGCTGATAGCGCCCGCTCGCACTGTAGAGGGTGGCATCGTAGAGCTTGAACCAGAGCCAGTTCATCTCCCCCTGCCCGACCGGGCGCAGCTGCTGCCAGTGGGCGGAAGAAGCCTGCACCGCGGTTGCAGCAAAGAGCGTAAACGCCAGCAGCAGCGGGTTAATTCCACCCCATATGCCAGTGGTTGGGGTCTTCCAGTTCATGCCAGTCCATCTCCTGTTCTTGCAAGGTGTTGATATCCTGCATCACCACCTGCACCAGCCGCCCCTGCGCATCCCGCTGGCAGGCAACCACCAGATAGAAGCGATCAGTCAGCTCATGCTGGCTCTCTTTGGTCCATTTGGAAAAAAGCAACGAATCGGTCGAAAAGGTGTTTGTCATGACTCACCCTCCAGCTTGACCATTACCCACAGGAGTACGGGTAACCACCACATCCAGATCACTGCCAGCAGTGCCGTGCTGATCCAGATGCCCCAGGGTAAGTGTACTGCCCCCATGGCGGCCCCCGCCACATAGGAGGAGGCACCGCCAAATACGCCAAACAGCGCCTGCTGCCAGCGAGGCAAGCGCAACAGCCAGCGCATACCGTGGGCCAGCGTCAGGGCAAAACCGAGCCAGAGCAGCACCAGCCAGAGGGGAAAACCGGACGGGAACCGGAACAGGCCGAGCTGCCAGAGCAGGACATCCAGCAGACAGCCAGCAACCGCGATGGGGAGCAGCCGCCAGTCACGCAGGCGGCTGGGTGAGAAGATAAAGTGCAGCAGCAACATTGCCAGCAGCGGGCCCGGCTGCTGCCACTTCACCGCCAGCAACCAGTAGAGGTTGAACCCCAGCAGGTGAGCCCACTGCCACATGGTCAGTGACCGCTTACTGGCACATCACCCGACCAGCCAGCGGGCCCCGGCTTGGCGGCCTCCAGCTGCACCAGACTGATGGTGCGCTCCCAGAATCCCCCTTCGCAATAGGCAAAGTAGAAGTGCCACAACCGGATGAAATCCTGGCTGTACCCGAGCTTGGGCAGCTCGGGCGCCAACGCCAGAAAGCGCTCGCACCAGTGAGCCAGGGTGCGGGCATAGTGATGGCCGTGATCGTGCAATCGCACCAGCTGCATGTCGGTCTCCCGCGCCAGCAACCCCGCCATCTGGGAGACGCTCGGCAGGCAGCCACCGGGGAAGATATAGCGCTGGATAAAATCGACCCCGCGCAGATACTGGGCGTGGCGCTGATCGGCGATGGTGATGGCCTGGATGAGCAGGCGACCACCGGGTTTGAGCAGCCGCGACAGTTGGCGGAAATAGTCGGGCAGGAAGGCGTGGCCTACCGCCTCGATCATCTCGATGGAGACCAGCTTGTCATAGGTGCCCTCCAGCTTGCGGTAATCCTCCAGCAGCAAGGTGATGCGATCCCCCAGCCCCTCCCGTGCAATCCACTCCTTGGCATAGTCATGCTGGGCCCGGGAGATGGTAGTGGTGGTCACCCGGCAGCCATAGTGGCGGGCGGCATAGACGGCGAGGCCGCCCCAACCGGTGCCAATCTCCAGCAGATGATCATCAGGCCCCAGCGCCAGCCGCTCGCAGATGGTGCGCAGCTTGGCCTGCTGCCCCTCTTCCAAAGTGGCCTCGGCGCTCGGATAGATGGCGCTCGAGTACTGCATATGGCTGTCGAGAAACCCCTGATAGAGGGTATTGCCGAGATCGTAGTGGGCGGCGATGTTGGAGCGCGAACCGGTCAGAGTATTGCGGTTGAGCCAGTGGCGCACCTTGTTGAAGGGGAAGCTGAGCCAGCCGAGGCGCCGTTCGAGGGAGTCGAGCAGGGTCAGATTGCGGGCCAGCAGCCGCACCAGCGCCACCGGATCCGGGCTGGTCCAGAGTCCCTCCACCCAGGTTTCTCCGGCGGCAATGCTGCCCCCCAGCAACAGGCGACGATAGAAGGCAGGATCCAGCACCACCAGTTCGGCATGCAGATCGGTACCCGCGACGCCAAAGCTGTGGCGCTCACCGCCATCCCGCAGCAGCAGCTGGCCATGTTCGAGGCGACCCAGCAGATTGAGCAGCAGTTGCCTTGCCCCCTTGTCGATGAAAGAGGCAGAGAGGGTTGATTGAGCAAGTTCCATTAGCGGCTCTCCGGATGGGTAAATATCGGGGTTCGTTTGATAAATAGACGCAGGGCCTGCCAGTAGATCCCGAGCAGCACCTTCATGGTCATCCAGGGCCAGCGGGCCAGCAGGGCCACCAGCCCCTTGCGCGACAAGGGTTCGCGAGTGAGCGCCAGGGTTGCGTCAAACAGCTTGGCTTCACCGGATACGGGATGACTCTCGATGTGGATCAGGGTCTCCTGTGCGGGCGGCCTGATCCGCCAGTGATAACGCATCGCCAGCCCCATAAAGGGGGAGACGTGAAAATCCTTGTCATGGGGTGCCAGCGCCGCCAAATCCAGCAGGTAGTAGTGACGCTCGTTCCAGGGAGTGTTCGACACCTCTGCCAGCAGATAGCGCGCCTCGCCCTGCCGGTAGCAGAAGTAGAAGTTGACCGGGCTGAAGTAGAACCCCAGACAGCGCACATTGCCGAGCAGCAGTACCCGCCCCTCAGGCTCGGCATCTCCACCCAGTTCGCTCACCTTCTGCCACACCGCCTGCTTGAGGCTCCCCTCACTCCCCTTGAGATAGTCATGGCGGTGAAACGAGAGCAGCCCTGAGCGCTCCACACCGAACCAGCGCCCCTGATCGAGCTGCGGTAGCTCGTCGAGATCCAGTCCCAGCATAAAAAGGCTGTAGGAGAAGGCGTGAGCCCGCGGCGCAAAACGGCGGTGGTGCACCGAGCCCTGCCAGATGGCGCTGGTGACGCCAGCCAGTTCGTTGGCACGCTCATGTTCCGTGGCCACGGTGGCGCCGTTCATAGCTCGGCTCCGAAGCGCCTGGCGACATCCAGCGCGCTGCGTACCCCATCCTCGTGGAAGCCGTTGTACCAGTAGGCGCCACAGAAGTGGGTGTGCTGCTGGCCGCAGATCTCCGCGCGGCGCTGCTGGGCGGCGATGGAGGCCTGATTGAACACCGGATGGTGGTAGACGAAGCGGCGCAGCACCTTGCTCTCATCCACCTTGCCCTTGGGGTTAAGACTGACGCAGAAAGGCTCCGGCGAGTTCACCCCCTGCAGGATGTTCATGTTGTAGCTCACCAGCGGCCGCGCCTCGTCGTTGCCATCTAGCTGATAGTTCCAGCTTGCCCATGCCTTGCGGCGGGTGGGCAGGCAGCGAGCATCGGTATGGAGCCAGACATCGTTGGCCTGATAGGGCATGTCGCCGAGGATGGCCTGCTCCCGCTCGCCGGGATCCGCCAGCAGCGCCAGCGCCTGATCGCTGTGGCAGGCGAAGATCACCTCGTCAAACCGCTCCTCGCCGTAACTGCTCTGGATCACCACGCCGTCCGCGTCCCGCCGTACGCTCTGCACCGGACAGGCGAGGCGGATCTGCGACTGCCAACCCGCGGTAAGGGGGCCGATATATTCCCGCGAGCCACCCGGGATCACGTACCACTGGGGGCGATTGGCCACATCCAGCAAGCCGTGGTTGGCAAAAAAGCGCAGGAAGAAGCCAAGGGGGAAGGCGCGCATATCGGCCAGCGTCGATGACCAGATCGCCGCCCCCATCGGCAAGATGTAGTGGCGGGCGAAGTAGTCGCTAAACTCCCCCGCCAGCAAAAAATCCCCCAGGGTCAGCTCGGGGCCAGCTCCCTGATGTTGCCCATCTGCCAGCCAGGCCCGTGCCTCCCGGTTGAACCGCAAAATCTCGGCGACAAAGCCGTAGAAGCGCGGACTCAGCAGATTGCTGCGCTGGGCAAACAGGGTGTCGAGGTTATGGCCGTTATACTCCAGCCCCTCCGGGCTTTTCACCGAGAAGCTCATCTCGGCCGGTTGCCGCGCCATGCCGATCCGTGCCAGCAACTTCAAGAAGTTGGGGTAGGTGCGATCATTGAAGACGATAAAACCGGTGTCGATGGCATAGCTGCGGCCAGCCTGATTCACATCGACAGTGGCTGTGTGCCCCCCCAGAGTCGGCGCCGCCTCGAACAGGGTTATGTCATGGCGTTTGTGGAGCAGAAAACCGGCGGTGAGCCCCGAGATCCCAGAACCGACGATGGCGATCTTTTTCTTCATGAATGGCTTCCTTTCGATACGAGTGCGCGGCCAAGGCGCAGCCAGAGCCCCACCGGCAGCGCACCAAGCAGGCGCAGCAACCAGATGAAACGGCGGGGAAAGTGGATCTGGTGACGACCAGCGGTCAGCCCGTCCATGATGGCGCGGGAGGCCTGCTCCACCGTCACCAGACAGGGCATGGGAAAATCATTTTTGGCGGTGAGCGGCGTCTGGACAAAGCCGGGGCGGATCAGGGTCACCCCGATCCCTTTGCTGGCTAAATCGAGGCGCAAGGTATCCGCCAGATAGTCGAGGGCCGCCTTGGAGGCGCCATAGGCCTCGGCTCGCGGCAGCGGCAGCCAGCTCACCGACGAGCTGACGATGGCCAGCCGTGATCCCGCCCCTAGCAACGGCAAGAAGGCGGCCAAAGCATGGCCGGTGGCGGTCAGATTGGTGTCGATGACACGGGCAAACAGCTCGCTGTCAAACCCCTCCGCCACATCCATGTACTCGCAGTTGCCTGCGTTAAGGATCAGCAGCTCGAGAGATGGCAGCGTAGCAGCCACCCCGCTCATTGCGGCCAGATCCCGGGCATCGAACTGCAGCGGCGTGACACCATCCAGCCCCAGCGCCTGCAGCCGTTCGCCATCGCGGCCACAACCCCACACCTGCCAGCCTGCCCGCCGGTAATCCAGCGCCAACTGGCGACCAATGCCGGAAGTCGCGCCTGTAATAAGCACCCGGCCGCTCATGCGCCAAGCCTCATCTTGATAGTGCGCACCACGGGCCCGAGCAGCGGCAACTGCTCGTAGAGCATGGCGCCCAGGTCAAAATAGTCCCTGTGCTGGCACACCTTGCCCGCCTCGTCGAATTCGAGGCGGGTGGCCCCCTCCACCGTCACCGGCTCACCACCACGCAATCTGGGGTGAGAGAAGGTCATGGTCCAGCCGAGCCAGGCCTGCTGCCCTTGTTGCTGCTGACTGGTGATGACGAAACGGCAGTAGGCGAGGCGCTGATAGAGGGCGGCAAAATAGTCGCCAAGGGCCGCCAGCCCCTCGATACGGTGGGCCGGATCGGTAAAGACCACCTGTTCGGCATAGACCTCGGGCAAGCGGTGCAACTGCTGTTTGTCCAGTTGCTGATAGAGGCCAATAAAGCGGGCCAGCGGCTCGTTCATCCTATTTCTCCAGAGAGCGAAACATCTCGATGGCTCTCACCCGGGCAACGGCGTGATCCACCATGGGTGCCGGATAATCCTGTCGCCCCTTGAGTCGCAGCCAGTCGTGGGGCTGATGCACATAAGCGGCAGGAATATCGGCCAGTTCAGTTACCCAGGTACGGATAAACTCCCCTTGTGGATCAAATCGTTGCCCCTGAGTGGTGGGGTTGAAGACCCGAAAGTAGGGGGCCGCATCGGCGCCGGTCCCCGCTGCCCACTGCCAGCCGCCGTTGTTGGCCGCCAGATCCCCGTCGATGAGCCGACTCATGAAGTAATCCTCCCCGAGCCGCCAGTGGATATGGAGATCCTTGGTGAGAAAGCTCGCCACTATCATTCGCAGCCGGTTGTGCATCCAACCGGTGGTGTTGAGACAGCGCATCGCTGCATCAACGATGGGGTAGCCGGTACGGCCCTCGCACCAGGCGGCGAAGGCATCCGGGTCCCAGCTCCAAGGCAAGGCCGCCGTCTCGGGCTTGAAGGGGAGATTCATGGAAAGAGTCGGGATCAGCACCAGTAGGTGGCGATAGAACTCGCGCCAGATAAGTTCGTTGAGCCAGACAAAGCCGGGCTGAGCCTTGGACTGGGGCCGATAGCCAAGCCGCTGCTGAAGCGCCGCCACACACTGACGAGGACTGATGATGCCCGCCGCCAGATAGGGGGAAAGCACAGAGGTGCCCGCGATGGCAGGAAAATCCCGGGTCTCGCCATAGTCGAGCACCGCCTGCTCCAGAAAAATGTTCAAACGACGCAGAGCTTCCACCTCGCCCACAGGCCAGCGGGAATCCGCCGTCAGCTCGCCGAGCGCCTCATCAACCCACGCCCGCTCGGCCAGCGGCTGCCACGGCAACGACTCGCCACGGGGCGCTGGGGCGCGATGAATGACAAACCCCTCTTCATCGAGGGCCTTGAGCCAGGCTCGGCTGAAGGGGGTGAACACCTTGAACATCTCCCCCGAGCCGGTCAGCACCCGCCCCGGTGGCAATACGCAACAGCCGTTGAGCCAGTGACAGCTCACTGCCTGCTCTGCCAGTGCGGCGCTGACGGCGTGATCGCGGCGCTGCTCATCGATCTCGATAGCCTGATTGGCATAGAGCTGGGTCACCCCCAGCTCGCGGCAGAGGTCTGACAACGCAGCGGGCGCCTCGGCAAAGGTCTCCACTCGCAACAGATGGAGCGGGATGCCAAGCGCCGCCAGCTCGCGGCCCAACACATCGACCTGCGCCAACATAAAGCGCTGACGGACGGGTGCCATTTTGTGCTGCCGCCACTGGGTGGGGGAGATGATAAAGAGCGCGGCCACCGGCTCATCACCGGCGCAGGCATGGCGCAGCGCGGGGTTGTCGGCAAGGCGAAGATCATTGCGAAACCAGACCAGTTTCATGACTTTTTCCTCCCGCGTCCGCTGGTGCCATCAGCATCTGGGGCATCCGCCATCAGCTCGGCAAGGCTCGCCTGCCAGCCATGGGCTTTAAGCCACTTATCGTCGTAGAGGCGCCCCAGTTCGCCAAACAGGCGTGTGCCTGCGGGCCACCCGGCGGCCAGCTCCTGTTTGCCAAGCCCGGCCCCCAGCAGCACCAGCCAGGGAGTGGCCGCACGTCCTTCCAACAGGCTGGCATGGCGCGGCTCAACCGCCCCCAGCAGTTGCACCTCATAGCCCTGACCGATCAGCTCGTAGGCGGCCCACACCAGATCGAGGGGACCGACCTGTCCCCAGCTCGCCAGCGTGATCGGCACGCCCTTCTCCTGCTCGATCAGGTGGCGGGCGAAGCGGGTATGGAGCCAGCCCAGCCACACCTGTTGCAGCAGCTCGCCATCGGGCCGCTCGCGCCACAGCCCCAGCAGCCGCTCCACCAGCGGTTGCAGTACCCGGCTGCGCACCAGCTCGAACGGGTAGCTCGCCAGCAGATCGTTGAGCTCGGCCTCCGCCTTGCGCTGGTTGAAGGCGAGCAGCGCCTGACTGAACTGCTCCAGAGTTTGCTGCCAGTGATCGCTCACCGGCGCGGAATGGGGTTCGCTCAAGAGCCCCTTCACCTGCCCGATACTCACTCCCCGCTCCAGCCAGCTCAGGATCTCGCCGATCTGGCGGATATCCTGCTCGCTGTAGAGGCGGTGGCCCTTTTCGGTGCGGGCCGGTTGCACCAGACCGTAGCGGCGCTGCCAGGCACGCAGGGTCACGGCGTTGACGCCGGTGAGCCGGGAGACCTCGCGAATGGGGTAGATCCCCTCATCAGCGAGAGGAGCAACTTCTTGCGATAAATCAGACATGACAACGTCCATCAAACAGAGGGGTAAGGCTCCCCGGCGCCAACCATGCGCCGGGGCAACAGAACGGATTCAGAGCCCGTAACGCAATTTGAGCGTATCGGGGTGCGGATTGAGATAAACCTGCTCGGCGAGATAGGGATTGGGGTACTCGCGCAGGTAGTGGCGGATCAGGGTGAGCGGCACCAGCAAGGGGAAGATGCCAGTGCGGTACTTGTCGATGGTATCGGCAAGCTCCTGCTTCTGGGCCGGGGTCAGCACCCGCTTGAAGTAGCCCTGCAGGTGCATCAGCACATTGGTGTGGCTGCGACGGTTGGCCCGCAGGGTCAGCGCCGTCATCAATCCCTTGATGTAGTTGTCGGCCACCTCCTGCAAATTGGTGGACTTGCCCAGATTGCCGAGCAGCTTGCCGAGGATGCGGTAGTGGGTGGTGGCATGGGAGAGCACCAGATACTTGTAGCGAGAGTGGAAGCGGATCAGCGCAGAGGCGGTAATGCCGCGGGCGCAGAGTTGCTGCCAGTCGTGGTAGGCGAAGACCCGCAGCACGAAATTCTCGCGCAGGATCGGGTCGCACAGGCGGCCATCTTCCTCTACCGGCAGCAGGGGGTTGGCCTCCATCAAGGCCTTGGCAAAGAGGCCAATCCCCTCCTTGGCGCTCCCCTCGTTGTTGGCGCCATAGACTTTGACCCGCTCCATACCACAGCTGGGGGATTTGGCGCAGAGGATATAACCGGAGATAAAGTCGAGCTGACGTGCCTTCTGCTCGCTGAAGGCGATCAGCTTTTCGGTGACATCGAAGCTACCGTTGCTCGCCTCGGCACGGATCTCGCCGTTGCGCTTGACCAGCCGGATGGCGGCGCGAGGCGCCCCTAGACCGATGGCCATCTCGGGACAGACGGGGTGATAGTCAAAGTGAGCGCCAAGATCCCGTTCACAGAAGCTGGAGCGCTTGTGGCCCCCATCGAAACGTACCTCTTGTCCCAGCAGGCAGGCACTGATACCGACTTTAATCTTGTACATGATGACGCTCCTTGTATAAGCATTGATTCAGTTATAGCAGTTATACAAAAAAATGAAAGTTGTATAATTATTTGCGACTGATACGACACAAGGAGAAAAAAGGGATCACCGGAAAAAGAAAAAACCCATGGCAAACACCATGGGTAAAAATCAAGACACTACGGACTACGGGAAGGAGGATTAGAAGCTGTACTTCACACCCAGGCTGGAGATGGAACCTTTTTGCAGATCCCAGTTGCGATAGGTGTAATCGGCAGTCAGCGCCCAATTCTGGTTGAGCTTGTAGGCACCGCCCACCTTGAAGTCGTGCATATCGTCGGTCATGTTGGCGTAGCGATAAGCGGTGGAGAGCTCGACATTGCCGATGTCGTAGCGCAGACCCACTTCACCGTACATGCTGCCGCTATCTTTGCGAGCAACAGCATCCCACCCTTTGTTAGCGATATCGCTGGCAAGTTCACGCTCCAGCATGTAGCCGGTCAAACCGGTTTCACCGTAGAGGTTCAGACCCGTGCTCAGCGGGGTAAATACACCGACACCGATGCTGGAGATCGACATGCTGTCGTTGCCGTTGCTGCGAGAGGTGTATTCAGTGCTGCCGCGACCATAGAAATTGGAGCCGAAGCTCTTGGAGAGATCCAGGCTCAGACCGCCAAAATCACGGGTTCCTTTGCTGTCATTGCTGAAGGTACCGCTGAGATAGTCGGACTTGGTGTGAGCCCAGGTGGCGGAACCCTTGGCGTAGCTGAAGGCATCCTGCGCCATGACGGAAGTAGAGGCAAACCCGGCCAGAACCAGAAGAGAGACAGTTGCTTTTTTCATGATAATAACTCCATGTGATTGGGCCCGTTGCTAGCGAGCTGGTATGGAGTCATTGTGCGATCAGGTTCCCGACTTGCCGAGCTGCAAGCTGTTGCAGAACCATGTCAGATGTAAGCAGATATTGCAGGGGGTGTCAGCGGCA
Organism: Aeromonas sp. R2-4; assembly: GCF_040908365.1. Taxonomy (NCBI): domain Bacteria; kingdom Pseudomonadati; phylum Pseudomonadota; class Gammaproteobacteria; order Aeromonadales; family Aeromonadaceae; genus Aeromonas; species Aeromonas sp. R2-4. Next base: position 100,644 of record NZ_JBFODO010000013.1, read on the forward strand.
ACAAGTTGCCGGCCCACACGGTTTGCATGGGCCGGAACAACGCCAAATCAGCGGAAGACCACCTCGTCAATTTCGACACGCACCAGCGGCTGACCGGTCAATCCGGCAGGACGGGGGATCTCGAGGGCCAGTGACGGACGGACTTGCCCCTTGCGCAGATAGGTCTCCGGCAGGCGGTTCTCGGCAACCCAGAAGCGGGCCTCCTGACGGCTCAGCTGCACTCCGTCAGCACTGAACAGGGTCACCATGCCACGCACCCCGACCACATTGCGGGTACCGGTATTGCTCACCATAAAGGTCAGCACCAGCGGGTCAGATTCCTCGATCTTGTCGAGCTTGACCACCACACCATCGCGCGCCATCTGGGCAAGCAGGTCCGGATTGGCCTTGGCCTGATCGGTCAGCACCGGAGCAGCGACGGCCACCACGGCCCCAGCCTTCCCATCAGCAGCCACGCCCTGTACGGACTCGGCCGGTTTGACCACCAGATACTCCCAGGTGAAGTCGTCGTTGAGCTGAACCTGCCGACCATCGGGCAGCGTCACCTGAGAAAGAGGGGCAGCCTGCGCCAGTACGGGGGAGAGGCACAGGGCAATCAGCAGACGGGAGAAGGGTTTCATAGGGCGAAGCTCGGTAACGGGTGAAAGGGCGACAGTATAAACAGTCCCGTCGCCCCTTGCCTATGACAGCACTCACGTTCTGGTACCCGCATCGCTTGCCCGCAGGCTAGATGGCGAGATCGTGCCGCTCTTTCTGTGCCATATCCAGGGTCACCAGATCGAACTTGCTCCCCTTGAGGGCGGACAGAATATCCGATTGCATATCAAAGGCCTGCGCACGCTGATGCTCGGGCAGACGCACCCGGGCCAGGGTGGTGGAGCAGTCGCACAGGGTATGGAAAAAGACCTGTGCCTCGTCCAGTCCCATGTCGGCCAGCATCTGCTCGGCCTGATCCACCATTCGCAGATAACGCTGCTCAAGCTGCCGTGGATTGGTGAAGCGATTGCTGAGGCAACCGTTGCTCCCCTTGCCCCAACGACCGAGCTGACGCTTGTTGAAGCCGTAACGATAATCGCGGCGCATCAATCCGTTGTCGGCAAAAAACCAGATTGAGTTGGCAGGCAGAGACCCGAACTGGGCAAGATAATCATCACGCTCCTCCACCGCTGCCGGAACCAGCAACGGCAGATGAGTCCACTCAGGACGAGTCTGCACATACTCACCAATGCGGCGAACCGGGTCGATCAGCCCTTCAATATTTGGCAGTCGATCGCAAAAGACGATCTCGTCACTCTTGATGACCCAGTGATCGATGCCATAACGCTGGCAATAACGACGGGCTCGGGCCACTTCGCTGCGACTGCGGGTCGGATTATCGAGGGTAATTGCATGGATTTTCACACCGGCAGCGCGGCACAGCTCGATGCTGTAGCAGGATTCCAACCGTCCCGAAAAAGAGACAACCAGCTCGTCAAAACTTGCCAGTCGCTCAATCAGCAGCTGTTCCCTGGCTTGAAAAGAGTGATCATATCCCTGATTCAGTACAACTACATTGGCACCCATTAAACAGCTCCGGATGATGAACAGGTGCAGTATTGTGCGGCAAACAAACTGAATAGACCCTTAAAGAGTCTGGTTAAAATTAAAACTTGATGATTATTTCCTGTGATTCTGCTGCTAAATCTTCATTTTGGGCGTCATAAATTCGTAATCTTGCTTGGTGAACCCGATGGGCTCGCAAGAAACCCTGCGCCTGATCCAGCGAGGTGAAGGTCAGGCGCCCTCCCTCACTGTCGGTCAGGCAGAGGCACTCCCCTTCTGCCTCAACACAGAGCTGATAACCGCTGCCATCCTTGCAGGCGATGATCAGGGTCGCCTCGGGATAGTGACTGAGCCAATTGCGAAACCGGCCATGCTCCATAGTGCTCCTAGAGGGGCATCATCCCCTGCCGGTGGCGGGCAAACAGCCCAGCTCACCCAGTTGCTGGCGGCAACTCGCCGCGTCGGTAAAAACGATCCCCCTGATACCGAGGGCCTCGGCGGCCGCGATGTTGGCAGGACTGTCATCGATGAAGATGCACTCTGCCGGTTTCAGATCGAACGACACCAGCAGATAGCGGTAGATATCCGGCTCCGGCTTCATCATCCGCACCCGAGCCGAGACCACCTTGCCGCTGAAGAAGCGCCAGAAATCCTGATGCTGCTCCAACCAGTCGATGCTGGCATGACCCATGTTGGAGAGGGCATACAGAGTGTGCCCCGCCCCGTGCAGCTCGGCTATCAGGGTTAGCATAGCGGGATCTGGCAGCAGGGAAGCGGGAACTGCCTGTAAAATGGCCAGATTCTCCGCCATCGAGAGGCCGGTGCGCGCTTGCGCTTCCCGGGCCATGGTGTGGAGCGACATGGTGCCTCTGTCTACCTCCAGCCAATCCGGGTGGTTAAAGAGCAGCTCGGCCAACTGTTCGGCCCCTTGCGGACCACGCACGGAACGCACTATGCCTACCGGATCCCAGCTCACCACCACCCGTCCCAGATCGAAAATAATCGCCATCGTCTTTACCTCCCCCACTGGGTGTCAGTCATAAAAACAGAGTCAATAGAACATCGCTCATACGCCATTTTCTTAACCGGATACCCTGCCCCCATCCCCGCCTGCGGGCAAGTTTTACTTGCATCAGACCGGCAAATCCCTTAATGGTTATGACGTTACTTCAAGGACACACCTATGCACGCACCATTCTTCTTTGCTTTCTCGTTTATCCGGCCCGCTTGAGGGAAGGCCTGTCGTCGTGTGAACAGAAAGCAAAGACGAATCGAGCCTCCCCTAGCGGAGGCTTTTTTTTGCATTAATATCAATCGATTACTTGGATAGGGAACAATCATGGCAACGCTCGACGAGATCAGACAAGACATCACCCGGTTGGATCAGGAGCTGCTTGCCCTGCTGGCGAAACGCAAGACCCTCAGCATCGAGGTCGCCCGTGCCAAGCAAGCCAACCCGCGCCCCATTCGTGACCACCAGCGGGAGCAGGAGCTGCTGGTCGCCCTGATCCAGAAAGGGCGCGTGCTGGGGTTGGATGCCCAGTACATCACCCGCATCTATCACACCATCATCGAAGACTCTGTGCTCTCCCAGCAGGCCTATCTGCAGAGCCTGCTCAACCCGGAGCAGCAGGAGCCGATGACCAGCGTCGCCTATCTGGGACCTCGCGGTTCCTACTCCAGCCTGGCCGCCCGCAAATATCTGGCGCGCTACAAGGATCAGGTGATCGAGGTGAACTGCCAGAACTTCCGCGAAGTGCTGGATGCGGTGGAGTCAGGCCGCGCCGCCTTCGGCGTGCTGCCCATCGAGAACACCAGCTCGGGCTCCATCAACGAAGTCTATGACGTGATGCAGCATACCAGCCTCTCCATCGTCGGCGAGCTCACCTACCCCATCGAGCACTGTATCCTCACCGCCGTACCGACCGAGCTGAGTCGCATCAAAACCTTCTATGCCCACCCGCAGGTGTTCCAGCAGTGCTCCCACTATCTGAGCAAGCTGGAAGGGGCGCGTCACGAGATCTGCGACTCCTCCTCCAGTGCCATGATGAAGGTGAAAGAACTGGCCAGCCCGGAGGCCGCCGCCATCGGTAGCGCCGCCGGTGGCGAACTGTATGGTCTGGATGTGCTGGCCGAGCAGCTTGCCAACCAGAAAGAGAACTACAGCCGCTTCATCGTGGTGGCGCGCAAACCAATCGACGTGGCACCGCAGATCCCGGCCAAAACCACCCTCATAATGTCCACCTCCCAGAAGCCGGGTTCGCTGGTCGAGGCGTTGCTGGTGCTGCGCAACCACGAGATCAACATGACCAAGCTCGAATCCCGTCCGGTACAGGGCAACCCGTGGGAAGAGATGTTCTACCTCGATGTCTCCGCCAACCTGCAAACCCCGGCGATGCAGGCCGCACTGGTGGAGCTGACCAAGATCACCCGCTATATCAAGGTGCTTGGCTGCTACCCGAGCGAGGATGTGAAACCCACCGCAGTGCCGCCGGTGCTGATGGGGAGCTAACCAGCCCACAACGACAAAAGGCGAGCACCCTGCTCGCCTTTTGTTTTGATGCCGATTTTCACGGTAAGCCCATCAACTCAGAACTGACCGGCCATCAGCTGGTTGATGTTGTAGAGGGCACGGGTATCGAGCTCCATCTCGGTGGCATAGGTATTGCCGCGCGGATAAGAGGCAACCACCCGGGCACCACGCACCACACCGGCGACCGACACATCAAGCGAGTTGGAGGTCTGGGTCAGGTCACGATAGCTGCTCTGGCCGCGCACCTGCTGACCATTGAGCTGCTCTGCCAGCTCGCGATAAGCATCCATCTTGGAAGCGCGAATGGCTTGCAGCATCTTCTCCGACTGGGAGGGGCCAGGCTGGATGTCGATCACCGCATAGCCCACCGCCTTGAGCACCGGAAAATCATCGGGCTTGCCACCCTGGGTGTAATCCACCACCCGGTTGTAGCTGCAACCGGTGAGCAAGAGTGCCAACAGGCAACCAAACAGGATCTTCATTACTCGCTCCTCACGGGGTCAGGTTGACCAGATGACCGCCCGGCCGGGCCTGACTGTCACGCATCAGATAACCGCGATTGATCGATGCCCGACCAAACGAGTTGTTGGCACCGAACAGATATTTTTGCGGGATCAGGCTCTGGGCCGTGGTCTCCACCATCTTGGTGCGCATGTCGATAACACGGGCGTTGACCAGGATCCCCTTGCTGTTGCGGCTGAAGGTGCCGACCAGAATGCGGGAGATCGGCAAACGGGAAGAGAGCTCCTTGTAGTTGCGGCTCAGCACGAAGTCCCCCTGCGGCGTCACCTTGATACTGCCGGTCAGCTTGAAGTCCACCACCACCTCGCCGCGGCGGTTGAGCTCGTAGATAAAGCTCTCCTCAATCTGCTGCCCCATCCAGTTGGTATCCTGCAGGGTGTCGAGATCGACGAAAGAGGCCACCGCGATGGGTTCGGTCAGAGTGGTCAGCGATTTGCGCTCCATCAGCTGATCGGTCATGCGCGCCACCAGCCAGTTGAGCTCCATCCCCTGCGCCGCCTGGCGGGGGTCACCCTGATCCCGATTGATAGGGTCGGAGCCACACCCGGTCAATGCCAGGGCAAGCGCCAACGCCGTGATGAGTTTGTTCATGGATACCTTTCCTGTATCTGCACCTGACTTATTATCGGACGCGCCGGACAAAGCTTGAGCCGGGAATAAGGCATGATTCTTGCTTTTAATGGTCATCGTCAGCGCCAACGTGCGCTGCCACTTGGAACGTGTTGTGATCCATGTCGGCCAGCAGGCGCCATTTCCTCAAAATGGCTCGGCTGCCCGCCAACTCAAGGTATCTGCTATGAAATTACCGCTGCTGTTGACCCTGCTGCTGGCCAGCCTGAGCGCCCGCGCAGAGCTTATCGAAGCGCAGGGCAGCGCCGCCATTCTGGGGGGCGATGAAGTCTATGCCCGCGAGCAGGCGACCCGCGACGCCCTGCGTCAGGCGCTGCTGGCCAGCGGCGCGGCCGTTTCCAGCGTCCAGCGTCTGGAAAATGGCAGCCTTCGATCCGAGCAGATCCAGATCCGCTCCGGCGGCGATATTCGCCAGTACCGGCTCAAGCGGGAAGAGGTGCGCAACGGCCGCATGTACATCACCCTGGTGGCCGACATTCAGGCCGAGCGCCAGATCTGCCAGACCCAGCACTTCGCCAAGGATTTGACACTGGTGAGGCTGCGGATGCGCTATCCGGATCAGGCCAGCTATGGCGCCATGGACGACATGCCGGAAAACCTCTCACGCCGGCTATTCGAAACTCTCGCCAATGCGCCGCAAGGGGTCGCGGTGCGCCAGTGGCTGGATGAAAACCTGCGCATCGATCCGCTCCATCTGCAACAGGGAGATCGCAGCGCCCTCGAGGAGATCAAGGCGCTCAGCCTGCGTACCGACAGCCAGTATCTGGTGCTCGGCAGCATCGACGATCTCTCCATAGAGCCGCAAGGCAACCAGCTGACCAGCTGGTATGAGGATCCCGTACGTAACTTTCGCATGCAGCTCTACCTGTTTGACGGCATCAACGGCAGTCTGGTCAACCGCAAGGTCTACGAAGGGCGCGCCACCTGGACCTTTGGCAAGCGGGAGCAAGTGGGCAGCAGCAGCGGCCAGTTCTGGCAGTCAAGTTATGGCCAGGAGGTCAACTACCAGTTGCAACAGGCGGCTCAGGATCTGGTAGCCCAGCTCACTTGCGCCCCGGTCACCGCAAGAGTGGTCGGCCAGAACGAACGCGGCCCCTACATCAATCTGGGACGGCGCAACGGCATCAAGCTTGGCGATCAGTTCCGCATCCAGCACAACGCCGACTTCATCGACCCCTACGGCAAATCGCGCATGATGCGCAACCCGGCCGACGGCCTGTTCGAAGTGGTGCAGGTGTTCGACGATGGCGCCATCATCAGCAGCCAGAACAAATATTCGCCGTTTAACATCCAGAACGGGGATTTGGCAGTATTGGAATAAGAATCAAGGGTTTAAAAGGGAGTTGCTTCTTGTATAATGCCCGCCACACAGCTCCCGTAGCTCAGCAGGATAGAGCGGTCCCCTCCTAAGGGACAGGCCACTGGTTCGACTCCAGTCGGGAGCGCCATATAAAACAAGGGGTTAGCATCATCACGATGCCAACCCCTTGGTCGTTTTTGGCCTCGCACCCCTCTCCGTACCCCTCCAGTGCAGTTCATTGCACAACACCATCATGCTGTAACGCCCCTTAAAATAATGAGAATTTAATAGCAAATAAATCCTATTCAACAAACTTTCAAACCTACATCACCTCCATGAGTTAGCAGGCTGAATGTCTGCATTTCACTATTCCTGGAGGAGATATGGCTCACCTGATTGACACCATGGCCTACACTGGCCAAACCCCTTGGCATGGCCTTGGCAATGTCTTGCCCCCACAGCAATCTCTCGATATCTGGCTGCAAGCAGCCGGGATGGATTGGACCATCGAGCAGAGCGATGTGATGTTTAACGTCGCCTCCGATGCACTACATATCCGCCCCTACAACGACAGCAAGGTACTTTATCGCTCCGATACCCTTGCCCCTCTGTCAGTGGTCTCAAGCCGCTACAACGTGGTACAGCCTCACGAGGTGCTGCACTTCTATCAAGATCTGGTGGAAGCCGGTGGCTTTGAGTTGGAAACAGCAGGCTCGCTCAAAGGTGGTCGCAAACTGTGGGCACTGGCTAAGACCGGCCAGGATCTAAAACTCAAAGGCAATGACTTGGTAAAGTCCTATCTGCTACTGGCGACCAGTTACGACGGCACACTCTGCACCACGGCGCAGTTCACCTCTTTGCGGGTGGTTTGCAACAACACCCTGCAGATGGCACTGCGCGGCGCTACTGGTGCCATCAAGGTGCCCCACTCCACTCAGTTCGATGCGGCGACCGTCAAAGAGTCGCTCGGACTGGGGCTCTCCCTTTGGGATGAGTTCAAGGCACAGACCAAAGCGCTGGCACAACGGCTAGTCGCCCCTGAAGAGGCGCTACGCTTTTTCAGCGACTTGCTGGCGCAACCGCTGGATGAGGAGAGCATCATTCTCACCAAGCCGGTACAACGGCTGCATGAGCTCTATCAAGGCGCAGGCATGGGCTCAGAACTTGCGAGCTCCCGCAATACCGCTTGGGGGCTGGTCAATGCGGTCACTGAATACGTGGATCACCACCGCCGTGCCCGCAGCCAGGATCACCGGCTCGATTCCGCCTGGTTTGGTCAGGGCGCCCAACTCAAATCCCAAGCCCTGAATCAGGCACTCACTCTGCTGCAGTAATTCCGCTTCCCCATTCAAACCGCATAACGACCTCACCCGGGCTGGCGCAAGCCAATCCGGGCGTCGCCATTTATGCCGTCAACAAGGAATAGTCATGAAATCAAAAGCCAAATACGGCCAAGCCCTGCGGCTATCCTCTACTAACCAGTTAACCCGCGAGCAGTGGCTCGCTATCCGCAAACTCGGCATTGGCTCCTCCGATGCCGCCGTGGCTGTAGGCCTCTCCCCCTACAAATGCCCGCTCAGCCTATGGCTGGAAAAAACCGGCCGCAAGGAACCAGAGGATATCTCCCACAAGGAAGCAGTGTTGTGGGGCATCGAACTGGAACATGTGTTGGCGCAGGTCTATGCCAAACGCACCGGCTACAAGGTGCGTCGGGTCAATGCGGTACTGCAACACCCCGAGCAACCCTTCATGCTCGCCAACCTCGACCGAGAGGTAGTCGGCCATCCCGATGGGCCGGGCATTCTGGAGATCAAGACCGCCAGCTATCACAGCGCCCCCCAGTGGGAAGAAGGGGTGCCGGTTGCTTACCAGTGTCAGGTACTCCATCAACTAGCCGTCACTGGCCATGCCTGGGCTGAGGTAGCAGTGCTGATCGGCGGCCAGGATTTTCGGATTTACCGCATCGAGCGTGACGAAGAGAAGATCCAGGATCTCACCGAGCGGGAAGCGCAGTTCTGGCAAATGGTGCAACAAGACCAGCAGCCCGAGCCTGACGGCTCCAGTGATGCTGCCAATGCTCTGAGCTGGCTCTTCCCCCGCGATGATGGCCAGACGGTGGATCTCTCCGATTCCCCCGAGTTCAATCAACTATTTGGGGATCTGTTGCGCTTGCGTCAGCAAAAGGAAGCCGTCGAGCTGCAAGAGTCGCAACTCAAGCAGCGGCTGCAAGCCACCTTGGGTGAAGCGACAGCCGGGTTGTTTGCCGATGGCAAGATCACCTGGAAGCGCAGTAAAGACCGGCTAGCACCGGACCTGGATAAGCTCGGTCAGGATCATCCCGACCTGCTCACCCGTTACGTCAAACCGGTACCCGGCGTGCGCCGTTTCACCATTCAACCCTTGAGGCAAACACCATGATCAAAGGACTGGCGATCACCCCGCCCGTGATCGGGCGGATCTGCATCGGCAAGCTGGTGCAAAAACAGGATAAGTGGGTGCCGGAGAAGGACGACAGCTTCACCCTCACCACCCAGATACAGCAAAAGGGGGGATGGTTGCTCCATCCCCTGCATCAACACTACTCATCGCAAAAGAATAACCAAGGGCAGGAGCAGACCAAGATCCGCGCCATTCCGGTGCGGGTGCTGTTCAACGACAGCGACTTGAATCTACGGGCGGAATACAGTGCGTTTGACCGGCAAACCGGCAGGCCGCTCTGCGTCGGGAATGGGGAGGTGGCAAGACGCGTGGGGGCACAAGGCCTAGAGGAGGTCAGCTGCTCTGGACCAGAGCGCTGCGCCTTTGCAGGCCAACAGGGTTGCAAGCTGTACGGGCGACTGAACTTGTTTGTGGAGGGGCAAGGGGATGAGCTGGGCAGCTTTATCTTCCGCACCACCGGCTACAACTCGGTGCGAACCTTGGCGGCACGGCTCAAGTACCTGGAGGCCGTGAGCGGTGGTCACACCCGTTATTTGCCGCTCACCCTGCGGTTGCGAGCCAAAAGCACCACCCAGTCCTACCGCACACCAGTCTACTACGTGGATTTGACCTTGCGGGAAGAGACCAACCTGACCGAAGCAATCAGACAGGCACACGAGGCCGCCCAGCGTGACCAAGAGGCAGGGCTCGCCATCGACCAGATGGAGCAGGCCGCTCGCGACCTGCTGCGCAATGGCCAATTTGAGGATATCGATGAAGAGGTGTCGATGCTGCTGGAGGAGTTCTATCCCGAAGCCAACAACGACGAAACGGCTAATGGTAACGCTGGTGTGGAGGCGACTACCTCACATGCCGCACCGCAGAGGCCGCAACCAAGAAGGAGTCCGCTCACCAACAAATTGGGGAAAGGGACCCCATCCCCTCCCCCAGTAAATGGCGGGTGATCAGCTGTGACGCGCCAACCGCTCCACCAACCGTTCTACCGTTTCCAGCAACAGGGTTCGGTCAGCATCATCAAGGCGAGCCAGTTGCTGGCTTAGCACAATGCCCTGCTCGGTCGGGCGATTACTGGTCTCGCGCAGAAAGTCCGCCAACTCACAACCAAACAGTTGAGCGAGCTCCGCCAGCCGCACCACGGTCGGCACCACAATCCCCCGCTCCATCCGGGAGACCGCCTCCATCCCGATATTGAGGTGTTCAGCCACATGCTCTTGCGTGAATCCGGCTTGAGTACGCTTGTGGCTGATCGCCTTGCCAACGCTCTTGGCTAACAGCTCAAGGTTGATATCTGTCATGGGTCCTCCAGTCAACCTCTATGGTTGACCATGGACCCATTGACGATAAGGACTCAAAAGGTAGACTAAAGACCTAATGGGTCCATTCAACAGCAATTGATGCTGATTTGACACAGATGTTAGGCCCTCGGCCAGTAAACCATCGTGACCACCTCGCAACAGCTGGACTCCAAAAGACGCTTTCACTACACAACCAAGGAAACAAAACATGGAAAGACTGACTTATGAAGATCTGGGTACTGACAAGCTGGCCACACTGATCCGTGCACGAAAATCTTTCGAAGTCGTGGGGCTATCGGGGAGAATGAGCGCCGCCGTCACAAAACTTGAAAACACCATCGAACCTGCCGGGCTGACATGTCGGGTCTATACCAAGGGCCGGATCGCAGCAGCAGGAGCCAGCATCTTTGGCGGTATTACTGGTCTGGCCGGGATCGCATCTGCCGTCACTATCGCGGCACATAATCTCGCCACTTACAATCCAGACTATGAAATCGTTAAGCACTTGGTGGATAACTCACTCAGCGTGCTTTACAAAAAATAACCACGTTAATGGCTCATCTAAATCCTTGAGCCTTTAGGAGTCACAGGGATGAAAAAACTCTTCATTACCTCAACAGCACTGCTGCTGTGCGGCAACGCCTTTGCGTATGGCGAGGCCGGACGCTGGAGCAGTGGCTGGGGTCAGGGCACCAGCGAATACACGGCGGTGGTCAACGAGCAAAACAACCTCTATATCGCCTGTAATGACACCCGCAAGGTCAGCATGACGGCTACCGTGCAGGGCAAGGAGTACGGCTCTTATGCTAGACAGGCTTTCACCATCATCGTCGATGGCAGCCAATACGATGCGCCCTATGAGACCGAGTCCCGTGTCGGTGAGAACAATTTCTTCGACATGTGGGGCAAGCTACGCAAGGCCAAGTCGATCCGCATTTTAACGGCTGACGGCAAGCAACTCGCACTGCCAACCAAAGAGGTCGCATCTGTACTGCCCGCCACTAATACGCCCGAGTTTGACTGCTTGATGTGGGACCAATAGATCACATCCATTCCCATCCAAGAGGAGGCATTTGCCTCCTCTTTTCATTTCTGCCATTCACCCACCTGTGAAGGAGACACACTATGCCCCCCTGTATTCCTCCCGAATGCGAGCCGTTCGACCAGCAAGGCTTTTGGCGCAAGCTCTGCGCCTTTGCCAAGCGTGCCGGTCGGCCCTTTATTGAAACCTGCCTGTTGCTCTACTACACCAGCCAGAAGGATGACCTGCCGCTCTGGGCCAAGCTGCTGATCTACAGCGCGTTGGCCTACTTTATCTCGCCCATCGATGCGATCCCGGATGTGCTGCCTATGGGGCTCACCGATGACATCGCGGTGCTAAGTGCGGCACTCGCCAGTATTACCGCCTTTATTGACACCCAGATCCGTGCCCGTGCGGCCAGAAAAATGCGCGATCTGTTCGGCCAAGATTAACCCCTACAAGGAGTACATCATGACTATTCCCTTTTTCCGGGGCGGCTTTGCTCTGCCCGTAGCCCAAGCATTGCTGGTTCTGCTCGACCAGGAAGTCGCTAAAACCGAGCTCAATATCGATCGCTTAACCCAACTGACCTTCAACTTTCGTAACCCCGGCTACAGCGTCGAACAAAGTGGTGTGCACCCAGTCGAGATCCGCCTGATCCGTGGGCTCGATGGCTGGCTGTTCGATTACGTCACCGACTTCAGCTACCAGGGGCAGGGCCAAGATACGGAGCTCGGCAAGGAGCTCGATTTCAACTTCCTCGATGGGGAACACTCCATGTTGGGCTGGGGACCGCTGCGGCTGGCCGAAGCGCGGGAATTGTTCGACATCTGGCAAAGCAACTTCATTGCCTACTGCCGGTTGGAATGCTTCAGCGTCACGGTCGCAGGAGATTAGGAGGTCACGATGATCCAAGAATTAGCGCTCTCCCACTACTCACGCCAGTGGCTGGGACGAGTCGCCACCAGCGCCAAGCTCACCCCCACTCGCAGTGGTCAGCGTTGGCTGCTGCACCTGACACCGGATAGCCCACCAGCCCGCACAGTCACCCTGCAAGTGCGTTGGTCCGGGGTGCAGTGGCAACTGCTCTCCCTCACCAATGCCGAGGACTGGCACACCATGAGCCAGCCGGTCGATGAGATCTGCATTGACCCCAAGCGAAGTTGTTTCTGGCATTGCCAAGCAGGGCCGGTGCCGCTCAGCGAGCAGCCCCGCGTGCTGGCCAACTTTCTGAGCGACCTGCAGCGAATCTGCATTCATCGCGGCTATCGGGTAGAGAGTGACCCTATTCAGCAACAGGAGAATAAGGATGATTAACACCGTGATCGCCATCGAGCTGGAGGCTTATCTTGAGCACAATGGTCAGATTGAAGCAGTGCATGACCAAGGCCAGCCGGTGGCCGGTTACGCCCTCTACCTACGCTATGAAAACGAACGGGGTGACAGACTGGCGCAATGGCTGTGCGATCACCCGGATCACCGCTGGCTAACCCAGTTCGGCACCATGCTCGCCACCAGTTACTACATTCCGCTGCATGACTACACCCCGCACACATTGGCAGCCTGAAAACTGCCAACCAAGCCTGCGGTCACACCCCATTCAGTAACTCATTAACCAACTACTTCGCCTACCCTGCCGCACCCCACTCGGTGGGGCGATGGCGTATGGAGCACAATCATGTTGCATCACAAACTGATCGCCGGGGAGACCCCCGGCACCTACCGGGTGACTGACCTTGTCACCGACGATGACCTGCTCACCATCGCCCAAGCCGTTGCCCGGCAGAAACTGGCCAAGGGCACGGCTCTCACCGATAAATACTTGGCACAGCAAGCCCTGCAAGGGCTGCTGCAAACACGGGATCGCGAAGTTTTTGCGGCACTGTTCCTCGATAACCAACACCGGATACTGGCCTACGAGGAGCTCTTCCTTGGCACCCTGTCCGCTGCGACCGTCTACCCCCGCGATGTCGTCAAGCGAGCACTGCACCACAATGCTGCCGCCCTGATGCTGGTGCATAACCACCCGTCGGGATACCCGGAACCCAGCCGGGCAGATATCGAGATCACCCTGCGCTTACAGGATGCCCTGGCACTGGTGGATATCCGGATTTTGGATCATCTGGTCGTCGGTACTGAGGGAGTGGTGTCGCTGGCAGAACGAGGGAATTTGTAACTACCACGCTGGTCAGGGGGGCCCGTTCATGGAGGAAGAAGGTATAGCCAGCAGTGAGCTCTACAACGACTTACCATCATTAGGAGTACACAGAAAAGGGGAACCATAGGGAGTTGGGGATTACACACCCAAGTTCAACCATGTTTTGGCGCACGTGCAATTGTTGAACGAAGCAGGGTTTCCCTGCTTTGGGATCGCTGCGGCGTCTATGGCGATGCTGACGAGCAATGGCTCACCGACATTGATACCGTTATACCGAGTTTTATTGAGCGCCTTAGCAAGCTCTTTCAACAAGGAGAACTACTGAGTGACCAAGATAAATTGGTGACGTTGCAGCAAGGGGAATGGGTGTGTCTGGCTAATCCCAAAGCCAGCTACGGATATCTCTATCTGGATGTCTACCGGCAGGAATGCAGTAGTGTTCAAACCACGAAAATATGAATCTGAGGCAGAGGGTGAGCATGTAGCTCACCCTACCTGATACTTCTTTTTTTGGCTGACTACTGAACCCCTAATGCCTTGTAGACGGCATCTACCGGATCAGCATAAAAGCTGATTTGAAACTTGGAGAAGATCTCCGCCGGTACGGTTGGAATATCCGAGGCTGACGCCATCGGCAGCAATACCCGTTTTCCGCCACTGTCCATTGCCAGTTGCAGACTGCCAGCCAAATCCTCAACCGGATTGACCACACCGCCTAGCGTCATGTCACCCAGCACTACCATCTGCTCCTGCACCGGCTTGCCCATCAGAATGGAACAAAACGCCACCAGCGCGGCCAGACTGGTTTTGGTGCTGGGGCCGGAGTTATGTAGCTCGACCACATGCAAATGGTACTCATGCTCGGAGAACTTGGCCGTTGCGCTGACCCGATTCAGGTTGCCTTTGAAGTAATCGAAACCGACCCGGATCGCCTCCTTCGCTGGCGTATTAGAACCCAGGCCTGAGGTTGAATGCTTGCCATTACCGGGTGTCATTTGGGTTTCAAAACGATAAAGGCCTAATTGCCCTGCCCCGCCCTTGGTGACCATATGCACCACCCCGGGCTTACCCAATCCTTCCGGGATCAACTGGCTGCCACCTTGTTCCGGCACATTGACAAAGAACTCTTCCAAGGTCTGATTATCGAGGTAGCTGAAATGCACATCAAAAAACTCCATACCACCAAGTTTCTTGAGCTGCTCCTTGATGCGCCGACGCAGTTCCAGTGCATAAGTCAAACAGCGGCGCACATCTTCTTTATCAAACACACCATGTGGATGGAGCAACTTCAACAGCCCAGACACAGTACGCCTAACGGCGATCACATCACGCTGATTCAAGTTGTTGCCCAGCTTGAAGTAACGATCGATGGCGTCGGAGAAACTGCGCTTACGCATCTCGCGCATATACTCGGCGAGATAATCGGTGATCAGACCATAGCTATTGGTGAAAAACTCCGGCCTCATCTTGGGGATGTCCCAGCCGGGAATATAGGCATGGAAGCGATCGAAGAAGGCCGTATCGATCATCGCTTCAGGGAACGGCGCCAGCAGATGGCTGGTCTTGACCAGGGTCTCAACACTCTGGTTGATGTTACCGACAAAAACCATCGAGGCTTTTGCCTCGATTGAATCACGACCACGGGAGAAGGACCCAGAGGCCATGTAATCCTTCATGATCTGTACGCCGTCTTTATCCTTGAAGGTGATCCCCGCCACCTCATCAAAAGCCACCACATCCCACATGCCCACCAGACCAACCTGGCGCGAACTCATGTTGTAAAACAGGTTAGCTACCGTTGTCTGCCCACCAGAGACCAACAAGGAGTTGGGTGAACACTCCTTATAGACATGGCTTTTACCCGTCCCCCTCGGCCCCAGCTCACAGACGTTGTAGTTATTTTCAACAAAGGGGATCATCCGGGTCAGCAGATGCCACTTAACCCGTTGCTGCAAGTTGGTCGGCTCCATGCCGATGGAGCGGATTAATACATCCAGCCACTGATCGGTATTGAAATGAGCACGCGCAGCGAACAGCTCCTCCATATCCATGGAGGGCATCTGGATCGGCTTCAGGGTAAAAATTGAGAAGGGCGAGATCTTCTGCCCTTCCTCATAGAAGTAATTGAGGGTGATGATGCACCAGATCCCGCCAGTCAGCAGTTTCTCGTTTTGCTTGACGATATTGGCAGGGATCACCGCATCCTTGATGCCTAGATTGGAGAGCTGCGCCTCGTAGACATCCTTTTTCTGATTGAGTTTGACCCCCACCTTGTCAATCACCTTGAAGCTGCCACGCTCACGGATCAGTGACTTGACCTTCTCTGCCTCGTCGGGACGCACATAGTTCTCGGCCAGGATCTTCTTGACGTTTTCTAACCCTTCGCGCACCACCTCATCATCATCAGAGGCGCAATACATCCCGAGCAAATATTCCAGGACATAGACGGGGACATTGGCCCCTTCCTTGAGCTGTTTGGTCAGATCCTTGCGCACCACTTTGCCTTTGAAATAGCGATTCAGGCGAGCATCGAGATCCATGCTGGCATGCTGCGCCAACTCATCTACTGCCCCTGCGAGCGGATAACCGGATATCAAACCGTGCTCAGGAATGTTCTCATCACCACTTGGCTTACTTCCAGGGTACACATCCATCTGCTGGATCAGCACATTGTTGGTGATATGGGTAACAGATGTGGCCTGCTCGTCCGGTTGATCTTTACCGACATGCTCGCCTTCAGTTGCACTCATTTCATCATGTGGCATCGGGTCACTCCAAGGCATAACCTGAGCTATGCCTTATTTCATCAATAAAAGTTCAAGAAATTCGGGCTCATCACTGACAAATCGTCTCAACAATTTCCGGTATTAAAAACCGAAGTCGTTCTGGATCGCCAGATCAATGGTCACAGGGTAACGGGCCAGTTCAATGCCATCCTCATCATCTTCCAGCAGCAACAGATATTGTGCCTTGCGGTCAAAATCGGTACCAGTCAGCTTCAAACGAACATCCTGCTGGCGCTGCTCAAGGGTGCCGGAAGTCGCATCAAAGCTGAGCTTCTCGACAGCGGATACCCGCTGTCCATTGGCATCCATTACCACAAAACGCACCGTGCGCGGCTTGTGCCGTTCATCAACGGCATCGGTCTGCAAGAACCGGATTTTGTCGATGGCATTGACCAACTTGATAGGCTGATAGGCAGGCACGATATTCACCTTGATCTTTTCATGCTGCGCCTGCTTTTTCCCGCGTAGCTCCTGCACTTCCACCACCGGCACACAGATCTCCTGCAACATGGCCCCGCCATGCACAAAACGGGCACCGCCCACAAAATGGAAACGGCTTACCCCCTTGGGCAGCCAGAATCCGACATCGGAATCTCCGCCGACCGTGTCGCTGATCTGGCCCTGCCAGACATCTTCATTAACAGGCAACTGCCGTCCGATCAGATAGCGTTTTTTAGCCTCAAGCGTGCCAGAAGGCTCAGCCTGTAGTTGGGCTTTAACCCCACTTTCCGGCGCCTCACGCTGGAACAAGAACCCATGATCTGCCGTGACGATGACCCGGGTAACACCAAAACCATTGATGATCTTGCTGACCAGATTATTGAGCTCATCGATGGCCTGACGCACTGCCGAAAATGTTTGCTGCTCGGTCGCTTGCTTGTCACCGATGGCATCAATGACATCGTGATAGACATAGATCACCCGAGCATCGCCAATCGCTTCATTGGCCTGAGCGCGGGTCCAACCTTGCAGCGACTTCGCTGATATCGCAATGCCCCCCACTTTGGCCAAAATTGCGCTGCGATTATCTAATCCAGCACTACTTTGGCCATCCACCAATACGGTCGCACTCCCTTGTGCATAATCAATCTGCTGGTGGGGTAACAGGGCAGCCATCCCGAGCTGAGTGTAACTGGGCAACACACCCAGCTGACTAGTGATCTTGGCGGCAAAACGCTTGGCCTCGTTGATTTGCCCCTGCAACTCATGAGCCACCTCGTAGCGCAGCGCATCACTGATGATCACAAACTGCCGCTTTACCCCTGCCTGGGTAAAACGCTGCTTAACAACGGTATCGTAGAATCGTGCTTGTGTTGGTACGCCCAACTCCCAGCATGCCAGCAGTTGCTGCTTGGCCAGCAATCCATCCCATGCCAAGCCAAGCTGGTAGAGGTACCAGTTAACATAGAGATCTTCGATCTTGTCGGCTAAAGCGGCCAATACCTCAACTGCCTGCCCCTGCAAATGGAGTAATGCCTCGTTAAAGAGACGATATGCAGCATCAAACTGGAATAACTCGGTTTCATAAGCCTGATACATGGCCTGAGCCGATGAAAAATGAAAACCATCCGGGTAGTTTCTGCGCAGCTCCAACAGATTTTCAGCATGCAGCAGCGCCTGATAGAGATGGGCATACTTGGGCTCGAACCCGGGCCAAAAGCCCTGACGACGGCGCGAGATGAGCTGGCTAAAGTCGCTGCGACTCAAACCGAGATCGCCCCCCATCAATCCAGCAACCAACTCTCGGATCAAGGCCTGCTCAACCGCCTCAAAACTGGTCACCTCTGCCCAACACCAGACCTCTTGAGTCGTCAGGCTATTCAACCTGTTTGACAGCTCAAGCTGCGTCGCCACCTCTTGTGAAAGCTGGGCAAACGCTCCCCTGTGTTGTAATGAATCGCGCCAACCCGCCAGCAATGCCATGGCATTGGCTCGGCCGGTCGGCGTCACCAGCAACTGCGATTGCAACCAAGCCGGGCGCTGTTCCTGCTTGGTCACCTCCAGCAACTCATAACTCTCACTGGCAAAAAGCTTGCGGATAAACTCCCGCAAAGACTCCTTATTTTCTTCGGCGACCTGATAGCCATAATCCCGTTCTAACAACTGCCAAAGGCTCGGCAGCAACCCATGTTGGTCAAGTGGTGCCAGAGCATCTGCGGGCTCAAAGTGAGTATCCAACAGGCGAGCGCCTAGTTCCCTGACTACATCAGCAGGTTGAGCAAGACAGCCCAACAACACGCTGATCATCTTTAGATCAAGCGACAGCGAGTCTTCCACCCCACTGCGACCATCCAACCGACGCTTGAGGGCAGCGGTACGATCCTTGTTAGCAAAAAAGCTGCTGCGTGACGCGATATAATCACGCAACGCCATATTGGCAAGACCCAGCTCGTTGAGCAGGATCGATGCCGCATCGGCATAAAAAGTAGCGCTGTAGCGACGCATATCGAGCAGCCAATCTTTGGCTGCTGCAGGCTCAAGGCTTGGCCAGTAGAGCAGAAATGGCGTGATCGGCTCATCGAGTTCTATGCGCCTTCTCACCTGTAATTGGGAGTGCTGTGACATGTTGAGCACCACCACAGGCTGGCCTTCGCGGGTCAAACCGGCCTGGGGATCGGCAAGCTCTGCCAGCTGTGCAGTAAAGCTCTGCTCGGGATCATGCCAAAAGACGATCCGGCTCTGCTCGAATTTCTTATTTAGCCCGGTTTGGAGCTGGGTGATATCCATAAAAATCCGTCACGACAAGCCATTAGGCTCCGATTTACAACAAAACCATATGGTAATCGAAATGCTCTTAGAGTTCATGAAGCAATCCGTATTGGGTAGGGCCTGGAGTCATCGAATGGTCGCTTTGGCAAGCGCTACTCGCGGACTCAACCAGGTGGTAGAGAAGACAGGCCAGCCACCTCCCTGTCCTCTTGATAGCCTCTGACAACCCAGCACTATGTTAAGCTGTCACAACACACTCAAGTTGCTGTTTGCATAATTGCTGACTGTTGCCCAGCAGCAGCTGATTTTCGATAGAGTGTAACAGATTGTTAATATCTTTAAATTTATTAACCAGCAGATGACTACTGCGACTGGCCTTGCCGGTTAACCACTGATCATAACCAACTTTTGCCCATAACCGATAAGAGTTCAAAACAGACTTGTATTTTATTGCTGCCGACTCAACCAGTGCATCCGCATGATGATATTTACCAAGAGTGGTATAAAGTGCAGACTCCACATAGATTGATTTTGGCATGACATCCAATACACTTGTCACAAAATCAACAATCAATGCAGCATGTTCATCGGTAATTTTATTCTCGATTGCTTTACTGTGGTCGATCCAGCCAATCAGGTTCATCAAGAATGTACACAATTCGTTTCTTTGCTGAGCAAGTGTTGCCAATAATGGTGCAATCACCTCAGGGTATGCCTCGCTCTCTTTAGAAACAGCCAACATCTCATGGGCTGCCATAATACTACCCATATACGATGAAAGTTTTTCAAGATAAAAGAGCTGATTTTGAGTTTGAATTTCAACAGCGATTTTATCTATCGACGCCTGGATTTTATTGAGCTTTTGAGAGAGATAGGCGGTTTGAATCACTATCGCTGCGAGAATAATTCCGGTTGATAACCCGACCGCTAGGCCGATGCTTTTCTGCATGGCGGCGGTGGCTTTCATCAACTGCTCGACATTAACGCTCTGGCTGACATCTACTGTCATCTCTTTAAAGGGAAGGTGCTTGACAATACTCCCCGCCCCCTCTGATAGTTTTTTACCCTTGGCCCAATAAATGACGCCTTCACGAAGATGCATATGGCCAGTTTTGAGCAATTCAATAATTTCAGGGTCAACCTTTTCCCAATCTGGCACCATAATCACTTTGATCGTCTCTTCAAGCATCTTAATATCCTTGTGTTGTCAGAACTTGTGTTATCAGATTCAGTTAAACGGGTTACCGTGGCGATGGAACTCACGCAACATGGTGATATGGATAACGCACGGCAAGGTGACTCGTAGTGCAGGCCCCTCTACCACAGCACTGAATAATCCGCCAACTAGCCCAAGTGGACTAGAAAATAATAATGCTCTTGGCAGCAGCATAGCTCCAGCCGCAGCAGCCCCACCGAATGCCCCCGCTAGTACGCCCGATATCACACTAAAATCCCTGACCGTCCACTTTAAAGGATCGATATTATTCACTTGATAGTCATTCTTCATGGTTTTAATAAACGCTTCCCGTTCAGCCTGCGTCATCTTATCCATCTGCAACTCCAGCACTTTGGCTACTATCGCCTGCTCGAGGGTCTGCACATCACTGTGCTTGTCTATCGCGCAGCCAACGGATTTTGCAGTGAACTGCACAATATCCTTATACGCAGCCCCCTTTCTGGTCACGATATTTAATGCTGTCGAGTTGCCATATGTTTGCAGCTCAGTGCAGATGGCTTGCCAAGCCCGAGAGAAATCATGCTTGTTTGCTTTAAATTCGGGGTTGTTGGTCAAAGTTTCAGCCAATCTCGGCTTGCCATCACGATCAATAGTCAAATAACTAACCAGTGGCGCGAGTTGCTCATGGGTGCAGTGAGCAATAAATGCCAGATCTTCATCTTCTCTGTACTTGTAATATCTGCTTGCAATATTAATATCCATATTCACGCCACCGATTTATGATAAATATCAATAAAATACTACGCTCTCACCAGTCAAGTCCAAGGGATAACCCTCTACCTTGAACGACAATAAGCAAAATGAGAGCTGCCGCACAAGCGGCAGCTCTCGCCTTGATTTGATGGACGATAGGTCGATCACTCGCCCTTATCGCCGGTGATGGCTTTGACATCACTGAGCAGGGTACCGAACTTGCCGTAGTTGACCTTGACCCCGTCATCGAGATCCAAGGTGATGCGCATATCTGCATGGTGTTTAAGCTGGTCATCAAAGGCGCGCAGTTCACTAAGCTGCTTGGTGAGACTGTCGATCTCTTTGCCAATGCGTTTGGCATCGCTGGTACTGGCCTCGGTTTGCTGCAAGCGCAAGCGTTCGATACGTCCGGCCATCTGACCGAGCAGCGGCGTCACGTATTCGGTGCGCATCCGTGGCAAAGTCGCTTCGTTATAGCGGTGCAGATAGACCAAACACTCAAAGGCCTTCTCTTTGCCTGAACTAAACAGCCAGTAGATGGGGCGCTTCTTGTAAGTCTTGAGGTGGTCTTTATAGAACTGGGTCGAGAGATAACGGCGCAGGGTTTCACGGGAGGTTTCACCACCCTTTTTCACCGGCTTAATAGCAGCAAGGCAGAGGCTATCGGCAATAAATTGCAGGTTCTCTTCCAGGGTCTCTTTGCCCCAGACAGTGCATACAAAGGCTTCAAGGCGGGTGGCGACATCATCCGCAAACCAGCTATCAGTGCTCAGTGGCAAGATGCCGTCCTCATCGGCGGCAAAGGTGGCATAGGCCCCTTCTTCCACCAGCGTTTTAAAGCCCTCATTACCGGCATGGGCGTACACCAGCCCCTCACGATCCAGTGAATAGCGGCCCATCATGCAGCCGATGACGTAGGAGATCAGTTCGCAGATGGTGTCGGACTGCAGGCGCGCCTCGCGCTCTTCATCGGTGAGATTTCCGCCATAGCGATAGTGCGGGTTACATGTCAGGGTGATTTCACTTAGGGGGACTTCGGGCGTCAATTCATCCTGTAGGCCATAGGCATCGATAAAGAGGCGGTTGTTTTTCTCTTCAAGGCGCTGCACTTCCTGAATAGTTAAAATCCATTTATTGACTAATTTTTGATAGATGATTTTAAGCGTAGAAGTCTTATTATCTATCCCTAACAAATAATGCTTAGAAAAGCCCCACGACAACTCATTTGAGTCCCAATCATTTCTCGCCTCAAGAACCAATGTGTCGATGAACATTAACTTGCGTTCTATTTCTATAAGCGGAAGTCGAGAAACAACCCCACCATTGAAATCTAAAGTAGGTGACATTGCTGTTAGAAAATAACGTGAAACCTTTGAGTTTAAAAATCCAAGCAGATGATTTACATCTAACGCATCATTTGGAAAAAGCATTTGTCCTTTCGTATCAAACAAAAAACCACAACCATTCGAACGTAGAGAAAAATCCGCAGATGATAATGAAGACCATGTCAAACCATTTTGAAAATAATAATCTTGGTTCCAACACTTTGAGTTATTGGCCGTAATTTTCCCTGACAATAGGTCTGCTTTCTTTTTTTCTTTTATATCTGAGCCATCGTTTTCCCAGTTAATTACATACTCTTTATTTCCGTGCCACTTTCTGAAACCACCTCCCTTGTTATGTGGAAACCATTTCCCCTTGGAATGTGCGGATTCTTCACGAGACTTACAATTAGGTACAAATTTACTCGAGCACACTTCATACCAATATCTTAAAAAAGTATCATTATCCCCAGTTTGCAAGCCAGCTCTAAAAACCGCTTTTTCACTTAAGGGGGAATTGCTAAATGCCGCTATCGATTTCTCACTAATCCAATAAGCAATTGGATTCCCTGGAATCTTACCAAAATCCGCCGCTGAGGCACGGTAAAAATTTTTTTGCATGTCGTTTTTCTGTTGTTGTTGGCTCATTGGGCCACCTCTTCTCTTAAATAAGGAACTGTGTGGCTTGAACGCAATAAATCTCATGCTCGTAGCCAATACAGCCCTAAGCTGACACCTTGTCATACTTGTTTGTTGGTAGCATTGGCCACTTTAAACATCGCCGCTTTTTCTGCTTCCGAGTTGCCATCCACCAGACGGAAGTAAGCACCTTGATAGGTGGGCAGATGGGGCTGGGCCAGCACAAAGGCGGTAGTGGACACCACCTCGCCACCGATGCTGTCAAAGCCGCGCGCCCCCAAGTGAGCCATCCCCAAGATGGTATGCAGCCCCAAAATGCGGGCGCGTAATGCCTCAAACGAGGAGAGGAACATCCAGCTTTGCATGGTGATCATGGCAACCATGCCTGCAGTTGTGGTCAAGTCGAGATTGCGTTCGATAAAGATGGCGAACAGATCCGACTTGCTGTTCGGAAACTGCTTTTTGGCAAACTCTTTGAGCTCCGCATTCATGCCCTTGCTGCCCATATAAGGCGGGTTGGCAATCACCGCATCATAGCGTTTGGCCAATATGCTGGCTTGCTTGAGCAGTGGTAGCAATGCCTGAGCGGCCGGTTTTTGCATGGCATCACCACTGATGCTTAAGGTGTGCAGGGTAGCAGCCAGCTCGGTGATGGCTGGCGCCTGCTCGGCAGGCACCTCGATCAAGGATCCCAACGTTTTGGCAGACAGGAAACGCATGTGCAAATCGTTCAGCAGACCCAAGCGCGGGTCATTACTCGCCAAACTGGCCGGAGCAACAGCAAACAGATCCTGGCTTTGACCACGATCCCACTCGGCATTGAGGTTAAGGGCTTGCCACAGCTTGGGGATATTGAGGTGTCGGCTCTCCTGCAAAGCGTGGACGTTAAGCTGGATCTCCCGTGAGAAGAGACGGCGATCATCCTGACGGGCACGCATCAGCAGGGCGAAACCGGCCAGTTGTGCGGCGCGGTCGTCAATATCGAGGCCATAGAGGTTGTGGCTCAGGATAAGCGTGGGGATATCGCGGCTGCGGTAACCGCGCTCTTCGTAGATGCGATAAAGCAGGTTATAGGCTTCCACCAGAATATGGCCAGAGCCACAGGCGGGATCGAGCACCTTGATTGACTCAGGTTCAATACTGGCAGGGGTTAGACGTGCGTATTCATCCTGTACTTCAATAGATTGCTCACCGGGGAAGACAAAGTAAGGCATGACTGCGGGCAACGCCGAATCAGGATAGGTCTGCAGCCAATAGCGCCCAACCGAGTTTTGCACCAGATATTGGACGATCCAGTTAGGGGTAAAGAGCTGGGTGGCGGCGGGAATGTCTTCCGATTTCACTACCTTGCCGATCACCTCATCCTTCTTCTCACTGATATAGAACTGATAGAGCCAGCCAATCACCTCAACCTGAGTCCAGTCCTCTTCCGGTATTCCATCCACCAGTTCACGCCAGAATGCATCGGTTCGGGTCAGGCCGGTGGGCAGCAGCAACTCGGTCTCGTCGTCGATAGCTTCAAACAGAAATGGCATCGCCTGATGCAGGCGGTGGCACTGTCCGAGCAGCAGCTCACGGAATAACGCTTCTTGCTCGTTACCCGCCAGCATCAACTCGAGCAGTGCAGACTTATCAAGGGAAACACCTTCGCCCATTAAGGATTCGATCACTTCGGGTGCGCGGTCGAGCACTTCAAAGCCTTGCGGCTGAGTGGGGTGCGATAAGATACGCACCCCGTGTTCGAGGTAGCCCTCGTCGCTTTTGAGCTCCATAAAGCGGATGGCGCAAAAACGGTTAAACCAGGTATAGGCCATCTGCTCGATCAGTTGCGCAACGCCTTCGTTGGCCACCCGTGCTTGCAGACGGGTAACGGCCGGGGCAAAGCGAGCAGGATGGGTAAAACCCGCCACTTGCAGTACATCACCACTGATTGTTGGGGCACTAACGTCCTTGGCGGTGATACCAAACTCACCGGCTCGGGCTGTAATGGCTTTAATAAAGGCGGTACGCGCCCGAGGGGCGACTTTTTTCAGGTTGTTGGTGTTCATTTTTTTCTCGTTCTAGCGCCGGGCCATTCTTAATGGCCCGGTTAAGCCAACTCATTGGTAAGCCTATTAATCAGGCTTGCTGTGTTTGAAGAACATGGCGCAGTCGACCCAGCAGAGTTTCACGGCGCTCCTGATAAAACTCAGCAAATCCAAGCAGGGACTCAGGCAAGGTGTTGATGGCTTGTAACTGCAGATGGTTCGCTCTAGCGGCCGGATCTGGCCACATAATGGCGTACCACTCATGTGGCAGCTTTTCCCGCTTTTCATTGTTCAGGCTTCCTTCGAGAAGCTGTAGATTAGGCAGACAATTGGCCATTTGGCACCACTTTTCAATCTGCTCTTCATCGGAGATCCCCGCCTTTTTCAGCTGTGCGCGAGTAAAGCGACCTTTGGGAAAGATATGATCTACATGGAAGTGACGACTAAAGTCATGGCCGGGAAAGAGCAATGACAACAGCGCAAAAGTGCGGCGGTTGCCGTAGTCGAGTTCAGCCAAGGTTTGCAGCTCTTCTTCTTCAAAACGCAGGCTCTTGCCGCGCTCGGTCATCGCTGTATTAATCTCGGTGAGCGGGAATCCATGCTGACCATGCTCTTTGATTTTACTACGCAAGGTTGTCAACAGCGTATCGAGGCCACTCCCCCAGATGCCGGATTGCTTGAGGACTGAGCGGATCAACCACCCCCTCAGATCTTGTCTATCTGCTGCATACTCACTGCGAGTCAGGTAGCTGTCGCCAAGTTCACGCCTAAAGAGGTAGTAAGCTATCGGCAATAGTGCGCTATCGGCTCCTAGGTTGTAGCCATTAAAGCCAAAGCTGGCGAGCAGGTTGACGGCCAGTTGCAACGCCTTACGGATTGGCTCCCAGTTCTCCTCCAGCTTGGCCATATTCTCTTTACTGAAGTTTTCAACCTTGAAGCCGACACTGCCGATATCGCACAGCATCAGACCCGCTTTGAGCACCAGATCCTTGCTAAATGAGAAGCCATCACCAATTTGGTTGAGCTCATCCACCAATTTGTGGATCTCTTCCCGGGCGTCCAGCTTGCTCCACTGTGCCACAGCGATAGATAGCAGCAGGTCAGAATAGGAGAGCGCAGTCCCCCCGCTATTCATCCGAATAAAGATATTGAGAACCTTCTCCAGGCTCTGCTCTGACTCTTCGTAATAAGAGATTTTGTCTTGCAGATGGATAGTGCGATGCAGCAAACGCAGGGTATTGCGCGCGATTTTGCGGCTTTCTTTGTCCAGCTCGATATCATCTAGTTCATCGGTTAATTCATCTATATCAATAGCCATGATCCGACTGACCAGAAACCAGTGGTGCTCATGGTCTTGACGAGCCGCTTCCTCTTCACTCAAGAAACGAAAATCATAACGAGCTCCCCCTTCAACTTCACCGGCCACCAGCAAGTTAAGATATAGGCGACGCTCGATAAATGCATCTGGGCTGGACCACCACTTTCCCTGCGTCTTCCAGCTGTAGGATCCGCGCAGACCAATGTTGAGGGCTGTCATGCGCTGCTGACCATCGAGTACGGCAACGCGATCCTGCTCACCAATGAGATCAAGCTTTTCACAATGCACCCGATCACGCTGGTGATAGTGACGCATGAAGTCGTAGAACTGATACTCACGCTGGTGAGTAGACTTTATTTTCCAAAAGAGGAAGGTTCCGAAGGGATAGCCCTGCAGCAAAGAGTCGAATAACTGGCAAATTTGCTCTGGCTTCCAGACAAATTCGCGCTGAATTGCGGGTAAAATATAATCATGCTGCTCAACCTTGGTCAGCAAATCCTTGATAGTTCCACCGGCTTGGTACATGTTTTTATCCCATTTTCATTATTGTTATCTGCCCAATAGTTCGATGCTAAGCCAATTAAAGAAGGTCAACGATCACCCTTGACGTGACGGTATATCATCAAACAATCAGAACAGATGCTTGTTATTGTCGCTTTATTAGCCTCCCCTGTTGCTCTAATGAGCAACAGGGGAGGCTCTTGGGCTGTTATTTAATCCGCACCCGTTTGCCACCATCAATGGCCTGCTGCAAGCGGCTACGCAGCTTGCCCAGATAGGCTTCGATATCCTGCTCAGTCTCAATAAAGAGGTGGTTATCGCCCAGCAGCTCGGTGGGGGAGACCAGTTCGATCGGCTTAGGGGCGGGCTTAGGCTTGGCAACCGGCTTTTCAACAGTCGCCTGGGCACTACCGCTACTCGTCCCTGCGGCTGGCTCCTGGACCTGTGACGGCGCTGCTACGCCAACATGTCTGGCTGCTTCAGCACGGTCTTTTTCTGCCTGCAACTGCTGCGCACTGAAGCGGTTGATAAGCTCGATCACCTTGTCTTCTTCGTCATCCGCCTCTTTGACCAGACTGACCAGCTCATGGAGTGAGACGCTCTTGCTCACCCGCTCTTTGAGCAATACAAAGGGGCGCATGGCCTGATTTTGCAGATCGCTTGGCAAGTCACTGACAGAAGATTTGATTCCCATTTGGGTTCGCTCGATAGCCTGCAGGCTCACTACCCGCTGCTGCTCAACCAAACGAAGGTTAATCGCGCTAATCTGCTCAACCAAGGTGCCGACGTTACGCAACTTGGCATAGGGCTGCTTGTCATCGTGAATGGCTTGCAGCTGTGCAAATAGCGCTGCGGCATCCGGGTCTTGCTCAAGTGCATGACGGTTAGCGCGGAACTGTTCCCCCAAGGCGCGGTGCAGTTGCAGCCAGGTGTCAAACTGTCGGGTATAGAACTCTTCAACCTCTTCAAAATCTTCAGCAAAATCCTGCAAATCATTAGCCTGGGCACATAGCGCGTCGATCAGGGCATAGCTGTTATTGCCCAGATCCAGCAGGCCTGCCACCAGTCGTTTGCCACTATCCAACACGCTTTGTCCAGGGCAATAGCCTTGCTTTGCCTTGAAATCGAACTCTTGAAGCAGTTTCTGCCACTGGCTTAGCTCCCCTTGCAGCTTGCTCGCAAGCTCTTTTTCACTGCTATCGAAAGGTTTTTGGAAGATCTCTTTGGCAAGACGTGCAGCCTTCACAATCTGCTGCTCACTATGCTGGCGCACCCGGCGAATACGCAGACTGGTATGGCTGCGCACCGAGGTGAACTGGTCATAGCTGCGATTAAGTGGCAGATCGCCGTTAGGGGTCGATAGGGCAGCCTTACCCAGCAACACCAGATGGGCGACTTGCAGCATCACTTCATCACGGTTCCAGCCATAAGGGCGAGCACTGAAACGCTCGAGCAACTCTTTGAGGTAGACCGGCTTGTTGGCCTCTTCCGACACATTCAGGTAAAACTCAATTTCTTGCTTGGCACTGCTGTTCGGATCCTGGTCACCCAGATGCATGTTGAGCTGCGCCGTATCATCAGCAACGATCACCGCTTTAAGCTCTTGCATCGGGTTGGCACCGCAGCTTTTGAGCAAACTGAGCTTTTGGAACGAATTCTCGATCACGTAGCTATAGGCTTCATCGAGCATGTTCACGACACTGCCTGACTTGGTCTGTAGCTCGTTGCCAATAGCAAAGAACTGAGCCTGCTTCACCAGATCCTCAAACAGCGACTTGAGACGATTGCGGCGCTGAGTATTCTCCATCGCTTTTTCGGCCAACAGCTTCTCTTGTTCCGGCCGCTGGCTACGGTTGCTTGCCAGGAACTTCTCGGTTTTAAGCCAGGTATCAAATTCGTCCCATAGCCGCTTTTCATCAGGCAAGCGGATCACGATGCTACCTTGACCTTCCAGACTGAGCGCCTTGCAGCCCTGATCGTTGTAACCATCGAAGTTGGCATCAAGCGGAGAGATGACTTTGAGCACCAGATCAGTCTGCAAGCTGCCATCGAAAGGATGACCGTTACAGAAACGACTCACTGGATAGTCTTGTTTGTTGACAGGATAACGATACTGGCGGCGCCCTCCCATTACCTCATCAAAAATGACCTTCGACAGCAGACGTGTGATTTCAGTGCTCTCGACCAGAGTGTGTTTGATCTCCTGCTCGACCTCTTTCTCTTCGTTAGTGAGGAACACATATTCATCACCGTTGCGGGCGATCAGTAGTTGATTCTCCAGGCGCTGCAAGCTGGCCTCGATCCGTTTTCTGAGCGCCACTTTATCGGTATCAATCTCTTCGATTGAGAGGGTCACCAGATTATCGAGCGTGGACTTAACCAGATCGACATAACGGATCAAAAACAGTGACTTGAGGATGCTGACATCATAAGGGTCGAGGCTCTGTTTCTCAGCCGCCTGTTCGAAAATGCGTTTGACGTTGGTATCCAGAAACGATTCGATAGCCGGATAGAAGGCATGGAACGGCACCAATACCCCAACACCTTGATTCATCTGCTGACGCGCTGCATTTTGGAACGCATCCAGCAAAGAACGTTCACCACGAGAAAGGTGTTTACCTGTTGCCCCCACTTTGCGGATCGCTTCAAACACCTTCTGCACCAGCAAGTACTGATAGGGAATGAAAGGGTAGTGATCGACAAATTCGACGTTGTCGCGATAGTTCGCCAGCTCAGCTGTCGTAGTTGCATCAAACGCCAGCTGGTTGCGCAAGATATCGCCTTTCTGAATAAACAACTCAGCAAGCTGATCTTTAGCCGCTTCTGTTTTTTCGAGCAGACGCTTTTGGATGACTTCGTTGGTATTAGACGAGGAGAGGGAGATCCGGGTATGAAAACGTCCCTGGATTTTTGAGAAATCCTGCCCTTTTTTCGCGCTGAGATCGCCAAGTACGGCATCGATATCCTCTTGTGAGGTAACGATAACCCATGCACGTCCACCACATGCTGTCCCCAGATTCTCAGTGATGGTCTGGAGTTTGAGCATCATCTGGGTGTTATTGCCGATAAACTGACCGACTTCATCGACCAGGAAGATGATGCGTTTGCCATCACCCCCACTCTCTTGGGCACTGCGATCCAGATACTCCCGCACCCACTTGCAGAAGTTGCTGATATCGAGCGTAAACATGGACTCCAAGTTTTCCATGCTCTGCACCGAGGAGGCTTCCGATTGACCTGTGGCGTGAGCCCAGGCTTGCGCCATTTCATCGCGGCAGAAGCCATAAGCATCACGTTCCTCTTCCCAAGAGGAGCCAGTCAACTCGGCAAATTTGCTCTTGAACGCTTGATATTGATTACGAGCATCGAGCTCTCGCTCAAGGTGTGCAATATGAGGATGATCGGCGCAATAGCCGAGCCGCTCGTTAAACACCCGCAGGAACACTTTCAGGATGGCATCTTCTTTATCTTCAGTATCAGCACGACTGTCGATGTTAAAAAGAATCACCTCAGTTTGACGATTCACCGCTGCGTGAATATCGCTGTAGAGCAGGTTGTCACTGATCTTATCTTTGAAAAAATCGATAGCAACTTTGCTCTGCTCACCGTGAACGGCTCTCTGGTTACCCAACAGATAAGAGAGAATTTTGATAAAGTGCGATTTACCGGAGCCAAAGTAACCGGAGACCCAGATACCAATCTTACCAGCCACGCTGGGATCATCAGGATGGGTGACGCCTGGCAAATAGGTCTCGAAGAAATGGCGCAGATGGCGATCAAGTTCACGGGTCACCACATATTCATCCAACTCAGTCCAGATAATTTGCTCATCCAGCTGTTCGGCTTTCACCACGCCATTGATTGGACGATCCAGTTGTTTGGTAAATAGCTCTTTGATTTGCATCGATGATCCCATGTCTCTTGTTTGCAGGTTACCGTTCTTGTAGCGGTTTAGTGATTTACGTTATCGCGCCATTGGCTTACCAACAGCTGAGGTTCGAAAGTTTTTGTAACGAAACAACCCCTCTATGCCACTTCAGTCACAGCTCATTGGCCTATCTCTGGAAACCAAGGTGGCTATCCACCTTGGTATTTTGAAGCATGCGGCACTAGCTGGAACGCACGATAGTAATTGGCTGTTGCCACTTCGGCGCGATCCAGGTCAAAGGGATAGAGCTCAAGACCGTTGTATCGCCCTGGATAAAACAGCACCAGAGGGATCGCGCCCATATGTGCATGAAGAGCATTGAGCAAGCTGTGGCCACGAAGTAATGGCCAACATTGGCCAAGGCCGGACAACAGCACAAACTGCGGATTGGTCGGACGAATTTTGCTCATCAAATGCTGGGCAACACGCCCTTGCTCGAGCGGGCCTTTCAACGCTTTGGCCAACTCATCCGTCCCTTTTTTCAATTCCAGTTCAAAGGCCTTATCTAACAGCTTTCGTCCCTGCAACATGTCGAGTAGTTCTTCAAACAAGTTGAGGTGCAAAAATTGCAGCCCTTGCTTGCGCACCTGGAGCAGGCTTGATTCGAGATACTCGCGCACGATCAACTCAAATTGAGGCGGATAATCGAAGATATAAAATCCGATCTCCCCTCCCAATTCTCGGTTGTTCAAGAAACTGTCACTTTGCAAGCGCGCTTCTATCTGCTCCAAGCGAGCCTTAAGTTGCGGCTCACTATCCCACCGCACCTTCATCGTGCTGACTCCATCGCCTCATAGGCTTTTGGACAGCCCAAGCGCATCGACCATTCTCTCATTTCGGGTAACAGGTAAAGATTCTGCAATTTTCTCGAGCGACCAGACTCCAGATACCCAACATCTGCCAGGATCTTAAAAACGTTATTCCCCATTTTCTGAATTGAGCTCGCAGAAAATTGTTCAAGGCCATCAACAACCCGTTGCCGAGACAAAATAAATTCCTGCCAGTCATCGCTACGCAGTGATTCTCGATACATGCGCCTAGCATCAGAAACAACCGTTGCCATAAAATCGCCTAGAACGGGAGACTGACATATAGTTGCCAGCAGTAACATCTGCTTTGCCAGGTCATCAGACACCTGCAGCAATGCAGTCCAGAAATCCTGCCCCATCGGCTCAAGTCTTTTGCGAAGAGTTGATGCCATCCGCTTAGCACTATGCACAGAGGTTTTTTGCAATGCGTTTTCGTTAACAATGGCATCACTCCAGCTCACTTCATCCGGATGTTGTAGCAGTAGTTCAGCAACCACTCTGCTCTCACGCAACATGATACTGCCACCGATGATGTCGCCCAGATATGCTTTGGCCGTCATAACTACTCTCTAATTCGACAATGGGTTCTAAGACGCGGTTATCATACGCGAAACGAGCCACATTGCCTTTAACCAAGCGCACAGTTATCCCTCTGGGGCTGCCTGAACGACGACAACTCCCTCATTTTCGATGGTCATTGCCCCAACAAGACTGGCGGCAGGCTTTCACCACTGCATTTCAACTGCCCCAGAGCGTTGGTTCTACAGACGGTACCGTCGGAAGCACGTAAATTGCCGAGGCTATCCTCACGCCAGATCACCCGCTCCCCAGTTTTTGGGTTGCTACCACGCACATTACCCAATGCATCTTCACGGTAAGTTGTTCCATCACTGCCCTTGAGGTTGCCCAAGACATCAGTTCGCCAGGTGATGCCCGAGCCCGAATCCCTGATATTGCCGAGAGCATCCTCACGCAGGACGCCCTGCTTGCCATCATCACACCGGTAGTGGGTATGGCCCAACGCATCTTCCCGATAGGTGCAGTTGGCTGCCAATGCTGTTGATTGCAGCAGCCCAAGCAGCAGAGCGGCCAGCGACAACTGGGGTTCTGCTAACCAAAAACCGGTTCGGTTACTCATCGCATGCCCTCTCTGAGGTGGTCTCGGCTGACTATACCGGGCCTGCCGCGCAGCTTCGATACTGGGGTTTTGCACATGTCGTGTTTTCAGGCGGATGCGGATATCGCTAAAAGTCTGTGATCGAGGCTGCGCCCATCAATATCGAACCGTGGTAGGCTAAACCAAATGGAACTTTTTTGGGAAATATCATGCCTATACCACCACCTCCATTTACCTTTCGTTGCCCTCAGTGTTGCTGGCACAAGACGGTTGTTCCCAAGAGCGACGTTATGGTACGTGGCCACACCTGGTTTGAGACCTGTCCCGAGTGCCACCATGCCCCACTGGAAAAATCGTCGACCACCATGGTGGAGCTAGCCATTGCGATGTTGAAGGGGGTCATCCGAAAGTAGCCGCTGTTATTACCACTTGCTATTCCAGCCACTTCGTCACCAACCAGATGATCAAACAGCGGGACAGGGAGCATGGTTGCCGAAGCTGGGCTATTCATCTGATTGAGAAGGAGATCATCGTTGAATTTTGAACAGTTGAAAACTCGTCACCGGATGCTGCGTGAAGACTCTCCCAGCAATCTCAACCTGCGAGTTCATCGTGCCTTAAGCTGGCTTCAACGCGCTGAAATGGCCGAAGATGAAGATGGCCGCTTTATCTTTCTCTGGATTGCGTTCAATGCGGCTTATGCCACTGAAATCGATGACAATCGTCGCCTCTCGGAACAGGAGACCTTCAAAGGCTTTCTGGAGAAACTGTGCGACCTGGATGAGCACAAAAAGATCGAACATCTGGTCTGGCAGGAGTTCTCTGGCAGTATCCGCATACTGCTGGACACCCCGTTTGTACTACAAGGCTTCTGGGATTATCACAGCGGCAAAATAAGCGAATCCCAGTGGAAGGAGCGGCTGACACAAGGCAAGAAGATGGCAAACCAGGCACTCGCCAGCGGCAACACCCCGCAGTTGCTGGGCGTGGTGTTTAACCGCCTCTATACCTTGCGCAACCAGTTAATCCATGGTGGTGCGACCTGGAACAGCTCGGTCAATCGCAAACAACTGAAGGATTGTGCCAACCTGCTAGGCAAACTGGTGCCGGTGATCATCGAGTTGATGATGGCCCACCCAGATACCCTGTGGGGAGATGCCTGTTATCCGGTGGTTGAGCTGGCTGGTTAATCAGCCGCAAGATGGCGGGGCAGCAGCTGCCCCGCAGCTTCAAGCAGTCAGATCTGACAGATAGAAAGCACCGGCCAGCAAACCATAGACCAACCGCACCCGCTCATCCCTGCCCAGCAGCACACCGAGTAGCACTTCTCCGCTTTCCAAATCATCACCATGCCAGAAGCACCATAGGGCTGCCTCCACAACATCCAGCCAGCTGGCATGGCCCAGCTGATTACGTGACTTGCGCCGCCAGCTGCCGCGTATCACGGCGCAGCTATTCGGGGAGCTGGTCGCCAGCGCCCGCTGCTCCATAACGCTTACCGTTAATCCATCCAGCTTGGCCTGACGACTGCCATGCCCTCCTCGCAATAATTTTTCGAGTAGTAGCGCCAACAGACGCAACGCATCCAAATCTTCAAAACTGGCATCCTCCCCAAGCAAACTGGCGGTACCCTCCATCAGTTGCTCACGCCCTTGGTAGATTGGCTGTGAAGTGCGATCCAGCCGATGTTGCTCGACATGGATAGCCAGTGCCGTCACCACCATCAGCGGTGAAGTCTCACCCTCTTGGTGATACGCGCCTTTGGCAAGCAGAACGGTCAGAGCCCTAGCTCGCTCGGCTGGTAGTAGGCAATAGATCCCCCTGATCAGTGGCATGGCCGCCTGATCCGATAACAGTCTTGAGTTCATAGCGCCTCAGTGACGATCGCGTTTGAAGTGGGTGGTTTTATGACAAACGGTGACAATCTCACCGTCTTGCAGAACCAGATAGTGACGGCGCAGCCGCTGGCAACATTCCGCGGGCAATCCGCCTCCGGTTTGCAACATCGCCAATCCTTTGCGGTCGAGATAAACCAGTTCGCGCCCCTGGTGATAAGCAGAGCGTCCGATGTTCAGCAGCATATCCACCAGCTCGGGTGCAATACCGCACTGCTGCATCCGGCACGCGGCGTGATGGCTGTACGCACTATCCAGCCTCCCGTTCATGACATGTTCCTTTGGCGCTCATTTCGATGGACTCATTATATGTAGCCTGTATACTCATGCCGATACTGGTTACATAAACATGTCGCATTTTGGAGCACGTATGTCACCCAAAGAGCTCACCTGGGATCAAACCCTGCGCTTTCGTCTGCTGGAAATCGTATTACAGTGGGAGGGACGGCTGACCACCAATCATTTGATGACCGCCTTCAATATCGGTCGCCAACAGGCCTCGCGGGATATCAACCACTACCTGATCCACTACTCACCGGAAGGGTTGGTCTATGACAGAAGCCTGAAAGGATACAAACCCACAGAGCACTTTGTCCCGCGCTTTAGCGAAGGCAAGGTGGACGAGTACCTGATGCTGCTACACCGTGAAAAGCAGCACCAACGCCAACATGACGCGGGGCTGTTGACCCTGCCGCTGATGGATCTGCGCTACGGCCATATCGAGATCCTGGATGTGCCAAACCGCCATATCGACCCGAAAATCGTGCGCGGCTTGGTGCAAGCGGCGCGCGGCCAACTGCGGGTCGATGTCGATTACGTATCCCTCAGCTCAGAGGAGCAGAGTGGCCGCAATATCGTGCCTCACACTCTGGTCTATGACGGGATCCGCTGGCACGTACGTGCCTACTGCGAGAAGAAAGGGGAATATCTGGATTTTGTGATGAGTCGTTTTCGCGGGGAACCGGATCTGCTGGATGCCTCCCCCCACGGCCGGGATCAGGATCTGGAGTGGAACTCCCAAGTGACCGCCATAGTCGTTCCCAATCCTGGGCTCAGCGAGGGACAGCAGGCCATCATTGCCAGAGACTATGCCATGACCGGGAGCCAGCTGTTGATCCGCCAACGGATCCCCTTGGTTCATTACGCATTGGAACGGATGCAGGTGAGCTATAACGGCGAACACCAGCAGCATCCCCTGCTATACCCGCTGGTGCTGGCCAACCGGGAGGAGCTAATTCAGCAAGGATGTACCTTCAAGCTCAAGAGCGCGGATTTGCAAATTTAAAAATGCAAAGGGCGCATGGCTCCATAACTAAAAATGTTGAGATAGAGAGACTCCCGGCACTGCCGGGAGTCTCTTCATTCAGGTTATAGGATTTAGATTGTGCTGAGTCGAGTCAGCAATTCATCATAATCGGCCAACTCCTGCTCCTTGTGCTGCAAGCCTTGGCGTACTTGATCCAGTTCTGACCGAAGATCCCGGGTCAGCTCCTCCTTAAGAGAGGTCTGCAACGCTTCCAACTGAGCCAGCACCTGATTGATCCCCTTATCCAACTGTTTTTCCAATCGGTCAAAGACATTTCCCAACGCTTCGTCCAGATAGCGGCGAAGCCTCTCCATCTCGTCACGTTCCTTGATCTGACCCGAGAAGGGAATGATCGAGGTGGCATCCCCAAGCGAGAGCCTCAGGGTCGGCATCGACAGGCGATTGATGGCCCCCTCCAGGGTGCTCCTGAACAGCGCGGGATCGAAGTGATCGCTCTTGGTATCCAGATGCTTGAGCAGAGCCTTGCGCAAACTACTTTTAAGCTCGTGTGGGGAGATGAGACGGTTGATATGACTTCGCATCTGATCAGCACACTGAGCACCGAAGTCACGCACCTGTTCTATGGCATCGGCCGCATTGAGATAGTCATAGCTAACAGTGTCGGTATAGTACTCGGTTCTGGTGCTACCCCAAGTCCAGGGTTTATACCAGGTCGAATCGCTAACCTTGTATGATCTGGTCACCTCTTTGGTGCCGCTGCGAGTCTGGATATTTCTGAAGCGACCGCGATCACGGGCCAATTGCGACAGCATTTCCCCGCTATCCTTGCGCGCCCTTGCTGTCACACTTTCGACAATGGCTTTAAGCTCATCGGCGATGGCCGAAAGTCGCTGATCGCAGTTTTGCTGCTGCAGTGCCAGCGACTGCAGATCCTGGGTCTTAAGCAGGTGGATACGCTGCTTGATCCGCTCGGCAAAACCATTGCGCCACTCGATAAGGCGCTCTTGTATCTCTTGTTCAAAACCCTGCCGTTGCAGCTCC
This sequence comes from Aeromonas sp. R2-4, assembly GCF_040908365.1. Classification (NCBI taxonomy): domain Bacteria; kingdom Pseudomonadati; phylum Pseudomonadota; class Gammaproteobacteria; order Aeromonadales; family Aeromonadaceae; genus Aeromonas; species Aeromonas sp. R2-4. Next base: position 137,373 of record NZ_JBFODO010000013.1, read on the forward strand.
AGCAGCGGCAGGCGATCACAGCGTGCCTGTTGATAGGCCGCTTTCAGCGCATCGAAGTTCGCCAGGCGTTGCCATTGTTCGGTTGTGATGGGCTCATCCCAGCACTCCTCGGCCATCTCCTGCAACTTTCTGTGGGTATGGCGCATGCTGTCACCCCAACGTACCTCAGGCCAAGTGGCGAAACCGTAGGCAAAGGTGCTGGCAAACACCGGCAGTGCTAATTGCTCCAGCACCTTGGCGCGCGCATCTTGCCCCCGCTCGCGGCTCTTTGTTACCAGTTCGGTCACTGTCTCCGCAGCCCCCCGCTGCAGTCGACGGCGGATATTGTTGTCGGTTTCATCCAGCGAGCTGCGATCGTAACCATCATCGAGGATGGCCGAATCAAACTGCCCCGCAACCAACACTAGCCGCTTCACCCCCTTGCCCGGCAGTTGTTCGCCTAGTAGTCCCACATCCGACTTGTCGAGGAACTGGCTGCAGCGGGATAGAAAGAAGACCACATCACAGTTGGCCATATAGTCGCGGGTCTTCTGGGAACGACTTTGCACCGGATCGTTCAAGCCCGGAGTATCGACCACCTCAAACCCTTTGAGCTGCTCATCGGGCAGGGTCAGCATGGTGGACTTGACCAGAGCGGTGTAACGACCATTGTTACCGGCATACTGATTAAGCAGTCCCTGCAACCCCGCCAGATCGTCGGCATAGAAGGTCTCACAATGTTCTTCGCCACCCATTCTTTGCCAGTGCTGCGTCAGATCAATCCCGGATGCCTGCCCCATGGCCACCAGCTCACGGGCGACCTTGCTCTTGTCCCCTTCCCCTGCTTGATTGGCCTGGCTCACAATCTCGTTCCACTCCTGCTGGCTGTAATATTCCACCTGCAGGCTGTAACGCTCGCCATAGACCACCTTGGTCAGATTCGCTGTCTTGGGTGTGGCTGCCTCAGGCAGGATCGGGCGACCATCAAACAGCAGAGCGTTAAGAAAAGTACTCTTGCCCGCCTTGACCTGTCCCATAATACCAATATTGAGGGTCTGCTCCTGCATCTGCCAACGGGAGAGCTTGCTCTGATAATCGGTGTAAATGCCTTTTAACCCTTCTTGTTCTTGTTCAAAGCGGGCTAATATGGATTTCTGATGGGAAAGAAATTTAAATGTTTCCATCTATTCAAAAGTATCCTGTGCATCTAAGACTTAATAAATATGTGTGACAACACTTGCAAGTGTTAATATAGTCACAGCACAATAGCTATTATATTTCTTCACTATCAAAAAACCTACGCCAAGTTGATAAGCCATTTGGATATGGGATCATACACAACGCCGGAGCCTTTCCCCCAAAAGACCAAAGTTTACTAGAGAAATTTTTTATTGGAGCATATATGCTTACTAACAGACCTCGTGGAAACCTCACTTTATTCACACAGTAATAATAATTGTAACTGATGCCAGCATCTGAAAAGTAACTAGATATTGAACCACCCGTGTAAAACTCATTTTCATTATAAATCTTACCTGGTTTAAGCGAAAAAGAGATGCAATTAAAATTGCTAAGAATATCTCTATCAGATTTAAGAACACATTCTGCGTAAACTATTTCATGCAAGTCAACATTGGTTTCATATATTGATAGGGGTTTCCCTTGAGTTAAGTAATCGAACCAAAACACGAGGTTTTTTGCTTCACGCTCAGTAACCCCTAAAACTGTAAACTGTTGTTCTATAAGTGTAATTTTGGTAGAATCGAGAGGGCTATCAATACGCAGCAGCACCAGTAGATCGAATAGATAAGCTTTGGTCCTTTCTTTGTCCTCTCTTAAATAAAGCAGAATTTCTTTGAGCTCGTTATGCTCCAGGGCATTGGCTTGCTGCATATAGAAGCTGGCCGAATGATCGGTCTCCATAGAGGTGATCAGCATATCGAACAAGCGGCTGCGAGCCTCACTCAATGCTCCTACCTCTAACAAATTGGCCGCCAGCAAGGTGAGATAACGATCTCGCGCCAAGGGCGTTTCGTTCGATAAATAATGCTCATCTAGGGGATCAATCTCAGGTCGGACCCTATCCAACATCTGTAATAGTTTATTCATTTAATCAATTCCTTCTGGAGTGCGTCAGGCTTGCAGCACCTGTAAGGTAGTAGCAAGGGGGCTATCACGGCACAGCAAATATTCACGTCGTGCTAGAGGCATATCTTGAATTAGGAACAGCCACTGCTTGGCAGCGTGCTTATTTCGGCGTAACAGATGATCACGATGCTCCAAAGGTTGCTTACGAGTTAGCGGCAGCCAGAATAAGGAATCCCATTCTGTCGCAGGAATATCCCACTCCCTCATCAATTGCCAGAGCATATCCGAGAGCTGAATAGAGCCAAGATCCAGCAGACTTAGGGCATCCGGCTCCGGCAGCGCAATGCCGACCCTATCCCCTATCTGTTTAAGTTGGGTAAAGAAGCGGTCCTGAAGATCGGCCAGTGTCTGCGCCAGTTGCTCCAACTGTTCGAGCTCGCCCTTGCAATTGCGCTGCACACTGTCGATATCGACCTGCACGTCGCCATCATCGCTCAGGGCGAGGATGCGGTTGAACTTAGCCAGCAGCCGCTGCGCCTCCTGACGTTCCTCGTCAATAAAACGTTGATAGCCCATAAACTGGCGCTTGAACTGCTTGGCAAAACCCAGCTCCCGGCTCGCCTCATTCCATTGAGCAAAGTAGTCCATCAGTGGCCCCGCATTGAAGCCGGTACGGGGACGGGTCGAGAATGGGAGCACATCGAGTACCGACAGACCGCGTTTGGCCAGCGTTTCCCTCACCAACTGCACTATATTGGCAATCTCTTCCGGCGGGTGCTTGTCGGCGCGGCTCACCACGATCAGCTTAGGAATGGCGCGATCGAGAGAGGCGAGGAACGCAATATCCTCCTCGGTGATGGTGCCCTTGTCGGCCGGCACCAGCCAGAGGATAAACTGGGCACTGCTGAGCTGGGTTCTGGCTACATTAGAATCCGTCCGTTCGCCACTCGCCTCATCCGCCTTGCTGTAACCCGGCGTATCTAACAGGGTCAGATTGGCCCACGGCAGTGCTGGGTGAGCGACTACCACCGACTTGAGCAGAGTGCTCACCTGACTACCATACAGCTCCTTTTCATCATGAGTGATGGTACGAAACTGGGCATAAGTGAGGGAGACCTTGCGGTTGAAATGATTAATGGCATGCACCCCAACCTCTTCCCCCAGCCCCTGCACCAGATAGGTAGGCAGCGAGGTGGTCGGGGTCAGCTCAGTCGCCAGACACTTGCGATCACCTATCAGCGCATTGATCAGCGACGACTTGCCGGCACTGAAACTCCCGCCCAGCCCGACCACCACCTTGCTGGGGAGTTCGGGGTACTCACAAAACTCCCGAAAACGCACCATCTCTTGGCGAAGGGCATGGAGCAGATCGGCAAAATTGTCCGGGCTTCCCCTGCGAGCCAGCGCTGGCAGCTCATGCTCGATCAATTGCTCAAGGCACTGCAACTGCCCTTCCAACTGCAGCTCCGCTCCCTGGGGGGCGGCGTCACAGACCTGGCAAAGCAGGGCATAGCGCTCGCGAAGGGTTTGCTCATCGAGCAACAACCTAGTGTTATCACTCATGACCAAACGCTTCCACCTTGGTTAACAGAGCAGCCAGCTCGGCATGCTCTTGCTGCAAACGGGCCTTGTTGGCATTATCGTTGGCCTGCTCGCTAGCCAGTTGCTCGGCCAATTGCGCCAGGGACTGCTGAAAATTGCGCAACTCGCGCTCGGCTTCTCCCTTGACCGTGGAGATCACCTGCTCAATGCCCTTCGCCAGCGCCTGCTCAATTGGATCTTTAACCTGAGCAAGGCAATCAGGGATCAAGTTGCGGAGCACATATTGACGCACTTCTTCCCGCTGTTCCCGTCTCGCCACCTCTTTGGCGGCATTATCAAACAGCGAACCCAGGATGGTTTTGAGGATTGGGGCAAAGATCATCAGTGCCGGAATACGGGTCAATGCTGCCATGACCAGTGGCAATAGATTGCCGATCACATCCTTGAGCAAACCGCCATTCACACTATTGAGCTGGAAGTTATGGTCAAAACTCAGCTCACCGAATTCTCCCTCCGTCAGGCGCTCAAGCTGACTCAGCTTGCTGCTGATAAGCGGTTTGAGCCGCTCCTCCACGCCAGTGGCATAAGCCATGCGTAGCGCAGTCCCTACCACGCCATTGATATCCCCGTGGTGGAGCAGATGGCCTGCCAGGGTGTCGAGTTGCGAGTTGAGCCGGCTAGCAAACTGATCGCAAACAAACGCCGCTAAGGTGATGACCTGGGACTGCAACTGCTGTTGGGTCTGTTGGAGATCCTGCTGGAGACGCTCCTTATCCTGATGGAGTTGTGCCTGCTTGCCCTTAATCTGCTCGATGGTGAAGTTCTCGCTGTTGAACAGCTTGTTCAGATGGGTCATCAAGGTTTCAAGATGTCGCTCAAATTGGCTGCCGACACGTTGATGGAAAAATTGCTGGTTAAGAGGAATGATCTCTTGTAACGCATTGGCCCACTCCTGTGGCTGTTTGCGTTGAGCTTTGCTGACCGAGAGCAGAGGTATGCCGGTAATGGATTCGATCTCACCCTGTACCTGAGCCAGTACGCTGGCAACATCTTCCGGCGTCTTCTTATCGCATTTGGTCAGAATCAACATCATCGGCTTCTTATAAATGGCCAGCTCTTCGATGATCTTTTTAAGGCTGTCTTTGAGTCCCCCCTCATCGACACTGACCACGACGCAATAGGCAGAGCTGCGCTCAAGATAGTTGTCGATAGCATTGGAATGTTGCTCAATACCGGACTCCCAACCCGGCATATCAACCAGGGTCATTCCCCCCAGCTTGGCAAGTACTGGTGAGGGTGTGGCGACCTCTACCCAACTGCTGGCAGTGATCTCGCCAAACGCCTGCACTTTAAGGGCTTCGCGATCAAGACAGACATCTGACCTATTGGAATGATGCAGCGTGATGGCTTCAGACTCCGCATGGCGAAGCTCGGTCGGCAGACAGGTCTCCGGATTGACCGCGACCGATAGCAGGCTATCACCCAGCAAGAAGTTGATAAGAGAGGACTTGCCAGCGCTGAATGAGCCTATAAGGGGAAGGCGAACCGAAAACTGGTTTAACTCGACCTCCAATGCCGCCAGCTCCTCAGTAGGGAACTCGTGGGCAGACCAGAGCACCTGGAGACGGGGAAGACTTTCCTTGAGAAATACCTGTTCGTTGAGCATATGAACCTCATAATTTATAGATGGCGACTTATCGCTCTAACCCATTGACGAACATACGATAAGCGTCTTGTGGAACCATCATACAGAGGAACCATGATCCTTTTAAGGGGTGTATAAATTCACATGTCACATTTTCAGGCAGAAGTTGGCTCAACCTCCCACTTTTACCACACCCCCCGCTCCCGAACTCTCTCTTGGCGTGGTTTTGGCTCACTCACGACCACGGCCAGCTGGCCGTTGCGCTCCTTCCATACCGCATATGCGGCGGCCTTCTCGACCTCGACCCGTTCTTGCTGCTCTTTCGGTAGGGCACACAGATTGTGACTCATACTGACCTCTTTGTTATTTGTAGGCGCCATGGTGATGTGGTGATTGCACTACTCGATGGCAGCTTCACGGTCAAGACCTTACAACTCAAGCCGAGGCTGCGGCTGTTGCCAGCCAATCCGGCGTTCGCGCCTATCGACCCTTTCATGAGTCTCTCCCTGGAGCTGTTCGGGGTGTTCACCCATGTGATTGGCAATCTGAGGCAGCGTAATGGCCATAGCGCTTGTTGATGTAAACAACTTCTACGCCAGCTGTGAGCGGCTGTTTCGCCCTGAGCTGCGTGGCCGCCCGATCGTGGTACTCTCCAACAACGATGGATGCGTGGTGTCGCGCAGCCCCGAGGCAAAGGCGATGGGCATCAAGATGGCCGGGCCCTACTTCAAGATCCGCGAGCAGTTCGAGGCGAATGGCGGTGTGGCGTTCAGCTCCAACTACGCGCTCTATGGCGATATGTCTGGCCGGGTGATGAGCACGTTGGAGACCATGGCCCCCGAGCTGGAGGTGTACTCCATCGATGAAGCATTTCTGTCTCTGTCAGAGTCGTTTGCCGGGGACCTGACAGCCTATGGGCAACAGATCCGGCAGCGAGTGTGGCAGTGGACCGGCCTAACGGTAGGGGTTGGGATTGGCCCCACCAAGACCCTCGCCAAGCTGGCCAACTATGCAGCCAAGAAGTGGCCAGCCACTGGTGGCGTCGTGGACTTGCGTGACGAGCTGCGCCGCGCACGGCTGATGGCTATCACCCCGGTGGATGAGGTGTGGGGCATAGGGCGGCGCTTGGGGGCCAAGTTGGTGGCTCAAGGCATCAACACCGTGGCTGACCTGGTGGCTAGCGACGCCAAAGGGTTACGCGCTCAATACGGCGTGGTGGTCGAGCGGATCGTACAGGAGCTGCGTGGCCTGCCTTGCGCAGAGCTGACCGTTGAACCGGCGGCGAAGCAGCAGATCCTCTCGAGCCGTTCCTTTGGGGAGCGCGTGACTGACCGTGGAGAAATGGCCCAAGCGTTGTCAGGCTTTATGGCTCGCGCAGCCGAGAAGCTGCGGGCCGAGGGGATGTGTTGCCAGCGGGTGCACCTGTTCGTGCGAACCAGCCCCTTTGACGAACGAGCCCCTTACTACAGTGAGCAGGCTGGCGTCCGGCTGGTCTGCCCTAGCGATGATACCCGGTTGTTGCTGCAGCAAGTGAACGTGCTGCTACCGCAGATTTGGCGCGACGGTTACCGCTATCAGAAGGGAGGTGTCATGCTGAGTGAGTTCACCCCCAAGGGGCAGCAACAGGCCGATCTGTTTGCCCCGTCCTCCGCTCAATCGGACGCACTGATGGCAGTGATGGACCAGATCAAAGCCAAGGGATTGGGGCGCGTAGGCTTTGCCAGCCAAGGTGCGGGGTCGCCTGAGTGGATGATGCGACAAGAGCACCTGAGCCCCTGTTACACCACACGCTGGGAGGACCTGCCGGTGGCGAGGTAGTCCTGAGTCGGTTAGCTGCGGGGCTAGATGGTTACGCGTCAGGATCCAATACCTCCCAACGCCCACTCTTGCGCGGTCCAACAAAACGTAATCGTCCGTCTTTGACCAGCACGGCCACAGCTCTCTCCACTGTACTGGTCGACTTGCCAATCCGCTCTGCGACTTGCTTGAGCGTTATGGTCGGCTCAGCCGCCAGTTCCGCCAAGATGGCCTGCGGTGTTTTCAACCGTTTTTCTACCTCCGTTTCAACCTTCATTTCTACCCGCATTTTCTCCTGATGAGGTGATACTGCTGCTGGTTGAATCGCAATCGCCTGGGCCAGCGCATCGCGCAGCGCTTCCAGTAAAAAGAGCATAAACTCGGTACAATCACTGCGACGATCAGCCTGACTTAGCTGCTGATATTAGTGAGCTTGCCGTGCCTTAATGACCGTCTCCACTGGTAAGAAGGCCATCACAGGCTGCCAGCGACTCAAGATCACCGTCTGCCATAAACGTCCCATCCGACCATTTCCATCCGCAAAGGGGTGAATAAACTCCAACTCATAATGCAAGGCACAGGAAGCGATCAGCGGATGAGCCTCGGTCTCAGCCAGCCAAGTCAATAGATGTCCCATCAGACGAGGGACCTGGTTCGCAGGGGGGAGCCATACGAACCAACACCTCACCTCGATAGATACCTACGCCACCGCTACGCCAGTGACCCGCATCATCGCAGAGTCCACGCATCAGGAGTCCGTGAGCACCGAGTAGATCATCAGCGGAAGCCGGATCCCAATCAGGCATTGCTTCATAGGCCGCAAACGCATTACGGACCTCTTGGATTTCCCGTGGAAGCCCAAGCACCGTCTTCCCCTCAATCACTGCCGTCACCTGCTCAACACTCAGAGTATTTTCTCTATAGCCAAGGAGGCTTGGATGGTGTGAATCCGGTTCTCTCGACGCAGCATAGGAACCTGGGAGCTCTGAGCAAACCGCCACTGCCCCACCAACTCAGCGATCTCCGCCACTCGACTCAACATGGCATGGGTCATGGGTGAAGGAAGGGGAATAGGCTGCCATGGGTTACCCCAACTGATGCGATAATAAATGAGGAATTAGCTTAACCGATCCGGGAGTAGAAACTCCCAAATTGAATTTGAATGGCCAAGCATCCCCGCTAGAGCCCATGAATTAAGTGTAAACATTACCTTATCAGTTGACTACGCCCAAAATTACGGCTGTTTCGTACTTTCGTACGTAATTTAAATAAATACGCAGTCCTCTCCAAGAAGTTATAAAATTTCTCATTGTGTAGATCAGCATCTCGGCGATCAAATCGATACTCTGCGTCATCAGGGAAATGTACCAAAGACGCATAATCAGGGTATGCGAGCCTCAATGCACTACACCAAGCTTTACGGATGCGTGTAGCCATGTTATCCGCATCGAAATTAGAGTAATCACCAAGATGACCGTAGTCATCTCGGTTAAACAGTAGCACCACGTGATAATGAGGGTGCTGGCTTGTTACTTGCTCCTTTACCCAGATATAACCCAAAAAGAATGGTTTGCCAGTCTGACCCTTACGGTGACGTAACGCCTGTATCTGGCTTTTTAGTGAAGCAAAAAAGCGCGTAATAACCTCTTCCTCTTCTACCTCCGGTGGAAAGCCTGTCGGCATGTCCGGATCATCCATAACTGGTATATGAGGGAAACGCAGATCAACGCGTACAGCAAATACTCGTGGATGTTTATTCAAAAAGTTGGTGATTACCTCCACGGATGTTTTCAACTGCTCAAAAGATATTTCACCATATTTGGCCTCAACCACAACTCGCAAATTTTTTAACTCGTTGGGCATTAAGTAATACCCGGCTTCAAATTTCATATACGGTCCGATTGTTCGAATGGAATATCCATGCCTTGGGGTTAGATACTCAAGTAACTGCACTAATCGTCATTAATGAGGATTGCTACGTAAAACTTTACAGCCAACTGATACCTTGCTCTCTTATCAAACAACTAGGTTGATATACCAACCTGCATTTAGCACTCTGTGCTTTGCATATGCTGCGCTATGCCGATGTATACGGCTAATGGCTTGTATCTGAGGTACAAGCCTGATGCATATCTGATTGGTATACCCTGTGATACACTCTGATGGTGTATCACTCTCTCCTTCGATATATATCCTACCCCCTCTACCTTGGTATACACCTTAGTGTATATATTACTATTACCGAACTTAGCGACCTCCTAAATCACCGGGGAACACGTGATTATTTTAAATAAAACCCCAACAGCACCGGATGTTAAGGCAAGAAAGTTACTCTGAACTTAGCTTGCCCTCTCCTACCTAGCGGATGCCTTCGAATCAATCCATTTTATTACTTCACTCTGCATCCAAGCGACCGCTCTAGGCCCTAAACGAACGACACCAGGGAACTCCCCTTTGCTCATCAAACGATAAATTGTCGCTTTGGATAGCGTCGTCATTTCCGTGACATCTTTGAGTTTGATCAGTTTCATTTTTTGGATCCGGCTATTTGTCCATAGCTGAACCAACGATGTTAATAATTACGTTTATCGCTTCTCACATCGCCCCCTAATGCGATTATCTATGCAGAAGAAACAATCATTAGCTCACCCAAAGTGCTTCAACGCCACTGAGTAGGTTATATTACAGAGCATTAGGCATGCATTTACATGTACAAACGCCAACACCAGCAACAACAAAAGCTTGAAAAACACCACAAAAAAAACACACACTAAATGCAACCATAAATCAACACAAAACACTACAATGTAGATTAAGGAAAATCATTGTGTCAATTCATGACAATAGCGTAAAGGTGCAATTTAACAAGAAATTAGACAATCCTTTTTTTGTAGATTATCTTTGGCATTGCACATGTAAAATTAATGGTGGTTCAGCAACAGACATACCACCTATTTCTTTGTTGATAAAACATCTAGAAAATTCATGCGCCACGCCTAACGCTCACGCATTTATGCGCAAATATAATCCTAGAGATGAAAGACAATTTGGACTTGAAAGGTGGATAGACACTTTGGCAGGCGAGTTTGATGCAAAATGCCTTACAGATAAAAGCTTCGACTGGCTAGATAATAAAAATACGAGACTACATCACTTCATATGGAGGCTAATGAGTCATCTACATGTACAAATAGATGGCAGTGACCAATTTCTAGCTAAAACTATAAACATAAACCTTTACTCATCATTAGTTAATGACAATATAAAAACACATACCAACACGAATAAAAAATTGAAAAGCAATATAAGCACCCTTGATATAGTTTCAACTATAAACAGACTACCTTGCAATAAGACTAAAAAAGAAGAACTAGTCCTTTATATATCTGATTTTTCTGAGTCAATAATGAATAACACTGAGATTACAACATGGATTAATAAACAAAAAACGGAGAAGGTTGCATGGCTACACAAATATCTTGAGTATAAAAACATAGATTATGTGTCATTGGTTTTAAATGGTTCATCAGCTCAAAAAGATGATCTTATTTCCTTTTTTGATGTATTAATCATCACTAATATTGATAGATATAAATTTTTAGTTTCCAACGTCAAGAAAGCATGGAGCCAAAAAGTATATCGTGATAAAAATATAGAAAAGAAACAATACAGCATTAACATGAGTAAAGATATAGGTGATATGATTGAAAAACTAAGCCAAATAGAAAACAAAATAAAAATACCATCATAGAAGAGTTGATTAGAGAGGCATACGCAAAACGGTGTGCAATATAAATAAATTGGACTGAATTATTTAATAACTCAGTCCATTACTAACAAGAATTATAGTCACATTTACTTTCTATTAAAACTCACCTTCACAACGTTATTATATGCTGTTTCAGTAACAGGATCTTGCATCACCTCATCGGCAACCAGGCGGCCCCAATTAATCCAGACAAGTCGGGTTTTCTCGGTATGACGTGAACGGTGATAAGTTCTAATAAGTTTGTTAATGGGGGTGTGATTCAAGCAAAGCTCAATAACTCTTTCCTCAAAATCTAGCCTTTCTGCCCAGTTAGTAGCCGCACTACGCCGCAAATCATGGACAGTAAATGGGTCAATATCAGGTAAACATCGTGCGATGAATCGCCTTAGAGCCCGAGTAATGGAATCAACTAAAATTGGCTCGATTTCATCTGTTTTTGGACGATCAGATTCGAATAAGAAATCACCATTGGCATACTGCGCCTGCTCTTCAATGACCGATTTCGCCTGAGGGGAAATAAAGACAGTATGAGCTCTACCATTTTTTGTTTCAGGAATAGTCCATATATCATCTTTTATCTGTGAAAAACGCATATTAGCGACTTCGCCTCTACGACATCCGGTCAGTATCAATAACTTAATCGCATTCGCAGCAGGTATAGAAATCGTTGCATGGCGAGAAACACCACGCCCTCCGACCGCCAAGCTACCACCACTCCCAAGATCCTCATCTATCGCCTTCCATAACCTGCGCAATTCGGGAACGGTCAACCATCGCTCTCTTGGCGAGCCAGCACTGGCACCAAAATCTTTTGGCCGCAACAGTCTCGCAGGGTTGGCCTCAAGCAGACAGTGAACCACTGCATAATCCAACATTTGGTTCAGCGTTCCCAACCCTTTACGGGTTTCGTCTTTTGTTGCACGCCTGGTTATCTCTAACGCTTGTGCCAAGTGGGCACGAGTCAGATCGATTAAGCGAATGTTACCTAGGGTCTTCTTGAGATGACGATTCCAACGATCCTGATGGCATTGGAGGGTTTTGGGTTTGACGACCTGAGCAACACGCTGTGCATCGAGCCATCGTCCAAGCAGCTCATCCATCGTCAGGGCCGTTTCATTTTTAGCCTTTTCTTGCGCCGCAAACTTGGCGGGATCAATGCCCCGCTTCACAAGCAGCACCGCTTTCCCATGCTCCTCTCTGGCTTTAGCCAGAGTCAGGGCAGGATAACTCCCCAGCAACAATTCGCCTTCACTACCACCAATCTTGAAGCGATATACAAAACGCTTGAGGCCACTTTCACGGATTTCTATTTTGAGCCCACCACCATGCCTCGATTGAATCGCATAGCGTTTCACTTTAACCCCTTCAACTGGCTTGAGTGACGAGATCTCCAAGTCTTTACTTATCGCCATCCGTACCCCTCCCCGTACCCCTCCAGCGCAGTGCATTGGAGTGAGACTTTATGAAACCACTTGGTACAGACATATTATGTAAACAACTGTTTTTAATCAAAAAACATTTAGTATAAAACCAACTGATTCTATATGAAACTAATGAATTCTGGACTCCTAAGGGACAGGCCACTGGTTCGACTCCAGTCGGGAGCGCCATATAAAACAAGGGGTTGGCATCATCACGATGCCAACCCCTTGGTCGTTTTTGGCGACAATGAATCCGACCATCCAACCGTAATGACCCTCTCCTTTCTGCGTTCAGAGCATGCGCTCTCTGATAGACTGCTTCTCTTCGGCTTGTCTTTGAGGCCAAGCCCTGTTTCATCTTGCAAAGGAGTGTTGGATGTCCGGATGTTCTTGGTGGGATAGATCCACCGGTTTTGCACTGCTGACCATTGTGCTGTGGGCTTCACTGGCGGCGCTGACGTCACGGGTCACCAGCGTGTCACCACTGGTGCTGGTAGGACTGGTGCTGTTTTTCTGCGGGGTCGGGGCCTTGCCGTTTTGGCACCAATGGCGCGCTCGTCCTATTACCTGGCTGGTGACGGTTACGGCATTGCTGCTCTACCATCTGCTGCTCTTTATGAGCTTTCGCCATGCCCCGGTGCTGGAGGCCAACCTCATCAACTACCTCTGGCCGCTCTGCATCATTCTGTTCACCCCGCTGTTGTTGCCCGGCCATCCACTCCATGCCCATCACCTGCTGGCTGGCGCCTTTGGTCTGGCGGGCTCCATGCTGGTGATGGTCAATGGCGAGCTGCAACTGCAACAGACCTATCTGCCGGGATACCTGTTGGCGCTCGGTGCAGCTGTCGTCTGGGGGGCCTATTCGGTGCTATCACGCCGTCTGCCGCCAGCCCCCGCCGTGGTCACTGCGGCAGCCTGCCTGCCCGCAGGTTTGCTGGCGCTGCTGCTTGCCCGTCTGCTGGAGGGGCCCCTGCCGCTCGCGCAGATCCCCACCAGTGACTGGTGGCTGATCATCGGGCTGGCGCTGGGGCCCATGGGGGCGGCCTTTGTGACCTGGTATCTGGCACTGCGAGACGGCGATCCACGCCGGATCGGTGCCCTTGCCTACCTGACCCCTCTGCTGAGTACTTTGCTGTTAGTGACATTGAACGGAGAGGAACTGACCTCTCGCCATCTGCTGGCCGGGGCACTTATTATGGGAGGCGCCCTGCTCGGTATGCTGGGCCAACACAACAGCGCTCAAGCATCCCCAGCCAGTTAAGTCGGTAAAATAGGGCCACCTGACCATGCTGTCATAAAAACGCCATCATCCCTGTTTAGGCTCGGGCCACGCTCCCCCATGGTCTGTGCTGACAGGAATTACCCCGTGAAAATCGCCCATTACGCCACCCTATCCTCCCTTGTTTTGCTACTGGTTGCGGGAGGACAGGCGCTGGCCCTCTACCACGGCTGGCAACAGCTTGCACATACCAATCAGGCACAGCATCAGCACGAGACGCTGCAACAACTGGTGACAGTGACCCTGCAAAACAGTCTGCGTGACTACCTCAACAGCGGCGATCCGCAACAACTAACAGCTGCGGAGAAGATCCGCCAGCAAGCACTCTCCTCACTGGCCGCTCAGGATGATGCCGTGGCGGCCCCGCTCAGACAGCAACTCGAACAGATGGCGCAGCGCATCGCGCACGACTATCAGGCCGCAGGCAAGCTCTCGGGCAACAGCCAGCTGCTGCTGCAAAATGCGGAGAGTGAGCTGGGCAGCCAGGCCATGGCGCTGATCCGCTATGGGGAGCAAGGTGCCAGCACGGAACAATCTGCCGCAGCACAGCAATATCGCAGCAGCGCAGCCGAGATCCTGGCGGGCCTGCCGCGCCTCGCCCATTTGCGCCAAAGCTATATGGAGCAGGGCAATGAAAAGCTGCTCGAAGGGATCCGCTTCGAGCTGGAGGCACTGCAAAAACAGGCGCAAGCGCTGCAAGCCTTGCCGCTGCTCGGCCTGTATGAAGAGGCGCCCGCCGATGAGTTCACGCTGAGGGAGCCGGTGCGCAAGGAGCTGGGAGAGCAACCGCGCAGCGAATTACGCTCGCTGCTGGGCCGCTATCCGCAGGAGCTGGCCAACAGCCGCACGGCGCTACAACAGCAACAGGCTGGCCGCCAGACCGTGCAGCAAGACATCATGGCGATGTTGCAAGCGACCAGACAGATGGGGGAACAACTTGCCCGCGAACGGCAAGCCGTCAATCAGGAGCTGGCCACCATCCTCGGCACGCTAGCGCTCTGTCTGGTGATAGTCGCCCTGCTGTTTGCGCTGGTGCAACGACGTTGGCTGCTCACCCCCTTGTTGCGACTGCGCGGAGCTTTTATGCAACTCGATCAGACGGGGCAGGCCGAGCCGTTGCCTACCGGGCGCGATCGCAACGAGCTGGCCGATATCGTTGCCAGCTACAACCGGCTGATCGGTCGTCTGCAACTGGACCAACAACAAAAAGAGGGGCAGCTGTCAGCGGTATCCCTCAGTCTGCAAGGAATGGTTAGTCAGGTTGACGAGATCCACCACAGCACCCGCACCACCGAACAGGTGGTCGACGAGAGCGGTCAGATGATGGATGAGCTGAACCAGCTGGCCGGAGAGGTCCATCAGGTCGCCGCCGACATCGCCCAGCATGCCCACCATAACGAACAGGCGATGAGCCAGAGTGAAGATCTGGTGGGGAGCATGCTACACGCTACTCATCAGACCGGACTGGCGATTGACGAGAGCGATGAGGCGCTGCAAGCCCTCACCCGCTCGGTTGCCGATGTGACGGCCATTGTCGATGTGATCGGTCATATCGCTCAGCAGACCAACTTGCTGGCCCTCAACGCCGCCATCGAAGCGGCCCGCGCAGGGGAACAGGGACGCGGCTTTGCGGTGGTCGCCGATGAAGTACGCCACCTCTCGGCCAATACCCAGCAATCCCTCAACCAGATCACCGATATTCTGGGGCGCCTGACCCAATCCGGCGAACAACTTGGCACTGTACTGAACCGGATCACCAGCGAATCAAGCCGCCAGCGGGCGCAGGCGGAACAACTGCGCCAGACTACCCAGGCAGTGAGGGAGATCGCCCGCAACACCGCAGTGATCGCCCTGCAGGGCGCCGACAACGCCAAAAGTCAGGAGCACAAACTGGCCAGTTTTGCCGATCTGATCACCCGTATCCATCAGCATGCCCGTCAGGTGAGTCAGCTCTCGGTGCAGGTCTCCTCCCATATCCACCATCAGGCGCAGCAGATCCCCCGCATCCTCGGCCAGCAAGGCTGAACCCTATTCGCCCCGCCTCCCCACCAGATCACTTTCCCTCAACCAGAGGGAAAGTTTTTTTGTGGCACAAAATTATCTGTTATCGGCAGGTTAACCGACACCTCTTCCGCCGTACCGGATGAAAACCCGCACTGGCGCTGGCTGCGGCCTCAAGAAAACGCTCTCATCACCGTAATACCTGCCATGAGGCTGTTTACGACCTTGCCCATGATTATTTGCACTCGGTCATACTTTTGAAACGTTGAGGGAACTTTTCATTGATATTTCGCACCGCGAACGTACTCTTGGGGTTGTCCGATAGCCAAGAATCGGAACATAAAAAAACAACATGTGATGATCAGGACTGCCAACTACAGATGTGCCAAGACATCCGGGTTTGCAGGTAGCCAAGACAAGATTTTTTGCCCTTCGGGGTTTTGATTGCAATGCCAATACCGAGCGGTAGGCCCGATGCCAACTGCCGGAAAAAAAAGCTAAGTCCATAAAATCAGGAGCAATAAAAATGGAAAAAGTGATCTTCAAGCGCGCCGCTTTGAGTGCCGCTGTGGTAGCCGCTCTGGTCGCCCCCGGTATGGCGTTGGCAGCTCAGGATATGATGAGCCCGGAATACGGCCAGTCCTATGAAACCTTCGTTAAAGACTCCAAACTGACCGGCGGTCTGTTCTACTTCCAGCGTGATCGTCAGCGCATCGATGGTGACCCGACTGCAGCCAAGAAAGAAGGCAAATACCAGTCCAACCTGAGCCATTCCACCGTTCAAGCCGCTCTTAACTTCAACTCCGGTTATGCCTGGGACACCGTAGGTCTGGATCTGGGCGGCTTCGGTGCCTATGACCTGGCCGTTACCGAAAATCACCCGGTCAACCAGGAGAACGAATTCTCCTTCGCTGGCCGTTCTTGGGGCAACAACGCCAAAGATGGCTCCCCTGAAGGTGGTTTCAGCCTCTCCAACGCAGCGATGAAGCTGAAATTCCTGGACGGCGGCATCACTGCCAAGGGTGGTTATACCCAGCTGTATGTCCCTGGCCAAATCGGTGTTAACTGGTCTTATCAGCCGGGTACCTATCGTGGTGGTCAAGTTGAAGGTAACTTCGGTGGCCTCTACCTGACCTACGCCATCGCTGACGAATACAAGGCCCCCTGGTACAAAGAGACTCAGGTCTTCTCCCGTGCCAAAGCGTGGATGGATCCGTTCGCTGATGAAAACGTCATCGACTACATCCACGGTATAGCAGCCCGTTACACCTTCGAAAATGGCACTGCAGTGACCGGTTCTTTCGGTCAGTCCGAAGGCTACATGGATAGCTACCACTTCAAACTGGCTCACAAGTTTGACGTACTGGGCGGCCTCTCCACCAGCTACCAGTTCTACGGTTCCGAGACCGAGACCTACACCAAGGGCGCTTCCCAGATCGAAACTTATGACGGTCTGGCATGGCAACAAGCTCTGACAGCTGCCTGGGGCATGGGCCCTTACGGCTTCCGTCTGGAAGGTCTGTGGACCAAGGCTGAAGGTGCGGAAGGCAACTACCTGCCTCGCCTGACCCGTGGCTACGCCAACTCCCAGGGCGCCAACGAAATTTGGTGGGATTCCCGCTCCGACTGGAACGCCAACAACGAAAAAGCGCTGTTCTTCGGTGTAACCCGCTCTCTGGATGATCTGGTTGGTGCGCCTGGCTGGTCCGTCGGTGTATCCGGTGCTTACGGTTGGGATATCGAAACCGGTCAAGGCAAGAAAGCAGCCAACGGTGAAGATACCGAATGGGCAGCCAACTTCGATGTCACCTATACCGTGCAGGATGGCAAGCTGAAAGGCACCCTGTTCAAACTGCACTACACCGACTACAACAACGACATCAGCCAGGGCGGCGGTTGGACCGATTACCCCAACATCTTCGCCTCCGAGCACGACGTCAAGTTCCACATCATCATGCCGCTTACCTTCATGTAATCAGGCAAGACGATGTCAGCAAACCGGGCCACTTGGCCCGGTTTTCTTTTTGCCGGTTGGCAGGCTAACATGCGAACCGGATAAGGGGTTTATCCGCTCACCAGCCAGCACGCTTTTGTCAGCAGTCACAAGGACGCCATCATGCCCCGTTTTGTTTTGATCACCGGTTGTTCCAGCGGTATTGGCCTCGCTGCCGCACAGGCGCTCGGGCAGCACGGTTTTACCGTGATCGCTTCGGCGCGCAAGGCGGAAGATGTGGCCCGTCTGCAGCAACAGGGATTGCTGGCAGTACAACTGGATCTGGCGGACCCTGCTTCCATCGAGCTGGGAGCCAGTGCGGCGCTCCATCTGGCAGGCGGGCGCCTCTATGGCCTGTTCAACAACGGAGCTTATGGCCAACCTGGGGCGCTGGAAGATCTGCCCACCGAGGCGCTCAGGGAACAATTCAATACCAACCTGTTTGGCTGGCACCATCTTATCCGTCAGGTGCTGCCGCCGATGCTGGAGGCCAAAGAGGGACGGATAGTGCAGAACAGCTCGGTACTGGGGCTGGTTGCCATGAAGTATCGCGGCGCCTATAACGCCAGCAAATTTGCACTGGAAGGTTATAGCGATACCCTGCGCCTCGAACTGGCGGGTAGTGGGGTACATATCAGCCTGATTGAACCGGGCCCCATCGATACCAGTTTTCGTGCCAATGCCCGCAGCGCCTTCTTGCGCCACATCGATCCGGCCCAGAGCCGTCATCAGTCGGCCTATCGCCAGACCCTGACACGGCTGGAAAAAGAGGGGGTCACCAGCGGCTTTACCCTCCCGAGCGAAGCCTGCATCCCGCCGCTGCTCCATGCGCTGACCCACGCCCATCCCAAAGCGCGCTATCCGGTGACCACTCCGACCCGGCTGTTTGCCGTCCTGCGACGGGTATTGCCCACTCGCTGGCTCGATAAACTGCTGGCCAAATCAGCCTGATCCCGTGATTGGCGACCAAGTACCCGGTCGCCCAAGTGGCGCTAGCCGGGTAGCGGCGTCACCCGTCCCGCCAATCTGGTTTGTCCCCCTCTTCAATAGTGCTCGCCATTGCTGTAGTAGGCGCTCTTGACCAAGGGAATCACCTGCACCACCACATAGATCTGCTCCCCCAGCACCCGTTTCAAATGGCGCGTGATAAGGCGCGCGGCCGCGTCCTGCATCTCTTGTGGCCGCTCGAACCAGTGCAGCTCAACAAACGGAAAACCCGCCTCAGGCTCGCCGTTGCGTATCCAGCAGCTATCAATCCGCTCCATGGTGACAAACTCCGGCTTGCCGCCGGTCAGCTCGCAAAGCTCGGCCAACAGCGGGCCGCTCACCTGTTGCAGGGTCTCGAGCGTCACGGCGCGAAAACGAAGATGGGGCATGGCAAACCTCTTGGTTATCTGAAATGAGGACTTATCATAGGAGTTATTGTCAGCAAGAGAAGTCACCCGGCGCATATTAAGGATCCCCATGAGATTTCATCGCACCCTCTTTGCCTTCCTGCTCTGCCTGCTGCTACCGCTGCACGCCTTTGCCGATCCCGCATTTTATCGGGTGAGCAAGGGCAACCAGCAACACTGGCTGCTGGGCTCCATCCATGCGGGCAAGCCTGCCCTCTATCCGCTGCCCGAGCCGGTGGAGCGCGCCTGGCTGCAGAGCCGCGCACTGGTGATGGAGGTGGACATGAACAGCATCACGCCGGATCAGTGGCAACAGACCGGCTCCCTCACCCGGCTGGTGGATGGCAAACCGCTCAAGGATCATCTGCCTGCCGAGCTCTATCAACGCACCCTGATGGCGGGCGCCCGCTATGGCATCGACGAGGCGACCCTCGCCACCCTGCGCCCATGGTTTGCCGCCATTACCCTGACCCAGGCCGCCATGGCCCGCTCCGACTTCAAGAGTGAACTCGGGATAGACCAGCACTTTGCCGTCCGGGCCGCCAAAGAGGGCAAACCGGTAGTGGGTTTTGAAACCCTGCTGGAGCAGCTCGGTTATCTGGCCAGCGTGGGTGACAACCAGACCCTGATGCTCGCCAGCACCCTGGATGAGCTACCGATGCTGGAGAGTGGTTTCGCCGCCGTGATGAAGGCGTGGCAGCAGGGGGATGAGGCGACGCTGATCAATCTGCTCAAGGAGGAGATGGCCCCGCCCGCGCTACAGAGCTGGATGGAGCAGACCCTACTGGCCGAGCGCAACCATAACTGGCTGAAAAAATGGTCCACCCTGCCCAACGAGAGCTTTATCGTGGTAGGCGCCCTGCACCTTTACGGCGAACAGGGGTTGCTGGCGTTGCTGGAGCAGCAAGGGTGGCGCATTACCCCGCTCACCACACCGGGCCCTGTGCAGGCTCGGCAGCAAGGAGTCCAGTGAGAACGATCACAGATCGTTCTGGTTATTAAACAACCTGCAAGGGAGTTGATCGGGATCATCCCGGACGGGGCAAAGAGGTATTTATCATGCCTGTCATCAACTGGGTGACAGGAGCAATAAAATGGACTTTTGGCTGGACCTGATGTTTGGCAACAGCGTGGGATTGATGTCGATGCTGGTGATTATCGGCACCTTCTTGCTCATCAGCTCTTACGCGGCCTACTTCATCTACAAGGTGATGCACTCGCAACCGCCTCATTCACAGCAACCCCATTCTCAACAGCCCAAAGAGGGAAAATAATCCTCTGACCACAGGCGGCAGCTCACACTGACCGCCTGTGCTGTTTTATGGTTCGCGACTGTGATTCCCGGGCCTGGCTGCACCAGTGTCCATGCTGGGTGCCCCTTATCCCCTCCCCCTTTCCCCGTTTTCTGTGCCGGTTACGACCGTTATAATGGCCCCCACTTTTTCTTATGGGGAGCCTGCCGTGTCTCATAACGACGAACTCTCGCTATTCATGAATGAAGTGGCCGACGTACGGCCCATTCGCAGCGACAACATCCATCCCCATGCGGCCAAATCCGCCCCGACCGAGGCGCAGCTCGCTCGCCGTCAGGCTGCCACCGCCGAACAACTCGCCCTCGACCACCTCACCATGGAGGCCATCGAGATGCGCGATCCGCACGAAATCGTCGGCTTCAAGCGTGATGGGGTGCAGGAGGGGGTCTACAAGAAGCTGCGGCTCGGCAAATACGAGCTGCAGGCCAGCCTGGACTTGCACCAGAAAACCCTCAACGAAGCGCGCCAGACGCTGGTGCAGTTCATTGCGGATTGTGAAGTCCGGGATATCCGCTGCCTGCTTATCCTGCACGGCAAGGGGGAGCGCAGCACCCCGCGTGCCCTGCTGAAAAGCTATGTGAGCGCCTGGTTGCCGCAACTGCCCGCCGTCATGGCGATCCACAGCGCCGAGCGTCGCCACGGCGGCAGCGGTGCTCTATACGTGCTGCTGCGCAAAAGCGAACGCAAAAAAGCGGAAAACCGCGAACGGCACCAGAAGCGGCTCGGCTAATCCGCGTCTCGCCACCACACCTTTGGCTCGCCTGCATGATGGTGGTCAACTATAGAGCGGCGGTGTTAGCATCGAACGGCCCCGATCATGCCAGGTACGGGGCGGCATACCATCAGGGACGATAACAAGGACAATCCCATGTCATATCAAAAGCTTGAACAACATCAGCAGCAGATCCACCGCTTTAGCCACCTCGCCGCTATCTGCGGCTGGGATCAGGCAGCCATGATGCCGGAAGGGGGCAACGATGCTCGCGCCGAAGCAATGGCCGAACTCGGTCTGCTGATCCACCAGAAGCGCACCGCTCCCGAGCTGGGCGACTGGATTGCCAAGGCCGAGAGCGAACCGCTCGATGAAGTGCAACGTGCCAACCTCGGCGAGATCAAGCGCCAGTGGCAAGATGCCAGCCTGCTGCCCGGTGAGCTGGTCGAAGCGCTGTCGCTCGCTGGCAGCAAGTGCGAGCACGCCTGGCGCAGCCAGCGCAAGAACAACGACTGGGCCGGCTTTGCCCCCAATCTCGAGGAGGTGGTGAAACTCTCCCGTGAAGTGGCGCAGCTGCGGGCCGATGCGCTTGGCGTGCGCCCCTACGACGCCATGCTGGCGCTCTATGAGCCGGGCATGACCAGCGCACGGCTCGATCAGATCTTCGGCGATCTCGCCAGCTGGCTGCCGGCTCTTATCCAGACCGTGAGTGAACAACAAAAGGGCGATGCCCTGCTGCTGCCGCAAGGCCCCTTCCCCATCCCGACCCAACAGGCACTCGGCCAGGAGGTAATGGGGCTGCTCGGCTTTGATTTCGCCCACGGCCGCCTCGATGTGAGCAGTCACCCCTTCTGTGGCGGGGTGCCGACCGACGTGCGGATCACTACCCGCTATAACGAGCAGGAGTTTGTCTCCAGCCTGATGGGCATAGTGCACGAGACCGGTCACGCCCGTTACGAGCAGGGGCTGCCGCGCCATCTGCTGGGTCAGCCGGTGGCCGAAGCGCGCTCCATGGCGATCCACGAGAGTCAGAGCCTGTTTTGCGAGATGCAGCTGGGGCATCATCCGGCCTTCCTCGCGCTGCTGGCGCCACGCATTCGTCACCACTTCGGCGAGCAGGCGGCGTTTGCGCCGGACAATCTGGCCAAGCTCTACAGCCGGGTCGAGCCGGGCTTTATCCGGGTCGATGCGGACGAGGTGACCTATCCGGCCCACGTTATCCTGCGCTACGAGCTGGAGCGCGATCTGGTGGAAGGGAAGATCGAGGTGGCCGACATCCCCGAGCTGTGGGATGCCAAGATGCAGCAGTGGCTGGGGCTCTCCACCAAGGGAAACTACCGCAATGGCTGCATGCAGGATATTCACTGGACCGACGGCTCGTTCGGCTACTTCCCGAGCTACACCCTGGGCGCCATGTATGCCGCCCAGCTGCGCTTTGCCCTCGAGAAAGAGCTGGGCAGCATGGGTGAGGTGATCGCGGCGGGCCGCCTGCCGGAAATCTTCGGCTGGCTCGGACGCAACATCTGGTCACAAGGGAGCCTGCACAGCACCGACGAGCTGGTGCGCCGTGCCACCGGTGAAGCGCTCAACCCGCACTGGCTGCGCCAGCATCTGGAACAGCGTTACCTGAAGTAATGAGCACAGTAAGCTAACAACAGAACGGGGCCCTTTTTAGTTGACCACTACAGGGCCCCGCTTTTATGGCGGTGCATGGCACAGCACACCGTCACAGCAATGCTGCACAAAGAAAGGATTCAGAGAGGATCAGGGGAACCCAGCAACTCGCGCAGTTGCAGGATATTGCCCTCCGGGTCGAAGGCGTTGCGCACCACAAAGCCGGGCCCTGTCCACTGCTGTGACAACAAACCGCCGCCGAGATCCGCCGCCTTCGCTTCCGCCCAGGCGAGGCTGGAGACGGTGAAGAACAGTTTGATGGCCCCCTCTTCCCGCAGCGCCGGCGGCCGCTTGATGACGACTTGCCCAGCATAGGACGCAGGAATGGCGTGGATGAGCAGCTGGATATCGCTGTTTTCCAGCACCACCAGCTGCTCATCCTGACTGCAGACCACCATCTGCAGCAGGGTACGGTAAAAGTGGGTCAGCAGGCCCGGATCCTTGGCATAGATCAGGGCACCGGCGCGAGCGGGGCCTGGCATGGAGCACTCCTCAACAGTGAACGGCTGGGTGGACAGATCTCCACCTTCTCACAGTTGCGCGCCCCATTCGATCCTTTTTAGCGGCTCGCCAGCCTCACTGCACAAAGTGCCACTGTCGCAGTGCCAGCGTCGGAGGCGGCCCCTGGTCGTCCCCCAGATCTGCCATGCCCAGCGCCTCGTCGTAGTGCACACCGCCAGCACCGCTCTCGGTCAGATGCTTGGCACGCACAGCCCCGTACAAACCGCCACTTCCGCTGATCTTCATCTCGGTGAGCGGGGCATAGAGGGCGGCATAGAGCGGGGTATTGCCCGACAGCTTGATCCCATCCTTGCCGCTATACGCGGAATAGATGGAGATAGCGGGCGTACCGCCAGCGGTCAGCCCCTGCTTGACTGCCGTCACCTCGGCACCGGCACCGAGATCGACCTTGCCGCTGACGATCAGGGTCAGACTACTGCCCTCGCTCACCGTCAACTTGTTGCTGCCAGTCATGGTGAAATCCTTGTCGATCAGCAGCACCACATCCCCCTTGATGGTGAGTGTGGCATCGGCCCCCATATTGAGGCTGTCGAGCTTGTAAACGGTCTGCTCCTTGCCAAACAGCTCCCCCTTGCCGGGTAGCGGCAGCCCGGGCTTGTGCTGGTTGCTGCTGGTGACCGAGCCGGTGGAGGGATCCGTGGTCAGCACCATCTGCTGGGTGGCCCCGAGCGTCAGCGGGCCATTGATGGGCAGCGTTGCAGGAGGGAACGATTTGGGCAGCGCGGCCACATTGAGCGGGTCACACACCTGCCCGGCCACGGGTGGCAGCTTGGGGTGAGTGCGGTATTGGGGATCCAGATACTTCTGATGCTTGGCATCAAGGAATTCCCCGTTCCCACCATAGTTCAACTTGTCGCCAGCAATGCTTGTGCCATGACCCATAGAGACATCACCATTGATCGCAACAGCTCCGGCAATATGCCCCCCTTGCAAGGCAAAATTTCCACTCCCGTTCACGCTGCCCTCAACCCTGACGACCCCATCAGAGGGAGAAATGGTGATATCGCCGCCAGCAAGTACATTACCCGCAACAGGTGAAGAGCCGTTCAAGGTCACCGAGCCGGTCGCCCGCACATCACCCCAGATGGGGGAGTGCCCGGCGAGCACTACATTGGCCTTGTCGCTGACGGTCGCCACCTTGCCGTTTTGCCCCTGATTAAGAGTCCCGGAAACAGGCTCCTTGTACGCCCCCTTGCGCGAGTCGTAGCTGTCGATAAAACCGCTACCGGAGAGGCTTAGCCCTTCGCATGCCACCACCGAATCCTGAAAGATGAGATTGCCGGGCTCGCGCTTGAGGGTAAACAGGGCGTTGAGGCTGGCATTCCCCTCCAGATAGCGGCCATGGCTCTGCAACGCCAGCTTGCTGCCTGTGGAGGCATCCAGCTGATCGATGCTGAAGCGGCTGCCCGCCATGGCCCCTTCCCCCTTGCCAGGCACCTTCTGCACCAGTTGCTCCCACTCTATCCGCGGTTCGGCGCCAAGCGCCTGATGCAGGGCACGATAACTCTCGTTCATCCCCTGCTCGGCACTGAGCTGCGCATTGATCTTCTTGTGAAAATTGCCGCTCAGGCGAGTCTGCAACTGGTTCTCCTGAATGCTGGTAAACACCAGCAGACTCGACAGCAGGCTCACCACCAGTACCACCAGCAGTACGGCTCCTCGCTGCCCCTGTAATCCCTTGTTCATCCCGCTCCCCCTGCTGTGGCGTTGGCACCGGATGTGGCCAACGCTGCTGCCCAGACCGCCTTGCGGCGGGCCACCTGCACCTCTACTCCCGGTGCCAGATAGCTCGGCAGCCCTTCGGGCAAGATGCGGATATTGACCAGTGCACCCTGCTGGCCGAATTCAAGATCCTGAAGATGGGCCAGCAACAGGCGCGGGCCATCTCCGTCATCGCAACTGAGTACCGGCGGCGTGAAGCGGTACTGCTCGGTAAAATCGGCGGTTTTCTGGTTGCCAAGGCAGGAGAGCACCTGACTGCCCCCCTCCACCTTGAAAGCCAGCGTCAGGCGATCAGGAGTGACCGCAATTAGCTGATCCGCCTGCTTGATGCTGTTGGTAAAGGTGAGAGTGGCAAAGCGCAGCACTTCGTTCGCCTGCTCCAGCGCCTTGCTCTGTTCGACCGTACTCTTGATCGGGGCGTAACCGGCAAAAATCGCCAGCATCAGCATCAGACCGAGCACCATGGAGATCATCAGCTCGACGAGACTGACGCCTCGTTGCCGTGAGGGGACGCTCAGCATAAAGGCGGAAATCCTGCGTTCAGCTCCACTCGCTTGGCGCCGGAGACCCGCTCATCCTGCCACTCGATAGCGACCACAAAGTTGTCGCTATAACGGTTCGGCAGCACCAGTCGGTGGCCCTCGTGCAGGGTGAAGCGGGCAAGAAAATCGGCCTGGGTGAACCGCTCGGGCTTGCGCTGCACTTCACACAGCGAACTCCAGATCTGCTCCACGCTGTTGCTCGCCTCGATCGTAGCCAGCGTGCTCTGCAAGCTGTAATGCGCCTGCTGCAACGAGACCACCTGCCCCTTGGCGAGACCGAGAAACACCATCACCGCCAACACCATGGAGACCATGATCTCCACCAGATTGAAGCCCTGCTGGCGGGCAAGTGCGGCGTGTTTCATGAGCAGCTCCCTTGCAGCAGCTGGCCGCTCGGGGCCACGCAGAGGACCCGCTGCTCACCGAGGCGATTGGCCAGAATGATCTCGGCGTGGCTGCTGCTGCCGGTTGGCGCGATCTGGATGGGGTCAAACGGCTTGATCACCACGCCGCCACCGGGAGCCGATGCCTGACGCAACCGCTGACTGTCGGCCATCACCTCCCAGCCACCGTTCTCGGTGCCCTGCAGCACCACCGGCAGGGTCAGCTTGACCGCTTCGCTGCGGGCAAAGCGATAGGCAGACGCGAGTTCGGTCGCACTGCGATCGAGCCGTTCGGCCGCGAGGCGCTGACTCATGGAGGGCAACCCGACCAATAGCAAGATGGCGGCGATGCCGACCGTGATCATCAACTCAATCAGGGTAAATCCGCGCACATTCATTTTATGATCCCCAGCAGTCATGGCGATTGGCCGCGCGATAACCGGTCTGATCGAGGGTCAGAGTGCCGCACTCATCCTGTTGTCGCGTCGTTGGAATAGCTTTGAGCAGGTAGTCGCCAGCATCTTGCTGGCTGTAGCTGAACTGGTAGAAATCAGTGTTGGAAGGGGTAGCAAACGTATCGGGATAACGGCCCTGTTGGGTATAGATACGTTCGAGGGCGAGCGCCTGCTCCAGCAATTGCTGCTGCGCTTCGTAACGACGTCCCTGTTGCAGATAACCCTGATACGCTGGCAACGCGATGGCCGCGAGAATGCTGACAACCGTCATGGCGATCAACAACTCGATCAGACTAAACCCCCGGCAATGGGGCCATGCCTTACAGTCGTTCACTTATCATCCTTGGCAAGTGTTGTTGTTATTGGTCGGCCTAAGGCCGCAGATGTGATGACTTAATAATCATCAAAAATTAACTGACTCGATTGAACAACACAAAATCACCACACTCAATGTAAAAAAGATAGTTATGTGATCTGTTATTAATTTTTAAGCAGTTTTCGCCGCCACTAATCTCGCTAAGCAAATAAAGCTAAGCCAATCGTGCCTACGACCCGTCCGTTATGCCCCCTTCTGTCGAGCCGCGATACATGAATAACAGCGTGACGAAGAGTGAAACCCGGCCGTGCAATAAAAGAGCAAAAAAACCTTTGGCCAATTTTTGCTATCCCTGTCCGTTTCTGGCTAGTCACAGCCCCTGAGCCCCCTTACTCTCTTGCCATCTATTCCAGCAAAGCCGCCCACACCATGAATGCAAAGCCCAGCCCAGAGTCGTCACAAGATGAGGTGATCAACACCCTCAGCCGTGAGCAGTGCCATGCCGCACGGCTCGCCCGCGATGCTCGCTTTGATGGCCGCTTCTTTACCGGCGTGCTCTCGACCGGCATCTACTGCCGGCCAGTCTGCCCAGCACGGCCACCGCACGAGCACAATGTGCGCTACTTCCAAAGCGCCGCGGCCGCCGAGCAGTATGGGCTGCGCCCCTGCCTGCGCTGCCGCCCCGAGCTGGCCCCCGCCGCCCGTGGCGATCTGCCGGTTGAACTGGTACGTCTGCTGGCGCGCATCGATCGCGGCGAGCTGGCTGAGGGCACGCTCGCTGAACTCGCCGCTGAGGCAGGGATCAGCGAACGCACCCTGCGCCGCCAGTTCGAGCAACATCTCGGCGCCTCGCCAAAACAGGTGGAGCAAACACGCCGCCTGCTGCTTGCAAAAAGGCTGCTGACCGAAACCGGGCTGCCCATTACCGACATCGCGTTTGCCGCCGGATTTGCCAGCATCCGTCGCTTCAATGACGCCTGGCTCAACGCCTACGGGCTGGCCCCACGTACCCTGCGCCAACAAGAGGGTCATGCGCCAGAGCACATGAGCGATCAGCCGCGCGGCGCAACCCTGACGCTGCAACTGCCCTACCGCCCTCCGTATGACGTGGCGGCCATGCTGGCGTTCTACCGGCTGCGGGCGATCCCCAGGCTGGAGCGGGTAGATGGTGAGGTGTATGAGCGGCGCTACCGGGTCGGCGATCAGGTCGCGCTGGTGCGCATCGCGCAGGGCAAGGGGCACAGCTTGCAACTCACAGTCCATGATCTGCCGCTCGCAGCGCTGCCCGATCTGCTCTATCGGGTGCGCAGGATGTGGGACCTCGATGCCGAAATGCAGCGGATCGGAGATCTACTCGGTCAGGATCCGCTGCTCGCCCGCTTGCAGGCGCGCTGGCCCGGCGTGCGGCTGCCGGGTGGCTGGGACGAATACGAGGTGATGCTGCGCGCCATCGTCGGCCAGCAGGTGTCGGTCAAGGGAGCCATCACCATACTCGGTCGACTGGTAGCCCGTACCGAGGCGCAATTCGGGGTGGCGCAACTACCGACCCCCACCCAGTTGTGCGAACTCGATCTCGACGGTATCGGCATGCCCGGCAGCCGTATTCGCACCCTGCGGGGCGTGGCACAGGCGCTGGCCAGCGGCGAGCTGACCCTCACGACAGCCAGTGACGAGCAGTTGCTGGCGCTGCCGGGCATAGGCCCCTGGACGGTCTCTTACTGGCGGCTGCGTTGCGGGCTGGATACCGATGCCTTCCCCGCCTCCGATCTGGTACTGCAAAAGGCACTCGGAGGCGGCACCAAGCTGCCGGTGAAAGAGGTGTTAACCCAAAGTGCAACGTGGCAGCCGTGGCGCAGCTATGCGGCCAGCTGGCTGTGGCATGCCATGAGTGAAGCGCCCGATTTGCTGCTCCGTGCCACTGGCAACGAACAACAGCCAGATACCCAACAACAGGAGATAACCCCATGATCCGCTACGATATCCTGCCGACCCGCTGCGGCGATCTGCTGGTTGCCATCAATGAATCCGGTCTGGTGCACGTAGACTTTGTGGCGGGCCTGCGGGCACTGCCCGATATGAGTGGCTGGCAGCAAGATCACGGGGCGCTGGCTCCCTTCCTCGCCGAATTTGACGCCTATTTTGCCGGTCGCTTGCAGCGCTTCTCCCTGCCCCTTGCCGCCCGTGGCACCGCCTTTCAGCAGGCGGTGTGGCAAGCGCTGTGCGACATCCCCTACGGCGAAACCCGCAGCTACAGCGATATTGCCCGCGCCATCGGCAAACCCGATGCGGTGCGGGCAGTGGGCGCGGTGAATGGCCGCAATCCGCTCTCGATCATCGTCCCCTGCCATCGGGTGATCGGCCAAAACGGCAGCCTGACCGGCTATGCGGGGGGATTGGAGATTAAAAAAACGCTGCTGACTCTGGAAGTAAAAACATTATTGAAGCCCAATCTTAGCCCTAGTGAGTCATACCTAAAAAGGTAAATCACAGTGACAAGTCTCTCACAACTTGGCAGAAGAGCTTCATTCTAAACCCAACAACACATATAATGACAAAACAATCATTTGATGCATTTTCCTCCACCATGAGGCAGGATTAAGAACATTATTAAGGTATTTTATGTTGATAGGATGTTTCATTCGTGGTTACAAGATATTCCCTACAGTAACATTTGTTCCGTTTTTATCAAAAGAAAAAACAACTCTGAGTATTTTTATCGGTGATAATGGCGTAGGTAAATCATCTATATTAGAAGCATTAGATCTTGCATTTAATGATCGCGAATGGAATGTAAATAATACAGCCAAAAAATCAGAAGCATTTATTTGCCCTGTGTTTCTGATTGAAAAAAAGACATGTCAGATAAAAAATAAAGCTCTTTCTCTTGTTAGTGACATTTTTTGGAGCTATAAGCCGCCCATCACGCAAAATAACTTCTCATATGATGGTATGGATAAGTTCATTTCATTTCGAGATGAACTAACTGAATGGGCAAATCCTGCAGACTATTACTTAATATCTGTTGGGTTAAATATTGACAAAGAAACATACTTTACATCAACCCTTGACAAAAAGATCAGAACCTCTCTACGCCCGAAGTCAGTTTCTGGTTCAGACCTAAATGAGTCAAAAAATGAGATATATAAACTCTATGAATTTATATATCTTCCTGTTGATGTATCTTCAAAACAAATCTTAGATATTCAATCCGATGCTTTACAAGGATTGATGGATAAGAATTTAACAACTGAAATAGAAAAACTATTGAATCAACAACGAGAAAAAGGTGGTAGTATCGTTTCTGAAATAAATGAAAAATTAGATCTTTTTCTTACAGAAATTAATAAAAAACTTTTTGATGATGACTACAATTTTGCCACCCCCACTATTGGTAAAAAAACAATTCATGCCAGTGATATTACTGACTCGATCATTAAAGGTTATTTTGAGATAAGAACACTACAGAAAGAAAAGAAAAACATATCAAATCTCAGCTCAGGAGAACAGAGAAGAGCACTAATTGATGTTGCTAGTGTATTTGTCAAAGATACTCTTGAACGTAGAAAAAAATTAATTCTATGCATTGATGAGCCTGAAGCCTCTCTATCCGTTACTTCATGCTACGAGCAATTTAAAAAAATATTTGATATATCTCTGGCAAATCAGGTCCAAATGATAATATCAACCCATTGGTATGGTGTGTTGATGTCATCTGAAAAAGCTTCACTACATCACTTGTCTAATGAAGGGAGTAAGATTGAACTGAAATCATTTAATCTACATTCTGTACATGAAGAGAGGCGATCATTTCCTGCATCTGTTGAAATGAAAAGTTTTTTGGATTTAGTTTCATCTATGCTGATGATTATGAAAAGCGCTGGTGGGAAATGGATTGTTTGTGAAGGTTCAGATGATAAAAATTATTTAGAGAAATTAATAGACCCTCGCCATAATGATGTTAACATTTTACCCCTTGGTGGTGTTTCAAATGTTGTCAAGCTCTTCGAATACTTTAGAATTGCAGCATCTGACAAAATTGAGCGGATAGCTTTAAAAGGTAAGATATTATTTATTATTGACAGTGATAAAGTTCGACTGGACATTGATGCATCTGTCCACAAGGAAGTATGTAACAAAATATCAATCAGACGCTTTCAAATGTTTGATGATGGCCCCAAACTGATTGAACCTAAAAATGCTGGGTTATATACAGAAACAGAACTAGAGGATTGTCTTGATGCTGCCGACTTTTATTTGGCAGCAGAGCAGATCATTACTGAAAATTACAATGCATTCAGCAAAAACTTCAAACAAAATAAAGGTTCAAAATTTACCGAAATTAATAACGGATTAAAATTCCTTATTCCAAAAGGGGCAAAGGGGTATCAAGACTTAAATGTCATAAAATCTATACTTTCAAATCACAAAATAAAATATGACATTTCTATGAATTATGAACAATCATCTCCTTTAGCTTGGGTGAATGATATTAATAGTTATTTTGATTGATGTTTTAATACATATTTAGAACAACATAAAACATCTTCTCTTACTCTATGTATAAAGGGGCAAGTCCAATAACATAGAAAAATCTGTTTACTTGGTTGCCCCTAAATAATTCTCTTCGAGAACGGCGACAGCCTATTGTTTTAATCTCCCCATCACATGCATTTCGCAGCGGTTGCAGTCAAAACGCAGGCGGAAGGTATCTTTACCCATCTTGAGCTCCAGCGGCTCAGCCTTGAGACCGGGCACCTCGTTTGGGCAGAGGTTCTGGCTATAGCGGATACAGTGTTTGGTGATCATCAGCACCACTTCCCGCTCCTCCTTGTTCGCCTCATAAGCGGGCGCGATGCGCTCCACCCCATGCTCGCGGAAGAACTGTTCGGCCGCGCTGTTCAGCACATTGCCAAGGTAGGAGAGACGGTGCTGGGGATAGCTGATATCCCGCAGGGCGATACGTCGCTCGGGGCGCTGGTAGCTGGCCACTCGCGCCACCTCCAGCGCGGCGATGCCGTCCCGGCGCAAACCGTTGAGCTGTGATGCGGCGATAAATAGCGGGTGAGTGAATGCCAACTCAATCTTGCGCGCCACAAACAGGGTATTGCCGAGTTTGCCAAGCTGATCCCGCGCCTGCTGCAGCGCCCGCTCCGGGTTGTCGGCAGGCTGTTTGTCACAAGGCAGGGTCACTGCGGCACTGATGCCCTGCTCGTCGGTGAGCGTGAGGCTCACGCCCTCATCGCACTCTGCCAGCACCATATCGACCCGGATGCGACGATCCGCGCTCGCCTTCTCCAGCATCTTGCTGAACGCCTGATCGTGGTTGCGGTAGATTTCGGTCCCCACCTTCAACCCCGGCATGCGTTCAGACAGGAGTAACTGCTTACCTTCGACCTTGTTGAGGCGCATCCCCACCAGCTCGTTGTTCGGCTTGAAGAAGCCGAGTCCGTCGCCGTTGTTGAGAGTGACCTGTTTGCCATCGATCTCGATACCGTCACGGGTCACCTTGGTGACACGCCCGAGCGGTTCACCCACATATTTCGGGCTCTTGGTGGAGTCGATCCCCTGCTGGCGGCCATGGAGGAAATAGTCGGTGCTGCCGCGGTTGAAGCTCTTCTTGGGGTCAGGCGTGAAGCTGTAGCTGCAACGACCCGCCGAAGCGGCCACCAGATCGCTGCGACTATCCAGAATGGCGTCGAGCTTCTGGCGATACCAGGCGGTAACGTTCTTGACGTAATCGAGCCCCTTGAGACGCCCCTCGATCTTGAAGGAGCGGATCCCCGCCTCGATCAAGGCCTCCAGGTTGTCGGTCTGATCCATATCCTTGAGTGACAGCAGGTGGCTGTCGGCCACCAGCACTTCACCGTCCGGCTTTTGCAGTGAGCAGGGCAGGCGACAGAGCTGGGCACACTCGCCGCGGTTGGCACTGCGGCCGGTACGGGCATGGCTGATGTTGCACTGGCCACTGTAGGAGACGCAGAGCGCGCCGTGGATAAAGAACTCCAGCTGCACATTGGTCGCCGCACTGATCTCGCGGATCTGCGCAAGAGACAGTTCGCGCGCCAGCACCACCTGAGAGAAACCCACATCCTGCAGAAACTTCACCTTCTCTGGCGTACGGTTGTCGGTCTGGGTACTGGCATGGAGCGCGATGGGAGGAAGATCGAGCGCCAGCAGTCCCATATCCTGCACAATCAGCGCATCGGCACCGGCTTCGTAAATTTGGTGGGTCAGGCGCCGCGCTTGCTCCAGCTCATGATCGTGCAGCAGGGTGTTGAAGGCGACAAAAACCTGGGCGCCGAAACGGTGGGCGTGGCGCGCCAGCGCCTCGATATCCTCGATGGAGTTGCCCGCCGCACTGCGGGCGCCAAAGGCAGGACCGCCCATGTAGACGGCATCGGCACCATGGTTGATGGCTTCGATGCCGTAGGCGAGGTTCTTGGCCGGAGCCAGCAGCTCCAACCGGTTGTTGTGGCTTAACGGGTGCTTGTTCTGGTGCATGGTCTCGGGATCAGGGCGGACAGCAAATGGGCGCTACTCTAGCCCATTCACCACCCACATGCCTTGATCCCGCTTAAGGTATCCGCAAAATGCAGGATTAGATAACCACCTTGAGTGCCAGTCCGAGCAGCACCAAGCCGCTCACCTTATCGATCACAAAGGATTTGGCTTTAAGCCACGCCAGCACAGGCCCGCGCGAGAGTACCAGTGCCACCAGCACGTACCAGACTGCATCGATCCCGCCCGCGGTTAGCATCATGATGCCCCCTTCGCTCCAGCCGGTATCGGCCCGCACAAACTGGCTGAACAGGGCGATGAAGAAGACCGCCAGCTGGGGATTGAGGAAGGCCACCATAAAACCTTCAAAGGCCCCTTGCCGACCACGCAGCTGGTGAACTTCTTCACTCGCGTCACCACTGGCTGGTTTTGCCAACAGGGCTTTCACCCCGAGCCAGGCAAGAAATGCGGCGCCACCATAGCGGATCAGATCAAACAGGATCGGAGTCTGGGTGATCAAAATGGAGAGGCCGAGCGCCGTGACCAGCGCATAGATTCCAACCCCGAGGCCGTGACCGAGCGCAGTGGCGACGCCATGCCCCTGCCCGCCTTGCACCGTGTTGCGAATGATCAGCGCCAGACTCGGCCCCGGGCTGATGGCGCCCATCACGCAGATTGCGGCCAGTGCCAGCCAACTCGTCAGTTCCATGCTTTTCCTCTTTTGTGCTCGATATGATGACCTGCACTCAGGGTACGGGCTGAGCCATTATGCCAGTAGTGAAAGTTATGAATAGAACCCATAACCCATGGCTATAGCGCGACACAACTGACTGGGGCTAGCCACCGAGATCGAGCTGCTTGCGACTCTCGCCGACGGTGCGTTGCAGGTGATCCCGCAGGAAGGGGTAGGCCAGCTCGCGAAACCAGCGGTGGGCCGGATCTTGATGGTGGCGCTGGTGCCACAGCAGATGATACTGCTGATCGCGGGTCGCAAAGGGCAAGTCGACAAAGGTGAGCTCATGGCCGCAGGAGAGCTGCCAGGCGATATGGGCCGGGGTGGTCATCAGGCAATCGGTGCGCAGCAACACCTCCACTGCCGCCTGAAAGAAGGGAACTCTGGCAAACCAGCGCCGACTCAGTCCCTGCGGCGCTAATACCTGCTCCACCGGGCTGTCCTTGTCGCCACCGCCACTCACCTGCAGGTGAGGCCAGGCGAGATAGTCATCGAGATTAAGCGTCTTGCCTGCCAGCGGGTGGTGACATCCCATCAGCACCGCCAGCCGATCTTCCCCCTGATGCAGACCGCGTATCTGCTCCGGTACCTGCTCGGTGATGGTAGAGACCAGATCCAGCTCGGACTGCCATAGCTGTGGCAGCTGACGTTTGTCCCACAGGCTGTACTCCAGCGCCGCCAACGGCGCCTCTTTGGCGAGCGCGGCACAGATATCCGGCAGGATATGCTGGGCAACATAATCAGAAGACGCAAGTCGAAATACCCGCTCGCAGCGGCTCGGGTCAAATCCGGGCGCCTCGTAGAGCCGCTCCAGCGCACCGAGAGAATCCGCCAGCTGAGCGGCCAACAGTTCGGCCCGTGGCGTCAGCAGCCAGCGTTGCCCCTCCCGCACCAGCAACTCGTCATCAAACTCGCTGCGCAACTGGGCAAGCTGCTTGCTGATGGAGGGCTGACTCAGGTGCAGCAGCTCGGCGGCGCGGCTGATATTACGGGTCTCCAGCAGTACCTTGAGGGTCGGCAACAAGTTGAGATTGGCTCTGAGCAAGGAGATCCCCTCATCGTTGGTGAAACGCCTATCTTAGGGCAGAGGAGTCCCGCGTTTTAAGCAAAATTTCCAGCCATGCTCAGTACGTTGCAGCCCTTTGCGACCAGATGGCACAGCTGAGCCCCCCGCACATAACCATGACCACAAGATGACAGTGGTTGTCTCGTACGGCATAATTGCACGATTTTCCGCCCGCGGGCGATCCACTTTGAGAAGCGGTAACAAGATGAAATACGCCAATATCACCGGCTGGGGCAAATGCCTGCCTCCCTCCGTGCTGACCAACGATGACCTCAGCACCATCATGGATACGTCAGACGAGTGGATCTATCCGCGCACCGGCATCAAGGCCCGCCGGATCTCCCATGTCAGCACCTCGGATCTCGCCACCCTGGCCGGTCGCCGTGCACTGGCCTGCGCAGGTCTGGAAGCGAGCGACCTCGATGGCATCATCCTGGCCACCGCCACCCCGGACAACCTGCTGCCAAGTGCCGCCTCTGCGGTGCAGAAGAAGCTCGGTGCCGTCAATGCCGCCGTGTTTGATCTCAATGCTGCCTGCACCGGTTTCGTCTATTCCCTCTCCGTCGCGACCTCACTGGTGCAGACCGGCATGATGAAGAAGGTGCTGGTGATCGGCGCCGAGCGCCTCACCTACCTGCTGGACTGGGCGCGCCGCGATACTGCCGTGCTGTTTGGCGATGGTGCCGGTGCCGTGGTGATCGAGGCAAGCGAACAGGAGTGTGGCCTGATCGCCAACAAGCTGGGCTGTGACAGCGAAGCGCGGGAGATCCTGCACGTACCGAACTTCGGTACCGATCGGGTGCGTTTTGCCGATATCGATGGGCTGTTCACCTTCAACTTCGAAGGCCCGGAGATCTTCAAACGCGCCGTGCGCGGCATGGGTGAAGCCACCAGCACTGTGCTGGCACAAGCTGGCATTGCGCCGGAGCAGGTCGACCTGATCGTTCCCCATCAGGCCAATATCCGCATCATCGAGACCCTCGCCAAACGGATGAATGCGCCGATGGAGAAGGTGATGGTCAACATCGAAAACTATGGCAACACCTCCGCAGCCACTGTACCCATCGCCCTGTGCGAAGCGCTGGAGCAGGGCCGCGTCAAACCGAACTCCTATCTGCTGACCGCCGCTTTCGGTGCCGGCCTGACCTGGGGTGCCGCCATCATCAAGTGGGGAGATCGCGTCACCCCCATCAAGGCGTGCGATGCCGAACTGCCCCCCTGCGACCAGAGTGCGCTGGAGCTCATCGCCCATGCTGTGGAAGGTTGCCAGAAGGCTCACGCCAACGAGGCGTGATCCTCATCAGGAGCCTGAATCCTCAGGCTCCTTCTCTCCTTTTCATCCCCACCTGGCTCTGCCCCCACCTCGCAAGCCGCTTGATACGGCAATCGCTGATACAAACAACTCCGATTTGCAGCCAATTAATTTTTTTCCGCTAACCTTATTGTGCCAACTATAAATAAAGAAAAGAGCGTCAAGGGGCACCATGACTGTTTCGGTCCTGCGCCTTTACCTCTTACCAAATAATTGCACAGGGATAAGCTACGTATGGCACAACACAAAAGTGGCGTGAACACACCGCTTTGGGAACCGGTTTGCTGGATTTGCTGCATCGGGCTTGTTCTGCTGAGCTGCCTGTTGCTGCAACTCGCCGATGCGCTGTCAACTCTCTACCTGCTGCTCAATGTGCTGGTTGGTATTGCCGCCGCGCTCTGGACATCGAGTCACTTCCACCAGCACACACTCCGACATCGTGCAGGAGAGGAACAAACCGTCGCTACCGATCTTCTCGCCCACTCCATCATCGGGCTCGAACAGGTGTGTGAGAAGGCTCTACCTATCTGGTCCCAGCAAATTGAAAGCTCTCGTCAACAAACCGAAGCCGCGATGATTGACCTGACTCAACGCTTCAGCGGCTTGGCCAACAAGCTGGAAGAAGCAGTCAATGCTTCTCATCTGGCAGCCGGAGAATTGGGTGATGCCAATTCCCGTGGCATGGCAGGAGTCTTGAGCGAGAGCCAGCAGCAGCTCAATGAAGTGGTTGCCATCCTGCATTCCGCCCAGGCCAATCGGGACGCCATGCTGGGTGAGATAAAAAGCCTGACCACCTACACCATAGAGCTCAACACCATGGCCATGGATGTGGCCAAAATCGCCTCCCAGACCAACCTGCTGGCCCTCAACGCCGCCATTGAAGCGGCTCGTGCAGGGGAAGCAGGCCGTGGCTTTGCTGTGGTCGCTGATGAAGTGCGCAACCTCTCCCGCCTCTCCAGCGAAACCGCCCAGAAGATGACCGACAAGGTAGACACCATCAATACAGCTATCGGTCGCGCCTTCCAGATTGCCGAAAATGCTGCCGCACGGGATCACGCCTCGGCGCTCAATTCGGAGCAAACAATCGAACAGGTGCTGGCCCGTTTTCGCCATGCCACTGACAGCCTGGCGGAATCCGCCTCCCTGCTGCAAAACGAGAGCACCGATATCCATCGCGAAATCTCCAGCGTCATTGTCTCGCTGCAATTTCAAGACAGGGTCAGCCAGATCCTCAGCCACGTCAGACAAAACATGGAGAGCCTCTCCAGCCACCTGGTTGCTTCGGAGCAGAGCAGCAATGCGACAGGGCCAATCCAGATCGATGCCAATCGCTGGCTGGCAGAGATGGAACTCTCATACGCCACCGACGAACAGCGCAATATTCACCATGGTCGCACCACCCGTTCTGTCAACGCGCAACCAAGCAGCGCCGACATCACATTTTTCTAGGAGAGAGATATGGGCAAAACGATCCTGATCGTGGATGACTCGGCAACTATTCGCCAAGTCGTAGGCATGACCCTCAAGGGAGCCGGTTATGAGGTCATGGAAGCCTCTGACGGCAAAGATGCGCTCAACAAACTAGATGGCAAGAAGATCAACCTGATCATCAGTGACGTCAACATGCCGAACATGGATGGCATCACCTTCGTCAAAGAGGCTAAAAAGCTGGCCAACTACAAATTTACCCCTGTCATCATGCTAACCACCGAGTCTCAGGACAGCAAGAAGCAGGAGGGACAAGCCGCGGGGGCCAAAGCCTGGGTGGTCAAACCCTTCCAGCCCGAACAGATGCTGGCCGCAGTCGCCAAGCTCATCATGCCGTGACCCGGAGCGCATCATGCAACTACAGAGTGAGCTACTCGACAACAAGGTAGTGGTGACCATGCCGGACGAGATCACCATTTATACAGTCAGCGAGCTGAAAGATGCCCTCTCGCCCTTATTGCATCAGGGGAACGAACTGGAGCTGAATCTGGCAGCGGTATCCGAGATAGACAGCGCCGGGCTGCAACTGCTGCTGGCAGCGAAGAAAACCGCTCTGCAGCAAGGCTCCTCCCTGGCACTGGTCTGGCACAGCCATGTTGTGCTTGAACTGCTGGAGCTCTGCCAGCTCTCGGCCTTTTTTGGCGACCCCACCCTCATCACCCATGGCGAACGGCCCTGAGCCACCATGACAAGGAGTCACCGTGAGCATCGATCTTGATCAGGCTTTACAAACCTATATCGCCGAGGCACGCGAGTTGCTTGAAGAGATGGAGTCAGCCCTTCTATCACTGGAATCTGACCCTGACAATAGCGAGCTGATTGGAGCCATCTTCCGTGCTGCTCATACCATCAAGGGGTCGGCTGGCCTGTTTGGTCTGCAACCAATAGTCGGGTTTACCCATATTGTCGAGGATCTGCTAGACCAGATCCGCAATCAGCAGCTCACCGTCACCTCTCCTCTGATCAAGGATCTGCTGGAGAGCTGTGACCACATCCAGACGCTCATCAGTGTCGTTGCAGAGCAGGGCAGCACGTTAAGCGATGGCGATGCCAACCAGGATGAACGGCTGAGGCTCACCCTCACCCGTCATCAGTGCGTCCCCCATGCCACGCTGCCAGATACTGTACATACGCCGGAACCCAAGATCGAAAAAGAGGGAGGGATTACCAGCTCCGCCTCCCTGTGGCATATCTCCCTGCGTTTTGGTCCCGATGTGCTGCGCAATGGCATGGATCCGGCCGCATTTCTGCGCTATCTCGGCACTCTCGGAACCATATGCTCGGTGGAGACTATCCATCAGGTGCTACCGGATTGGGAACAGTTCGATCCGGAGAATTGCTACCTCGGCTACGAGATAGACTTCGACTCGCAGGCAGACAAGACGGCCATCAGCGATGTCTTTGAATTTGTCAGAGATGACTGCCAGATCAGCATCTTGCCACCCCACAGCAAGATCGCCGAGTACATCAACCTGATCGAGTCGCTGCCTGAAGATAGCGCCATGTTGGGGCAGTTGCTGGTCAACACCGGCGCCCTGACGGCAGAGGAGTTAGCA
The DNA here is from genome assembly GCF_040908365.1 of Aeromonas sp. R2-4. Classification (NCBI taxonomy): domain Bacteria; kingdom Pseudomonadati; phylum Pseudomonadota; class Gammaproteobacteria; order Aeromonadales; family Aeromonadaceae; genus Aeromonas; species Aeromonas sp. R2-4. The sequence continues at coordinate 176,573 of NZ_JBFODO010000013.1, forward strand.
AGCGGTCTGCAGGCACAACAAGCGACCCCGGCAGAACAAGCGCCCAAACTCGGGGAGATCCTGATTGCGCAGGGTGCCGTCAACGAAGCCGTCGTCGATGCTGCTCTGAAAAAACAGAACCAGACCAAGGAGAGCAAGAGCAAAGAGGGCCGTTACGTCAGGGTGCATGCCGACAAGCTGGACGATCTAATCAATCTGGTCGGGGAGTTGGTAGTCGCCAGTTCAGGAGCCAATCTGCTGGCCCAACGTACCCGCGAAAGCCAGCTGCAGGAAGCCACCTCGGTCATTGCCATGCTGGTGGAAGAGATCCGCGACAGTGCACTGCGCCTGCGCATGGTGCCTATCGGCGATACCTTCAACCGCTTCCAGCGGGTGGTGCGCGATGTCAGTCAGGAACTGAACAAGGATATCACTCTGGTGATCTCCGGAGCCGAGACTGAACTGGACAAGTCGGTGGTAGAGAAGATCGGCGATCCGCTGATGCATCTGGTCAGAAACTCGATGGATCATGGCATTGAATCGGCAGAGCAACGGCTGCTGGCAGGAAAACCCCCCCGTGGCACCCTGAATCTCAATGCCTATCACGACTCCAACAGTATCGTCATCGAAATTCGGGATGACGGTGCAGGTCTCAACAAAACCAAGATCCAGCAAAAAGCCATCGAGCGCGGTCTGATCAGCCCAACCACCACGCTGACGGATCAGGAGATATACAACCTGATCTTCGAGCCGGGGTTCTCTACCGCCGAGGCGATAACCAACCTCTCCGGTCGCGGGGTTGGCATGGATGTCGTCAAACGCAACATCACTGCCCTGCGCGGCACGGTCGATCTGGACAGCATCCCGGGAAAAGGAACCCGTGTGCAGATCCGCCTGCCGCTCACCCTTGCCATCATCGACGGCTTCCTGGTGCGAGTCTGCGACACCCACTACGTCATTCCCCTCGATATGGTGATCGAGTGCGTTGAATTGACCCAGAGTGCACTGTCCGACACCCAGGGTCGCAATTACATCAATTTGCGTGGCGAGGTGCTGCCCTTTATCCGCCTGCAACACTACTTCGATACCAATGGCAGCAAGGGGCGGCGCGAGAACATTGTCGTGGTCAGCCACGCAGGCAAAAAATCCGGACTGGTGGTGGATGAGCTGCTGGGAGAATTCCAGACCGTCATCAAACCGTTGGGAAAATTGTTCCAGCGCCTGCAGGGCATCAGTGGCTCAACCATTCTGGGGGGGGGAGAGGTCGCCCTGATCCTCGACATTCCTTCGCTGATCCAGCACGCAATCACTCAGGAATCCTGTCAGCTCAACAGGTTGACAGTGTCGCGCAACCTGCCTCAATCCAGCATCAACTGAGGGGACCATCATGTTAAAAAATTCCACCATCAAATTGCGTCTTATTGTACTGCTTTGCATGCTCTGCCTGCTGCTGCTGGCCGTTGGCAGCCTCGGGTTATACAACATGCAGAGCAGCAATACCGGGTTGCAGCGCGTTTACAACGACAGGGTGGTTCCCCTCAAGCAGCTGAAGACCATCTCCGACAGCTATGCCGTCTCGATCATCGACAACCTCAACAAGGCCAATGCGGGGCTGATCCCGGCAGAAGAGGCTTTGAAGCAGATACAACAGGCCCAGCAGACAATCAAAAACGAGTGGCATCACTACCAGTCCACCACTCTCACACCGGATGAACAGCGTTTGTCAGCCGAGGCGACAACCCTGTTCAACGCGGCTGATACCGATATTGGCAAGCTGGAGAAATACCTCGCCACCCAGCACGGCATGATTACTGGCATGCTGAACAATTTTGACGGTGCCCTCTATGGCTCCATCGACCCGATAGGCAACAAAATCACCGAGCTGGTCAACCTGCAGCTCAATGTGGCCAAGTCGGAATATACCGCAGCGCAATCCTGGTATGACGTGATGCTGATAACCATGGCGGTGGTTATCGCGGTCGGCATCGCACTCGCAGCCTGGTTTGGCACCCTGCTGATCAAAAGCATCGTCACCCCTATCGAACAGGCTCTGCGCGTGGCCAATAGTCTGGCCGATGGCAATCTGGATGTATCGATCCAGATAGACTCCAACGATGAAGCGGGTCAGCTCTTGATGGCGATGGATAACATGGTCAAGAAACTGGGGGCCTTGATCACGGATATCGAGACGCTGGTCACCGCCGCTGTCGAACAGGGCGACTTCAGCCACAAGATTGCGCTGGAGGATCGTCAGGGCTACATCAAGCGGGTATCAGAGCTGCTGAATCGCCTCTCCCATGTGACAGATACCAGCCTGGAAGATGTGATGCGCATCGCCACCGCACTCTCCAAGGGTGATCTGACCCAACGGATCGATGAGCCCTACCCAGGTATTTTCGGCCAGACCAAAGACGGCCTCAACCGGACCATCACTGCGCTGACCAATATCATCGAAGAGGTACGCAACGCCGCCGACAACCTGACCAATGCCTCCAATCAGGTGAGCAACACGGCGCAGGCATTGAGCCAAGCCACCAGCGAGCAAGCGGCCAGCGTTGAAGAGACCAGCGCCTCTATCGAGCAGATGAGCGCCAGCATCAATCAGAACACCGAGAACGCCAAGATCACCGACAGCATGGCCAGCAACTCGGTGTTGGAGGCCACCGAAGGGGGCCAATCCGTTCAACAGACGGTGACCGCCATGCAGCAAATCGCCAAGAAAGTCAGCATCATCGACGACATTGCCTACCAGACCAACCTGCTTGCCCTCAACGCCGCCATCGAGGCGGCTCGCGCCGGAGAGCATGGCAAAGGCTTCGCGGTGGTTGCTGCCGAGGTGAGAAAACTGGCAGAACGCAGCCAGATCGCTGCGCAGGAGATTGGCGAGCTCTCCTCCGACAGCGTCAGCAAGGCAGAGAGGGCTGGCAACCTGCTGGAGAGGATCGTCCCCTCCATTCGCAAAACCTCTGATCTGGTACAAGAGATCAATGCCGCCTCAGGTGAACAGGCCAGCGCAGCCAACCAGATTAGTCTGGCCATGAACCAGCTTAATCAAGTGACACAGCAGAATGCGGCCAGTAGCGAGGAGCTGGCGGCCACGGCCGAAGAGATGAGCTCGCAAGCCAGCGAACTGCAGCAAACCATGGCCTTTTTTGCTCTGGAGAAAAGTGCGCAGCTCAACACCAGGCCCAATGAAACCGGCCACAAGGGCATGCCTCCCAGAGGCAGTTTCATCGCCCCCCCACAACGGGCCAGCCAGCCCAATCAACCATCATCCCATTCCATTGATGACGCGGATTTTGTCCGCTTTTAACCGGAGGCGACCATGCATACATCCACCGACATCACGGTGCCATCAGCGGCCGCTGACGAGAGCAGTGGCGATGCCCAGTACCTGACATTTCTGATCAACAACGAGATGTTCGCCATCAATATTCTGGGGGTCAAAGAGATCATCGAATACGGCAATATCACTCCGGTTCCGATGATGCCGGGTTTTATTCGCGGCGTAATCAATCTCAGAGGAGCGGTAGTGTCGGTCGTAGACTTGAATGCCCGTTTTGGCAATGCTCCTTCGGTCATCACTCGCCGCAGTTGCATCGTCATTATTGAGGGGGTGGCCCCGCAGGGCGATGAACCTTTAGGTCAGGATATTGGCGTTGTGGTGGATTCCGTATCGGAAGTACTGGGTATCCCACAAGCAGATATCGAGCCCCCACCCAGTTTTGGTGCCCGCATCCGGGCCGATTTCATCAGCGGCATGGGCAAGGTCAACGGCAAATTCGTCATCCTCATCGATACCGGGAAAGTGTTGTCACTCGATGAGATGGCTCAACTCAACGAACTGGCCCAGCCACAGGCAAGGTTGCCACAAGGCAACCTGCAACCCTCCTGAACAGGCCTCCATACTCCACGACATGCAGCATAAGGAAACGCTCATGACCCAATCACTCTTAGGAAAACTCTTCGGAGACAATGCCACCGAAGTGAGGCAGCGGACCCAGTTACTCGACGCAATCGGCCAGCTGCAACACGCAGTCCTGGCAGAGCAGGTTCCAGCACCACTCGATCTTTCCAGTATGGACAGTCCCTTTCGTGAAGTAGGACATGCCATCAACGAGGTGGTCACCTTGCTCAGCGACAAGCTGGAACAGAGCCGCAACGACATTAAAAAGAACCAGGTGCTGCTCCATGAGAACCAGCTGGTTCGCAAAGCACTCGACTGCGCCAGCACCAACGTGATGATTGCCGATACCAACCTCGACATTATCTATATGAACGAGGCAGTGACCGGCATGCTCAATCAGGCTGAGACCGACATCAAGAAAGAGCTATACAGCTTCAACGCCAATCAGCTGATGGGTGCCAACATCGACAGCTTTCATAAAAATCCCGGCCATCAGCGCGCCATGCTGGCCAAACTCAACAGCACCTACCGTACCCAGATCCAGCTGGGGGGGCGCACCTTCTCCCTGATCGCCAATCCGGTCTTCAACGATACCGGAGAACGGTTGGGGTCCGTGGTCGAATGGGCCGACAGAACCAAGGAGGTAATGATAGAGAAAGAGATGTCCGACATTGTGCAGGCCGTGATCAATGGCGAGCTGCACCGCAGGATGGAACTTACTGGCAAGAGCGGCTTCTTTCAGGCGATGGGAGAAGGGATCAACCAGATTGCCGAAGTGATCGACAGCACCCTCAACGACGTCATCCGGGTCGTACAATGTTTGGCAAAAGGTGATCTGACCCAACAGATTGAGGCGGACTACCCTGGCGTGTTTGGTACCACCAAGGATGCGCTCAACAAGACCATCGCTTCGCTCACCAACATCGTCACCGAAGTGCGCGGTGCCTCTGACAACCTCTCCAGTGCCGCCGAGCAGGTAAGCGCGACCGCCCAGTCGATCAGCCAATCCAGCAGTGAACAGGCCTCCAGCATGGAGGAGACCAGCGCTTCCATCGAGCAGATGAGCGCCAGCATCAACCAGAATACCGACAATGCCCAGGTCACCGATGGCATGGCCAGCAAGGCAGCCAAAGAGGCCGTAGAGGGAGGAGAAGCGGTCAAACTGACTGTGGATGCCATGAAGCAGATCGCCAGACGGATTGGCATCATCGATGACATCGCCTACCAGACCAATCTGTTGGCACTCAACGCAGCTATCGAAGCGGCGCGGGCAGGCGATCACGGCAAAGGCTTTGCCGTAGTGGCGGCGGAGGTGCGCAAACTGGCCGAACGCAGCCAGGTGGCAGCACAGGAGATTGGTGAGCTGGCCTCCAGCAGTGTCGAGATGGCGGAAAAAGCAGGTCGCTTGCTCGATCAAATGGTGCCCTCCATCAATAAGACCTCGGATCTGGTGCAGGAGATCAGTGCCGCTTCGGTTGAACAATCCACCGGTGTCAGCCAAATCAATCAGGCCATGAACCAGTTGAGTCAGGTTACCCAGCAGAACGCCTCTTGCAGCGAAGAGCTGGCTGCCACGGCAGAAGAGATGAGCAGCCAAGCTGAACAGCTGCAGCTGGCCATGGAGTTCTTTACCCTGGAGGTCCACGCCAAAGAAGGTAAAGCAGCCACCTCGCATCTTCACCCCAATACCCGAGGTCGCTTCATGAACGAGAGCAATGCGAACAGTCGGGAACGAGCCGCCACAGGCCAACGCCCCATCGGCGATGGCGATTTTGTCCGGTTCTAGTCACGGGAGAGGCGTTGCCTCTCCCATCGCCACAACACAGGTAGAGGGACAGTTTTTTGTATCAAACCCAGCTGCATGATGATGAGTTCTCCCGTTTCCAACGCTGGCTTCATCAAACAGCGGGGATAGAGCTGTCTCCAGCCAAGAAGGCGCTGGTAGCCAGCCGCCTGGCTAAGCGACTCTGCCACTATGAGCTGGATAGTTATGACGACTACTTCCAGCTCATCATGAACGATCGCAGCAGCGAACTGCAGCTGGCGCTTGATCTCCTTACCACCAACGAAACCTACTTTTTCAGGGAGCCCAAACACTTCGAGTTTCTGACGCGGGAGATAGTCTCAGCGCTCCCGCCCGAGCAATCGCTGCGGGTCTGGAGCGCTGCCAGCTCATCCGGCGAGGAGCCCTACAGTCTGGCCATGACCCTCGCGGAAAAACGCAGCACCTTCAACTGGGAGATCCTGGCCTCCGATATCTCGTCCCGGGTGCTGGAACAGGCGATGAGCGGGCGCTACCCCATCGAGCGGGCGCAAAATATTCCACTGCCCTTTTTGATGAAATATTGCCTCAAGGGTGTGGGCCTGCAGGAGGGCATCTTCATCATCGATCGCAAGTTGCGGGACAAGGTGCAGTTCATGCAGATCAACCTCAATCAGGACCTGCCGGACATAGGCATGTTTGACGTCATCTTCATCAGAAACGTGATGATCTACTTCAACAAAGAGACCAAAGGGCAAGTTTTGCAGCGACTGGTCCCCAGACTCAAACCCGGTGGCTACCTGCTGGTGAGCCACGCCGAGAGCCTGCATGGCCTGCACCACGGCCTGCAGCTTGTCTCTCCTTCCATCTATCAGAAGAGATAAGTCATGACTCGGGAGGTGATCCTGCAACCGGGAGAACTCTTTTTTGGCAAGGAGGATGTGGTGGTCAGAACCGTACTGGGCTCCTGTATTGCCATCACCTTGTGGCATCCGGAGCAGAAACAGGGAGGAATGTGTCACTACATGCTGCCAAGTCGGCGCAATCCCTCTGCCAAGCTGGATGGGCGCTATGCCGATGAAGCCCTCGCCTTGCTGCTGCAAGCGGCCAGTCACTATCCCGCCCCCATCCATGAATATGAGGCCAAGTTGTTCGGGGGTGGCAACATGTTTACCGAGCCTCAATACGCACAGAGCGACAACAATGTCGCCACCAAAAATATTCAGGCAGCCTGGCAGCTGACCCGACACCTTGGCCTTGATATCAAGGCTCATCATCTTGGCCATAGCGGCCACCGAAGCTTGCTCTTTGAGCTCAGCAACGGCAGTGTCTGGCTCCGTCATCATCGTCTGCCACATCAACGGGAGTCGCGAGAATGAAGCAGATCAGGGTCATGCTGGTGGATGATTCCGCCGTGGTCAGACAGGTATTGCAAGCGGTGCTGGAGCAGGAGCCTGATATCCGGGTGATCGCCACAGCATCAGATCCCCTGTTTGCCCAGGAAAAACTAAAGAAAGAGTGGCCTGACGTCATCGTGCTCGATGTGGAGATGCCCCGTATGGATGGCATCACTTTTCTCACCAAGATCATGGCAGAGCATCCAACCCCGGTGGTGATCTGCTCCTCCCTCACCGAAAAAGGGGCCGAGACCACCTTGCAGGCAATGGCTGCCGGCGCGGTGGACATCATCACCAAACCGACCATGGGGATAAAAAGCTTTCTGCAAGAATCTGCCCACGACCTGGCCATGGCGGTACGTGCTGCGGCCCAGGCCAACCTCAAGCGCGTGGGCAAGCCCTCCTCTGTGCCGGTCAGCACCAAACTCAACGCAGATGCCATGCTGGCGCCCAACCAGCACGCCATGGCACAAACCACCGAGCGGCTCATCGCCATCGGCACCTCGACCGGCGGCACACAAGCACTGGAAGCCGTGCTGACAGCCTTGCCCCGGGTCAGCCCCGGCATTGTCATCGTGCAGCACATGCCAGAGAAATTTACCGCCATGTTTGCCGAGCGGTTGAACGGGGTCTGCCAGATAGAAGTGCGGGAGGCGAGAAACAATGATCGGGTGATCCCGGGGCTGGCGCTGATTGCCCCCGGAGGCAAGCATATGCTGCTCAAGCGCAGCGGTGCCTACTATCACGTCGAGGTGGTCGACGGGCCGCTTATCAACCGCCATCGCCCCTCGGTGGATGTGCTGTTTCGCTCCGTCGCCAAATATGCCGGCAAGAATGCCACCGGCATCATCATGACCGGCATGGGGGATGATGGTGCCCGGGGATTGCGCGAGATGCTGGATGCGGGTGCCAACACCTATGCCCAGGATGAGGCCTCCTGCGTGGTCTTCGGCATGCCCAAGGAGGCGATCAAGCTGGGAGCTGCCCGCCATGTGCTCCCCTTGCAAGAGATGCAGTACGCCATCCTCGGCAAGTAATCCCTTATTGCTCGTTTTGACCATAAAAAAGTCCGGCTCCCATTGGGGAGCCGGACTTTTTACATCAACCGGAACCGATCCGGTATCAGGCGAGCAGATTACTCTGCAGCAGGCGCTTCTTCAGCGGCCGGAGCGGCGTCAGCAGCAGGTGTAGCCGCTTCGGTCGGGGCGTTCGCTTCCTTGATGGAGAGACGTACACGGCCCTGACGGTCCACTTCCAGTACCTTCACCTTGACCACGTCACCGATTGTCAGGTGGTCAGCCACGTTCTGCACGCGAGCGTCGGTGATCTGGGAGATGTGTACCAGACCATCTTTACCCGGCAGAATGTTGACGAATGCACCGAAATCGGCCAGACGAACAACTTTACCTTCATAGATGCGGTTCACTTCGATCTCGGCGGTGATGGCCTCGATGCGACGGATCGCTTCCATGGCGGCTTCGTTGGCCACGGCGGAGATACGTACAGTACCGTCATCATCCAGCTCGATGTTGGTGCCGGTCTCTTCGGTCAGCGCACGGATCACGGAACCACCCTTACCGATCACGTCCTTGATCTTCTCAGGATTGATCTTGATGGTGTGGATACGCGGTGCGAAATCGGAGATCTGGGCACGGGGAGCCTGGATAGCTTCATCCATCACTTTCAGGATGTGCAGACGAGCACCACGAGCTTGCTTCAGAGCAATCTCCATGATCTCTTTGGTGATGCCTTCGATCTTGATGTCCATCTGCAGCGCGGTCACACCTTCGGTGGTACCGGCTACTTTGAAGTCCATGTCGCCCAGGTGATCTTCGTCACCCAGAATGTCGGACAGCACGACAAAACCTTCTTCTTCCTTAACCAGACCCATGGCGATACCGGCAACGGAGGCCTTGATCGGCACACCGGCATCCATCAGCGCCAGAGAGGAACCACAGACAGAGGCCATGGAGGAGGAGCCGTTGGACTCGGTAATTTCAGACACCACGCGCACCACGTACGGGAACTCGGCGGCGCTCGGCATCACGGCAGCAACGCCGCGCTTGGCCAGACGGCCGTGACCGATTTCACGACGCTTCGGGCTACCCATCATGCCGGTCTCACCGACACAGTATGGTGGGAAGTTGTAGTGCAGCATGAAGCGATCGGCACGGTTGCCGGTCAGCTCGTCGATGTTCTGGGCGTCACGCTCGGTACCCAGAGTGGCGACCACGATGGCCTGAGTTTCACCACGGGTGAACAGGGCAGAGCCGTGAGCACGGGGCAGAATACCGGTACCTACGCTCAGGGCGCGGATCATTTCCGGATCGCGACCATCGATACGCGGCTCACCACGTACTACGCGACCACGTACGATGCGGCTTTCCAGGCTGTGGAACTCTTCGCCAATCTTCTTGGCATCTTCTTCCACACCGGATGCGATAACTTGCTCAACCACACGACCCTTGATGGCTGCGATGGTTTCGTAACGGACAGCCTTCTCGGTGATGCGGTAGGCTTCACCCAGTTCGGCGCTCGCCAGCTCGGCAACCTTGGCTTTCAGCGCTTCGTTGACGGCAGGCGGAGTCCAGTCCCACGGCTTGGTGCCGACGGCAGCGGCAAACTCGTTGATCGCATTGATCACGGTCTGCATCTGCTCGTGACCGTATACCACGGCGCCCAGCATCACCTCTTCGGAGAGGATGGCCGCTTCGGACTCAACCATCAGCACGGCGTTGGCAGTACCGGCAACTACCAGATCCAGATCGCTCTGCGGCAGTTCGGTGGTGGTCGGGTTCAGCACATACTGACCGTTCATGTAACCCACGCGAGCAGCACCGATCGGGCCGCCAAACGGGATACCGGAGATGGCCAGTGCAGCAGAGGCACCGATCATGGCAACGATGTCGGGGGATACGGCCGGATTCACGGACATTACGGTCGCAACGACCTGAACCTCATTGAGGAAGCCTTCCGGGAACAGCGGACGAATAGGACGGTCGATCAGACGGGAGATGAGGGTCTCGCCTTCGCTCGGACGGCCTTCACGACGGAAGAAACCACCCGGGATACGACCAGCAGCATAGGTACGCTCCTGGTAGTTGACGGTCAGCGGGAAGAAATCACGGCCGTGATCGGCCTCTTTCTTGCCGACTACGGTCACAAATACGCAGGTATCGTCCATGCTGACCATAACGGCCGCAGTGGCTTGACGGGCCATCACACCGGTTTCCAGAGTGACGGTGTGTTGACCGTACTGGAATGACTTTACAATAGGATTCACGTGAATTTCCTTTTTACAATTTGGCTCTTTAAATTCGCGCACAAGTATACTTGATTCGATGCAAAAGGTAAGCGGCGACGTGAATTCTGTGAGGCAGGCAACGGCTTGAAGAGCAATAAAAAAGGGGAACCTGACGGTTCCCCTTTTTCGCGAAATCTGATGGTCGATTAACGACGCAGACCCAGCTTGGCGATCAGAGCAGCATAACGCTCGGAATCTTTACGCTTCAGGTAGTCCAGCAGCTTACGACGCTGGGAAACCATGCGCAGCAGACCGCGACGACCGTGGTGGTCCTTGGAGTGCTCTTTGAAGTGACCTTGCAGATGGTTGATCTGGGCAGTCAGCAGGGCAACTTGCACTTCGGGGGAACCGGTGTCGTTTGCGCAACGAGCGTTGTCAGCAACGATTTGAGCTTTGATCTCAGCATTTAGAGACATGGTAATACTCCAGTAGAGTGTTTAAAGGTTCACAGCCAATCTCTAATTCAGCCGTGAAATGAGGGCGGTATCATAATCGTCCCCGCCCCTTTTCGCAACGATAAAGAGGTGAAACGGGAAAGACGCGCTGATACCGCCTGAGGATCACTCCTCGTCGTGATAACGCACCAGTCGCTTGGGAGCGACGCGGCCATCATCATCAATCTCGCCAACCCCGATGAACTCGCGCTCCGGGCCGACCGTCATGCGAACCTGACCGCTTTGCGGCGCACCCGCCACCTGCACGGCCTGGCCCTGATTCACATAGGCAGCCACAACCGCCAGCATGTTCACCTCGGGCAAGCTTGCCACGGCGGTATCCATCGGCAGCAGCAGCGGATCCAGCTGCTCGCGCGGCGGGATGCTCTCGGCCTTGGCCTGCTCGAAGATGCACTCGAGTTGCTCCAGAGTCAGCATCCGCTCGTACGGATAGCTGGCCACCTGGGTACGACGCAACTGAGTTACGTGGGCACCACAGCCCAGCACTTCACCCAGATCATCCACCAGAGAGCGGATGTAGGTGCCTTTGCTGCAGTGCACTTCAAGGCGCACTTCATCACCTTCGAAGCTCAGCAGTTTGAGCTCGAATACGGTGATGGGACGGGCTTCACGCTCAATCTCGATGCCTTCGCGGGCATATTCGTAGAGCGGACGGCCGTTGTGCTTGAGCGCGGAGTACATGGACGGCACCTGCATGATGGGGCCGCGGAACTGGTCCAGCGCCTCGATCAGGGTACCGACAGCCACGTTCACCGGACGGGTGGAGACCACCTCACCATCGGAGTCGCTGGTGTTGGTGCGCTCGCCCAGTTTGGCGGTCACCTCATAGCGCTTGTCCGCTTCCAGCAAATACTGGGAGAACTTGGTGGCCTCGCCGAGGCAGATCGGCAGCATGCCGGTCGCCAGCGGATCCAGTGCGCCGGTGTGACCGGCCTTGGCGGCGTTGTAGATGCGCTTGACCTTCTGCAACACATCGTTGGAGGTCAGGCCGGTCGGCTTGTCCAGCAGCAGAATGCCGTGCACATCACGGCCCTTGAAACGACGTCTTCGGGTCATCTCAGGCTTTATCCTCAGTCGTGTCATCCGGTGTGGATTCAGCTTCTTCGTCACGGCCGGATTCGGCCATGCGACGCTTGTCTTCACGCACAGTGTTGGTCACCAGGTTGGAGAGACGCATCCCCTCGACCAGGGTCTGGTCGTAGTAGAAACGCAGCTCGGGCACAACGCGCAGACGCATGGCACTGCCCAGCAGACTACGGATATATCCGGCTGCTTCGGTCAGACCCTGCAAGCCTTCCTTGATGCGCTCGGCATCATTTTCCAGCTGCAAAAAGGTGACGTAAATCTTGGCATAGTTGAGGTCACGGGACACTTCCACATCGGAAACGGTCACCATGCCGATGCGCGGGTCTTTCACCTCGCGCTGCAGGATCAGCGCGATTTCACGCTGGATCTGCTGTCCGACCCGACGGGTCCGGCTGAATTCTCTGGCCATATTCTATCCTGCGATAAAAGGGGGCCGCGGCCCCCTATTTTGTCTAACTCTCGGCTTACAGAGTCCGTTGGATTTCAACAGTCTCGTAAACTTCGATCTGGTCGCCTTCGCGCACGTCGTTGTAGTTCTTGACCGCGATACCACACTCGTAGCCGTTGCGAACTTCGTTGACGTCATCCTTGAAGCGGCGCAGGGATTCCAGCTCGCCTTCATAGATAACCACGTTGTCACGCAGAACGCGGATACGGTTGGAACGCTTGACCACACCTTCGGTAACCATACAGCCGGCAACGGCGCCGAACTTCGGAGACTTGAAGACGCTACGCACTTCAGCCAGACCGATGATTTCCTGACGATACTCAGGGGCCAGCTTGCCGCTCATGGCCTGCTTCACTTCGTCGATCAGGTCATAGATGACGGAGTAGTAACGCAGATCCAGGCTCTCGGATTCGATGACCTTGCGCGCAGATGCGTCGGCACGGACGTTGAAACCAACCAGGATAGCGCTGGAGGCAGCAGCCAGAGTCGCGTCGGTTTCGGTGATACCACCTACGCCGGAACCCACGATCTTCACCTTCACTTCGTCGGTGGAGAGTTTGACCAGCGCATCGCAGATCGCTTCCACAGAACCTTGTACGTCGGCCTTGATCACCACGTTCACTTCGGACACTTCGCCCTCGGTCATGTTGGCGAACATGTTTTCCAGCTTGGCCTTCTGCTGGCGAGCCAGCTTGACTTCGCGGAACTTGCCCTGACGATAGAGCGCCACTTCACGGGCTTTCTTCTCGTCACGGACAACGGTGGCTTCGTCACCGGCAGAGGGAACGCCGGACAGACCCAGGATTTCCACCGGCAGGGACGGACCCGCTTCCTTGATCTCGCGACCCAGTTCGTCACGCATGGCGCGAACACGGCCGTACTCGAGACCACACAGAACGATGTCGCCCTGACGCAGAGTACCTTCTTGAACCAGTACGGTAGCAACCGGACCACGACCTTTATCCAGGAAGGATTCGATCACGACGCCGTTGGCCATGCCATCAACCACCGCTTTCAGCTCCAGTACTTCGGCCTGGATCAGGATGGCTTCCAGCAGGTCGTCGATGCCTTCGCCAGACTTGGCGGACACGTGCACGAACTGGCAGTCTCCACCCCAATCTTCGGACATGACGTTGTAACGGGCCAGTTCGGTCTTGACGCGATCCGGATCCGCTTCCGGCTTGTCGATCTTGTTGACCGCAACAACCAGCGGCACACCGGCAGCCTTGGCGTGCTGGATAGCTTCGATGGTTTGCGGCATCACGCCGTCGTCAGCTGCAACAACCAGAACAACGATATCGGTCGCCTTGGCACCACGAGCACGCATGGAGGTAAACGCCGCGTGACCCGGGGTATCCAGGAAGGTGATCATGCCACTGTCGGTCTGGACGTGGTAAGCACCGATATGCTGGGTAATACCACCGGCTTCGCCAGCAGCAACCTTGGCTTTACGAATGTAGTCGAGCAGCGAGGTCTTACCGTGGTCAACGTGACCCATGATGGTTACGACCGGTGCGCGCGGCTTGGCTTCGGAGGTCTCGTCACGATCGGACAGTACCGCCTCTTCCAGCTCGTTCTCACGACGCAGCACAACCTTGTGACCCATCTCCTCGGCGACCAGCTGAGCGGTCTCCTGATCGATCACCTGGTTGATGGTGGCCATGGCACCCATCTTCATCATCACCTTGATGACTTCAACGCCCTTGACGGCCATCTTGTTGGCCAGCTCGGCCACAGTGATGGTCTCGCCGATGACGACGTCGCGGTTCACCACGGCAGCCGGCTTGTTGAAGCCGTGCTTCATGGCGTTCGGCATGGCGACCTTGCCGCGCTTGCCTTTGCGGGCACGCGGGTTGCGAGAGTCGCGATCATCTTCACGACGACCGGCTTTCTTCGGTGCCTTGGCAGCTGCGGCAGTGCGGCGGCTGGTCTCTTCTTTCCGATCCAACTCGTCTTCTGCGGCTTGCGCATGCTTGTTGGTGGTCAGATGGTAGTCGCTGCTCTCTTTGGCGCGAGCGGCCTCTTCTTCAGCCCAGCGGGCTGCGTTCTGTTCCGCCATGAGACGAGCCTCTTCGGCTTTCTTCGCGGCGAGTTCTTCAGCTTTTTTCAAAGCTGTTTGTTCCTGTTGGCGCTTCAGTTCTTCTGCTTCGCGCTTGGCCATCTTTTCTGCCTCTTGCTGAGCTGTGCTACTGGCTGCTTTGGCGGGCTGTGAAGCCTGTCGAGCCTTTGATTGTGCCTCGATCCGCGCCTTTTCCTCAGCTTCACGACGAGCTTGCTCAGCCTCACGGCGAGCCTTCTCTTCAGCTTCGAGGCGAGCCTTCTCTTCGGCCTCGCGACGAGCTTTTTCTTCTGCTTCCAAACGCGCTGTTTCCTCGGCTTCCGCCTGACGCTGTTCATCTTCCAGCGCCGAGCGTCTTACATAGGTGCGAGACTTGCGCACTTCTACCTGCACTTCCTTGTTCTTGCCGCCAGTCCCCTGAACACTGATGGTGCTCTTGGTCTTGCGCTGCAAGGTCATGCGGGCAGGAGCGGCGACCTCGTCACCTCCATGCTGTTTCTTCAGGTGTGCCAGCAGGGCCTGTTTCTCAGACTCGCTGACCATGTCGTCGGCCTTGCTCTTGCTGATACCGGCATCGACAAACTGCTGGAGAAGACGATCAACCGGTGTGTCGATGTCAGTGGCAAGTTGTTTGACTGATACTTCTGCCATTCATTTTCCTCCGTTTGATCTTACTCGGACTGCTCTTCTCCGAACCAACAGATATTGCGAGCAGCCATAATGAGCTCACCTGCCTTCTCGGCAGTCAGCCCTTCAATATCAGCAAGGTCATCGATACCTTGCTCAGCCAAATCTTCCAGGGTGCCCACGCCACGGCCCGCCAGAGCGTAAGCCAGTTCGCGGCTCAGACCGTTCAGATTGAGCAGCTCTTCGGACGGCTCAACGCCATCGAAAGACTCTTCTTTGGCCAGTGCCTTGGTAGTCAGGGCATCTTTGGCGCGCTTGCGCAGCTCTTCGACCATGTCTTCATCCAGACCGTCGATAGCCAGCAGCTCGTTGACCGGTACAAAGGCGATCTCTTCCAGGGTAGAGAAGCCCTCTTCCATCAGCAGACCGGCGAAATCGTCGTCGATATCCAGAGTGCTGGTGAACAGGTTCATGATGCGGTCGTTTTCGGCCTGGTGCTTGGCACGCATGTCCTCAACGGTCATCACGTTCAGCTCCCAACCGGTCAGCTGGGAGGCCAGACGCACGTTCTGACCATTGCGACCGATGGCCTGAGCCAGGTTGGCAGCTTCCACGGCGATATCCATGGTGTGGTTGTCTTCATCAACGATGATGGAGGCCACATCGGCAGGTGCCATGGCATTGATCACGTACTGGGCCGGGTTGTCATCGTACAGCACGATGTCGGCGCGCTCACCGCTCAGCTCGGCGGAGACAGCTTGCACACGGGCACCGCGCATACCGATACAGGCACCGATCGGGTCGATACGACGATCATTGGTCTTCACCGCGATCTTGGCGCGGGAACCCGGATCACGGGCAGCGCCCATGATTTCGATCATCTCTTCACCGATCTCCGGTACTTCGATACGGAACAGCTCTTTCAGGAAGTCCGGGCTGGAACGGCTGACAAACAGCTGGGAACCACGGGCTTCCGGACGCACTGCGTAGAGCAGGCCACGGACACGGTCACCCGGGCGGAAGGTTTCACGCGGCAGCATGTCATCACGGAATATCACGGCTTCAGCATTGCTGCCCAGATCCAGGATGACGTTGTCGCGGTTACTCTTCTTGACCACACCACTGATGATGGTGCCTTCTTTATCTTTAAACTGATCAACTACTTGTGAACGCTCGGCTTCGCGCACTTTCTGCACGATAACCTGCTTGGCGGTCTGGGTAGTGATACGGTCGAAGGTCACAGAGTCGATCTGGTCTTCAACATACTCACCGATCTGGATTTCCGGCTGATCAATTTGTGCCGCTTCCAGGGTGATTTCAGCATAGGGGTTCTCCATCGCGGCTTGATCCGCAATGACTACCCAGCGGCGATAAGTGTCGTAGTCACCGGTCTTGCGATCGATTTCGACCCGAACTTCAATCTCGCCTTCATATTTCTTCTTGGTCGCAGTCGCCAGCGCGGTTTCCAGAGCCTGGAAAATCTTCTCGCGGGGTACCGCTTTCTCGTTGGATACTGCGTCAACGACCAGCAAAATCTCTTTATTCATATCCGATAGCCTCGTTAACCAAAGTTCGGCACTATGTTCGCTTTTTGGATATTGGTGAAAGCCAACACGTCGTCCTTACCATCTACTGTCAGGGTGATCATGTCGCCTTGCACAGCTTTGATTACGCCTTTGAACTTGCGGCGGTTGTTTGTTGCCATCCGAAGCGTTACCGCCGCCTCTTGGCCAACGTATTTTTCGAAATGGGCAACCTTGAACAGGGGACGATCCAGGCCTGGGGAGGACACCTCGAGGTAGTACTCCTCGGTGATGGGATCTTCGACGTCCATGATGGCGCCAACCTGATGGCTGACCTCAGCACAGTTCTCGACAGTCACACCCTGCTCGCCGTCGATATAGACACGCAAGGTGGAGTGTTTACCCGCACGGATAAACTCAATACCCCAAAGTTCAAAACCCAAGGCAACGACCGGAGCCTCGAGCAGATCGGTCAAACGTTGTTCCAACGTAGCCAAAGTCACCCTCCGAAAAACAAAAAAAGGGCATAAAGCCCAGATAGATATCGATTCAGAGTAAATTGCACATAACAAAAAGCCCCGATGTCAAATCGGGGCTTGGCGCTTTACCCTGATTGTCGCCTCGCAGCGACCGCCTTCCTGAGCGTAGGAAATGCGTGAAATTTGGTTGCGGGGGCCGGATTTGAACCGACGACCTTCGGGTTATGAGCCCGACGAGCTACCATGCTGCTCCACCCCGCGTCCGAAATCGTGCGAGATTATAGCCACTTCACTCTCTCGATACAAGACTGACTGGCTATAATACACTCGGTTTCCCGAGTTCACTGCTTAATTGGTGCCGTGGGCGGGACTCGAACCCGCACACCCTAGAGCACTACCCCCTCAAGATAGCGTGTCTACCAATTCCACCACCACGGCAAAACTCTTACTCGGGAACGTCAGTATCTTTCTTCACTGGCACTTTGGTCTGCTCAACCTGTTGGGTTTGTTGCAGATTTTCCCACTCACTACCCTGCTTTACCTTGTTGCTGGACATAGATCCGAGCACCAAGCTGATAACGAAAAACAGAGTAGCCAAAATTGCTGTTGTTCGGGTCAGGAAACTGCCTGAACCACCGGAGCCGAATACTGTGTTCGATGCCCCTGCGCCGAAGGAGGCGCCCATATCAGCCCCTTTACCTTGCTGAATCATCACCAGACCAATCAAAGCCAGTGAAACCAGCAGATAAACGACTAAAAGAATCTCGTACATTTAACTTGCACCCTTTGCCGCTTCAACAATTCCTAAAAACGCATCGCTATCGAGGCTTGCTCCGCCAATCAGTCCACCATCAATGTCGGGCTGTGCAAACAAATCTCTCGCGTTGCTCGGCGTTACGCTCCCACCATAGATGATTCTAACTTTCTCACCTATTACCGGAGTATCCTCCGCCAAGCGACTACGTATAAAGGAATGAACCTCTTGTGCCTGCTCGGGTGTGGCGCATTTACCTGTACCTACAGCCCAAATCGGCTCGTAGGCGATGATAGCATTATCGAAAGCCATCGCGCCATTTTTCTCTATGACGATATCCAGCTCTTCAGCGATCACCTCGAAGGCTCTTCTCGCCTGCCTCGCCGCACCTGATTCACCTAAACAGAGGATGGGAATCAAGCCTGCCGCTCTGGCTGCCGCAAACTTCTCTGCGACAATAAAACTGGTCTCACCAAAGAGACGCCTGCGCTCGGAGTGCCCTACCAATACGTAACGACACACTGCCTCAACCAGCATCTGACACGAGATTTCTCCAGTGTAAGCGCCAGTAGCGTGCTGACTCACATTCTGAGCCCCCAACTTTATTACTTTCTGCTCGTTGAGCAGTGAAGCGGTAAAGTCGAGATGCACATGGGAAGGACAGAGAACCACATCTACTTTTCCGTCAACGCCCTTCAGGCACTGACTCGTAAACTGCTCTAACTGCGACCTACTACCGTGCAACTTCCAGTTGGCTGCTACAAACGGCTTGCGATGTCCCATCGGCAACTCCCTTGCGAAAGCGGGGCTGATAATATCCAGAGGATGCTCAGCTGACAAGTGCTATTTTTAAATTTTTGAATCGTTTGAACAAGATACAACCAGGACGGCTAAAAAGCCGCCCTGGTTGTTCATTAAAACGCCGATTCAACCTGCTTGGCGATGCGCTGAGCCATGTCACGTACCTGCTGTTCATGCTCCCCTTCGACCATGACCCGGATCAGCGGTTCGGTACCTGATTTACGCAACAGTACGCGACCACGACCAGCCAGCTCCTGTTCCACCTTGGCAACCTCAGCCATGACAGCATCTGCGGCCAGCGGATCCTTGCCTTCGGCAAAACGAACATTTACCAGCACCTGCGGGAACTTGCTCATGCCGGAGCGCAACTTGGCCAGCGGCATCTCGGCACTGCGCATGGCGGTAAGCACCTGCAAGGCAGCCACGATGCCATCACCCGTAGTGGTTTGATCAAGACAGATAATGTGGCCGGAATTCTCACCACCGATGCGCCAGCCCTTCTCTTCCATCATCTCCAGCACATAGCGGTCACCCACCTTGGCACGGGCAAACGGAATGCCCAGGGTTTGCAGCGCCAGCTCCAGACCCATGTTGGCCATCAGGGTGCCGACTACGCCCCCCTTGAGGCGACCATTACGCAGAGCATCGCGTGCGATGATATAGAGCACTTCATCACCGTCGATGAGATAGCCGGTATGGTCGACCATGATCAGACGGTCGCCGTCACCATCAAAAGCAACCCCCAGATCAGCCTTGCACTCCAGCACCTTGGCAACCAGTGCGTCAGGCGCAGTCGAACCAACACCATCGTTGATGTTGAGACCATCCGGGGCACAGCCCATGGTGATCACTTCAGCACCCAGCTCGCGGAAAACCGAAGGCGCAATGTGATAAGTCGCCCCGTGGCCACAGTCGACCACCATTTTCACCCCATCCAGATTCATGTGAGAGGGGAAGGTGCTCTTGCAGAATTCGATATAGCGACCGGCAGCATCATCAATGCGCACCGCTTTGCCAAGTTCGGCCGACTCGACACACTTGAGTTCGTGATCCAGCTCGGCTTCGATAGCCAGCTCGACATCATCGGGCAGCTTGGTGCCGTCGGCGGAGAAGAACTTGATGCCGTTGTCGTAGAAGGGATTGTGGGAAGCGCTGATGACGATACCAGCTTCGGCACGGAAAGTGCGAGTCAGGTAGGCAACCGCCGGCGTGGGCATGGGCCCCATCAGAATGGCTTTAAGGCCTGCCGCGGAGAGCCCCGCTTCCAGCGCGGATTCCAGCATGTAACCGGAGATGCGGGTATCTTTGCCAATCAGCACCTTTTTGGTGCCCTTCTTGGAGAGCACCTTGCCGGCAGCCCAACCCAATTTCATTACAAAATCAGGGGTGATCGGGTATTCGCCAACCTTGCCGCGCACACCATCGGTACCGAAATACTTTCTTGCCATTGTCTGTTCTCTTTATTATCTGGAAATAAAATCTTGTCCCGTCATTGCCAGCCAACCGACGCGCAATGCGTCCATGGTCTCCCGTACATCATGTACCCTGATGATGCGGGCCCCATGCTGCATGCCGATAAGGGCGCATGCCAGACTGCCCGCCAGACGCTCATCCACCGGACGGCCCAGCAGGTTGCCTATCATAGACTTTCGCGACATCCCCACCAATAGCGGCAAGCCATAATCAAGCAGTTCCTTTTGAGCCGCCAACAGCTGATAGTTGTGTGCAAGGGTTTTGCCAAAGCCATATCCCGGATCCAGCAACAGCTCTTCACGACGGATCCCGACCGCCAGACAAGCCGCAATACGCTCATCAAAGAAGGCGCGTACCTCCCCGATCAGGTCGTCATAGTGCGGCTCGACTTGCATGGTTCTCGGCTGCCCCTGCATATGCATCAGACAGACCGGAACCCGCGCTTCGGCCGCGGCCTGCAGCGCTCCAGGCTCTTGCAGCGCCCGCACATCGTTGATCAGATGGGCACCCGCCTTGCAACCCTCCCGCATCACAGCCGCTTTGGAGGTATCGAGGGAGATCATCACATCCAGCTCACGAACCATCTGCTCCACAACAGGAATGACCCTGTCCAGCTCCTCCTGCTCGTTCACATCGGGCGCACCAGGGCGGGTTGACTCGCCACCGATGTCGATGAGGGTCGCACCGTCAGAGACCATCTGGCGCGCATGGGCCATTGCCCGTTCAAACTGGTTGAAATTACCGCCATCGGAGAAGGAGTCGGGCGTCACATTGAGGATCCCCATCACATGGGGACGATCGAGGGAGAGGCTGAGCCCCTTGCTGGTTAACTGCATTTTCACGTCCATCTGATAAAGAAAAACCCCGGGCAAGCCCGGGGTTTGGAGAGTCACAATTATTTGGCCGGAGCATCGTTGGCTTTGTCGATAGTGACATCCGCCACCGGTGCAGCCTCATCGGCAGGCTTGGCCTCGGCAGCCACGGTGGAACCACCTTGCGGAGTATCACCGTGCTCGTCATGCCAGTTGCTCGGAGCACGTACCTCGCGACGCGCCATCAGATCATCGATCTGTTTGGCGTCGATGGTCTCGTACTTCATCAGCGCATCTTTCATGCTGTGCAACACGTCCATGTTATCCAGCAGGATCTGCTTGGAACGGGCATAGTTGCGATCAATGACCTGCTTGACCTCGGCATCGATGACGCGAGCTGTATCGTCGGACATGTGCTTGGCCTTGGCCATGCTGCGACCGAGGAACACTTCACCATCTTCTTCCGCGTAGAGCATTGGGCCGAGACGCTCGGACATACCCCACTGGGTCACCATCTTGCGTGCAATGTCGGTCGCTCGCTCGATGTCGTTGGAAGCTCCAGTAGAAACCTTCTCGGCACCATAGATCAGCTCTTCTGCCAGGCGACCGCCATACAGGCTGGAGATCATTGACTCCAGATGCTGCTTGGAGTGGCTCCAGCGATCCTGCTCCGGCAGATACATGGTCACACCCAGCGCACGACCGCGCGGAATGATGGATACCTTGTAAACCGGGTCATGATCCGGAACGAGACGACCAATGATGGCGTGACCGGCTTCATGATACGCAGTCATCTCTTTTTCGGACTCTTTCATCACCATGGAGCGGCGTTCCGCACCCATCATGATCTTGTCCTTGGCCTTCTCGAACTCAGCCATGGAGACCACCCGGCGGCTCTCGCGGGCAGAGAAGAGGGCAGCTTCGTTGACCAGGTTGGCCAAATCCGCACCAGAGAAACCGGGGGTACCACGGGCAATCAGTGCCGGATTGACGTCATCCGCCAACGGAACTTTGCGCATGTGCACTTTCAGGATCTGCTCGCGACCACGGACATCCGGCAGACCGACCACAACCTGACGGTCGAAACGGCCCGGACGCAGCAGTGCCGGATCCAGTACGTCAGGACGGTTGGTGGCAGCAATGACGATGATGCCTTCATTGCCTTCAAAGCCATCCATCTCGACCAGCATCTGGTTAAGAGTCTGCTCACGTTCATCATGACCACCACCCAGACCGGCACCACGCTGGCGACCGACCGCATCAATTTCATCGATGAAGATGATGCAGGGGGAAGATTTCTTGGCCTGTTCGAACATGTCACGCACCCGGGAGGCACCGACACCGACGAACATCTCCACGAAATCGGAACCTGAGATGGTGAAGAACGGCACCTTGGCCTCGCCCGCAATGGCCTTGGCCAGCAAAGTCTTACCGGTACCGGGAGGACCAACCAGCAGCACACCGGTCGGGATCTTGCCACCCAGTTTCTGGAATTTGCTCGGGTCGCGCAGATAGTCGACCAGCTCCTTCACCTCTTCCTTGGCTTCATCGCAACCTGCAACGTCAGCAAAGGTGGTCTTGATCTGATCTTCGCTCATCAGGCGAGCCTTGCTCTTGCCGAACGACATGGCACCTTTGCCACCGCCGCCCTGCATCTGACGCATGAAGAAGACCCAGACACCGATCAGCAGCAGCATCGGGAACCAGGAGATGAAGATAGAGGTCAACAGAGACGGCTCTTCCGGCTTCTCGCCCATCACTTTGACATTGTGATTGAGCATGTCGTTGAGCAGCTGGGGATCCGGCGCAGGGATTATGGTGGTGAATCGTTCACCAGTACGCTTGACGCCATTAATGACCTTACCGTCCATCCGCACTTCACGGATCTGCTCTTGGGTCACCTCTTTAACGAAGCTGGAATAGTCCAGCTGGCGACTGGTGGTATCGCTGGGGCTGAAGCTATTGAACACCGACATCAAAACGACGGCGATGACCAGCCACAGGATTAAGTTTTTCGCCATGTCACTCAAATCAGTAACCTCGCAGACTGACAGTTAACGATGAAGGTTAGGGTACTACAGTTTAAAACCGGTAGCCACAATGTAGACTTCCCGTGATCTGGCGCGGGATGAGTCTGGTTTACGAATTTTGACAGCGGAGAAAAGTTTACGAATTTCATTGAGATAGGCATCAAAGCCCTCTCCCTGAAACACCTTCACTACGAAACTGCCGTCACTACGCAATACCTGATTGCACATGTCCAGCGCCAGCTCGACCAGATACATGGCGCGAGCCTGATCCACCTGCTGGGTACCGCTCATGTTGGGCGCCATATCAGACATCACGACATCGACCTTGTCGGGACCCACTCGCTCCAGCAAAGCGCCGAGTACAGTTTCCTCCCGAAAGTCCCCTTGCAGGAAATCGACACCAGCAATGGGATCCATCGGCAAAATGTCACATGCGATGACGCGACCCGAATCACCAACCTGTTCAACCGCGAACTGGGACCAACCACCGGGGGCTGCCCCCAAATCCACTACGGTCATGCCATGTTTCAGCAAGCGATCCTTGCCCTGGATCTCGTCAATCTTGAAAACAGCACGAGAACGCAGGCCCATTTTCTGGGCTTTTTTGACGTATTGATCGTCGAAATGTTCTTTTAACCAGCGAGTTGAACTGGGGGAACGTTTTTTCTGGGTCATGATAATCGACTTTAAAAAACCACAAGGGTTATTAGTATTAAGGGCTAAGTGGGGGTAGAATACGCCCCTTTCAACCCTGACTTATGAAGAAATTGCGATGATTCTCAACAATAAACAGAAACAGTACCTCAAGGGCCTTGCCCATAGCCTCAAGCCTGTCGTCCTGCTGGGTCAGCATGGTCTGACCGAAGGTGTACTGGCCGAGATCGATCTGGCGCTGAACCATCACGAGCTGATCAAGGTTAAGGTTGCCTCTGAAGATCGCGAAATGAAACAACTGGTTATGGATGCTATCGTCCGTGAAACCGGTTCAATCAAGGTGCAAAGCATGGGTCATGTGCTGACCATTTATCGTCAAGCCAACGAACCAAAAATCCAGCTGCCCCGCAAGTAAAAGGAAAGAGCATCGCTCTTTCCTTATTCCACTTCTTCCCGAGTCGCTTGCCAAAGTAGTCGCAAAGCCCTTAACCTGCGATGAATACTTCCGGACACGCATTATGGCTCACCATCCTATTCTGACCGACGATGAGCTGGCCATGCTGCGGGACTTGGGGAGCAATCAGGACACCCATGTTCTGAGTGGTCACCTCGATGCCCCCATGCTTGGCTTGCTGCAAAAAGCCGAACACCTTGTACTCGAAGCCCGCTTCGCAGGCCATCAGCTGCGTTTTCCCCTGAGCTTTACCCAAGGGGAAGATGGCTTCGTCGAGCCCCGGTTATCTGCACCGGTCATCAGGGAGCTTGGGTTTGCGCAACCGCGTGCCTGGCGTCTCACACAAAAAGCCAAGCTTTGCAGCGACCTGGGCCTGTTTCAGGTGCTCAGCCTCTCCCTCAACGGCCTCATCGTGGAAAATTTGCCAACCGACATGGTGGCCGATACCCCCATCAACGGCGAGCTCTGCATCGAGCAAGAGGCCCCTCTTCCACTGCAGGGACGACTGGTAAGGCGCATCAAAGCCAATGCCGACCATGCCACCTGGGCACTGAGCTTTCAAATGAGCGAGAGCAATATCGAACGGCTGCGCCATTGGTTGTTTCAGCGTCATCAGGACGCCTTTACCGAGGCGTATCTGTCCTGATTTTTATCAATAATCATATAGATAAAGACAAACAGGGGAGCGCCAGCCCCCCTGTTTCATCGTCTATAGCATTCGCTTAGATATAAGCGACTTCCAGTACTTCGTATTCCACATCACCGCCCGGGGTCTTGACGATTGCAACATCGTCCACTTCCTTGCCAATCAGGGCGCGGGCAATGGGGGAGTTGACAGAGATGAGGTTCTGTTTGATATCAGCCTCATCATCACCCACGATGCGGTAAACCACCTCTTCCTCTGTCTCGCTCTTGAGCAGAGTCACAGTCGCGCCAAAAATCACGCGGCCGTTGTTGGTCATCTTGGTGACATCGATCACCTGCGCATTGGAGAGCTTGGCTTCAATCTCCTGAATGCGACCTTCACAGAACCCCTGCTGCTCGCGAGCGGCATGGTATTCGGCGTTTTCCTTCAGATCGCCGTGCTCACGGGCATCGGCAATCGCTTCGATAATCTGGGGACGAAGCTCGGTCTTGAGATAATCGAGCTCTTCGCGCAGCTTCTCAGCGCCGCGAACAGTCATCGGAGTATGATTCATAGTCGAAACCTGGGTTGCTTGAAAATAGAAACTGCGGCCATCTGCAAGGAGGCCGCAGCGATCGGTTCGGATGAGGCATCTTAATATGAAGCCAACACAAAATCCACGTCAGCCCCCTGATGCAGATCCCACTTGCGTCATCGACATTCCCCTCGCTTACTTCCCTTCCGGTACGGAAATGGGGGCCGAAACGGTCGGTTTGCCCTGCATGATGGCGATCTCCACCCGCCGGTTCATCCGACGATTTTCCGGGGTCGTATTGGGCACCAATGGCTGGGAATCCGCCATCCCCTGAACCACCAGTCGCCCCTGATCAAAACCGGGGACCTTCAGCATCTGGTGCGCCACCGCCACCGCCCGTTGCGACGACAACTCCCAGTTGGACTGGAACAGCTCATCTTCGGTCGCCACGTTGTCGGTGTGACCGGAGATGGTGATTTCACCCGGCACATCCTTGAGCAGGGTCGCTACCTTGCGAATGACCGGCCAGAACTGTGGCTGCAGAAATGCCGAACCGGCCGGGAAAGATGCTTTTTCCCTGATCCGGATGATGATCTGCTGGCCCAGCGCCTCAATTTCGATGGCGCCATCCTGGATCTGATCTTTCATCTGCTCGGCGAGGGCTTTGGCCAGGGTATTGGACTGTTCTTGCGCCTTCTTCGCATCCTGCGCGGTATCGCCCCCCGTCTGTTTGCCATCACTCTTGTCCTGACCACCTGCCTGATCCGACTCGCCGGGCAGAAACTCCAGTTCGGTCTGGGTCAGATCGATGGTCTGCTGCATCACGGTATCAATCGGCGTGGGTTCCGGGCGACCAGGCCTGAACTCCTGGGCAATCACCGAGGTTCCCTTGGGAATATCTTTCACCTCAAGG
The DNA here is from genome assembly GCF_040908365.1 of Aeromonas sp. R2-4. NCBI lineage: Bacteria > Pseudomonadati > Pseudomonadota > Gammaproteobacteria > Aeromonadales > Aeromonadaceae > Aeromonas > Aeromonas sp. R2-4. Next base: position 202,650 of record NZ_JBFODO010000013.1, read on the forward strand.
ATGTTCTGTACCCCGAATGCCTTGTCCATGGAACCGGCTATCTGTTTGAACTTCTGCACATCCATCTCGGCAAAGGAGAGCAACAGCACGAAGAAGCACATCAACAGCGACATCAGGTCGGCAAAGGTTCCCATGTAACCAGGAAGACCTGGTGGCGGGCACTTGCAATCAGACATAGCGCCCCCTATTCGGTGCCAGTATTACGTTTGGACTGGTTCAGATAGTTTTGCAGCATGGACTGGATCACCCGCGGGTTCTGGCCATCCTGAATCCCCATAATGGCATCAAGGATCAGGGTACGACTGAGCTTCTCCTCCCCGCTGCGCAGCTCCAGCTTGTCGGCAATCGGGATCGCCAACATATTGGCCTCTATCGCACCGTACAGGGTGGTAAGCAAGGCCACCGCCATCGCCGGCCCGATCGACTTGGGGTCACTCATGTTGGCCAGCATGGCCACCAGACCCACCAACGTACCTATCATCCCCATGGCAGGGCCCAGATCCCCAAGGGTACGGAAGACCTTGATGGCAATGACATGGCGCTCGGCTGTCAGGTCGATATCCTTTTCCATCACGGCGCGCACCACTTCGGCATCGTGACCATCCACCAGCATATCGATCCCTTTTTTCATAAATGCATTGGGGATCTCTGCGGCTTCCAGCGCAAGAAAGCCCCCTTTGCGAGCCGCGTCAGCCAGTTCAACGGCTTTAGTAATCAGGTCTTCAAGCTTGTCGCCCTTGTACATAAAGGCTTTACCCGCCACCTTGAATGCCATCAGGAACTGGCCAAGGTTGAACTTCATCATGGCGATGAAGATTGATCCCAATACAGTGATGTAGACCGATGGCATATCCACATACATGCTCATGGGGCCACCCAGCAGCATGCCGTACACCACCACCCCGAAACCCAGCACTATCCCTATCAGACTGCCTAGATCCACGTCCCTACTCCTGTCACCGGTTCTTATGTCTATTTATAGTCTGTTGAATTTTCTGCTATTGCGACCCATGCGGCAAGCATACATCCACTGAGAATGATGGCTCATTATCGGCCAGTTTAGCGAGAGTTTGAGGGGGCAATGCTTTTCTGCCTCCCCCCTGTGGACGGTCGATGTTAATATAAGCCGTTTTTTTCAATCCCCGAGGATGGACATGGCCAGTAAAAAAATCGACCGTCTGAGTTTTGATGCCACTCTGGAAGAGCTGGAAACCATCGTTCATCAGCTGGAACAAGGTTCCCTACCCCTGGAAGAGGCACTCAAGCAGTTCGAGCAGGGCGTTCATCTGGTTCGGGCCGGTCAGCAGAAGCTGGAACTGGCCGAACAGAAGATCCAGATCCTGCTCAGTCAAGCCGATGGCAGTGATCAGCTCGCCCCCTTCCAGCCAGAACAAGGAGAGGAGTGAGTGGCGCTGGACCATTTTTCCCGTCTGCATCGTCAGCGTATTGACGACTGTCTGTCAGCACAACTTGAATCCTTGCCCGCCATGGCGCCGCGTCTGCGCGATGCCATGAGTTATGGCCTGCTGCTGGGCGGCAAACGGGTTCGCCCGTTTCTGGTCTACGCGGTCGGCGAGATGCTGGGCGTCAAGAGCGAACTGCTGGATGGCCCCGCGGCTGCCGTGGAGTGCATCCACGCTTACTCCCTGCTGCACGATGACCTGCCCGCCATGGATAACGACGACCTGCGTCGTGGTCAGCCAACCGTTCACAAGGCGTTTGACGAAGGCACCGCCATTCTGGCCGGTGATGCGCTGCAGACCCTGGCGTTCTCCATTCTGGCCGATCACCCCATGCCCGATACCTTGATGGCCAACCGGGTGCGAATGCTGAGTACCCTCGCCCGCGCCTCCGGCTATCTGGGTATGTGTGGTGGTCAGGCGCTGGATCTGCAGGCCGAAGGGCGCCAGATCACGCTTGCCGAACTGGAGCAGGTACACCGCCACAAGACCGGTGCGCTTATTGAATGCGCCGTGGCGCTCGGCGCCCTGTGCAAAGCCGATGTCGATGACGCCACGCTGGCTGCACTGCAAACCTATGCCGCCGCGATTGGCCTCGCCTTTCAGGTGCAGGATGACATCCTCGACATCACAGGTGATACCGCCACCCTGGGCAAGCCACAAGGTTCTGACCTGGCGCTGGAGAAAAGTACCTATCCGGCCCTGCTCGGACTCGAAAATGCCCGTGAGCTGGCTCGCGAACTGCATGGGAAAGCCTTAACAGCCCTGCAATCCTTGCCCTACAATACCGACATTCTGGAAGCGTTTGCCGATTACATCATCGAGCGAACCCACTAAACGCTGGATAACAGTAACAATATGAGCGTTGATATTAGCAATTTCCCCAACCTGGCCCTCGCGGACACTCCGGTCGAGCTGCGTTCCTTGCCCAAAGATCGGCTGCCGGTGCTGTGCAACGAGCTGCGCGAATATCTGCTGCGCTCTGTCAGCCGCTCCAGCGGACACTTTGCCTCCGGTCTCGGCACGGTCGAACTGACCGTCGCCCTGCACTACGTCTACAACACCCCGTTCGATCGGCTGATCTGGGATGTGGGCCATCAGGCCTATCCCCACAAGATCCTGACCGGGCGCCGTGACCAGATCCACACCATCCGGCAGAAGGATGGTCTGCACCCCTTCCCCTGGCGTGGCGAGAGCGAATACGACGTGCTCTCCGTCGGCCACTCCAGCACCTCCATCGGTGCGGCGCTCGGTATGGCGGTCGCCGCCGAGAGTGAAGGGCTGGGTCGCAAGGTCGTTGCAGTGATCGGTGATGGTGCCATTACCGCAGGGATGGCCTTTGAAGCGCTCAACCACGCCGGCGATGTCCACAAGGACATGCTGGTGATCCTCAACGACAACGAGATGTCCATCTCAGAGAATGTCGGGGCGCTCAACAACCATCTGGCCCGGGTCATGTCAGGCAAGCTCTACACCACCATCCGCGAAGGCGGCAAGAAGGTGCTGGCGGGGCTGCCGCCGGTCAAGGAGCTGGCCAAGCGGGCCGAAGAGCACCTCAAGGGGATGGTGGTGCCCGGCACCCTGTTCGAGGAGTTCGGCTTCAACTATATCGGCCCCATCGACGGTCACGATATCGAGGCACTGGTCGAGACCCTGCGCAACATGCGCAACCTCAAGGGTCCGCAACTGCTGCACGTCAAAACCAAGAAGGGCAAGGGTTACGAGCCGGCGGAGAAAGACCCCATCGGTTATCACGCTGTGCCCAAGTTCAATCCTGACGATTGCTCCTTACCCAAGGCAAGCGGTGCCAAACCCACCTTCTCCGCCATCTTTGGCCAATGGCTGTGCGACATGGCCGCCAAAGACGAAAAGCTGGTCGGCATCACCCCCGCCATGCGCGAAGGCTCGGGGCTGGTGAAATTCAGCCAGCAGTATCCGGATCGCTACTTCGATGTGGCCATTGCCGAGCAGCATGCAGTCACGTTCGCTGCCGGTCTCGCCATCGCCGACAAGAAGCCGGTGGTGGCCATCTATTCGAGCTTCCTGCAGCGTGCCTACGATCAGTTGATCCACGACGTGGCGCTGCAAGATCTGCCGGTGCTGTTCGCCATCGACCGGGCCGGTCTGGTGGGCGCCGATGGCCCGACCCATCAGGGGGCGTTCGACATCAGCTTCCTGCGCACCGTGCCCAACATGGTGGTGATGACGCCATCTGACGAGAGCGAATGCCGCCAGATGCTCTATACCGGCTATCGCCATCAGGGGCCAGCCGCGGTGCGCTATCCGCGCGGCAGCAGCCTGAGTGACGCCCCCATCTCGTCAGAGATGCAGGCACTGGAGCTCGGCAAGGGACGTATCCTGCGAGAGGGCAAGGGCACTGCCATTCTGGCGTTTGGCACCTTGCTGCACCACGCCAAAGCGGCCGCCGAAGTGCTGGATGCCACCTTGGTGGATATGCGCTTTGTCAAACCGATGGATGAGGCGCTGGTGCTGTCGCTGGCGGCCAGCCACGATCACTTCGTCACCATTGAAGACAACGCCATCATGGGCGGTGCCGGTTCGGCGGTGAACGAACTGCTGATGCGCAGCAAGCAGTGCAAGCCGGTGCTCAACCTTGGCTTGCCGGATCGCTTCGTGGAACAGGGTACCCAGCAGGAGATCTATGCCCTGCTCGGTCTGGACGATGCAGGCATCCAGCGCAGCATCGAAAGCTGGCTGCAAGCCTGACGAGACACGATGTGATGCAATAGACTGGAAAATTCAGTAACGGTTCGAAAAAATCCCCAGGTAATGCCTGGGGATTTTTTTAAGAAGACAGCAGAGTGTGACTACTGTTGTGACGATACCGAATCGACAGCGCTTAGTTACACCCTTCGGTAGAGGCTGAGTTCAGATAGCTCACCTCATTGCCTGGCTGATAATCGGCCACGTTGATGGTCTTCTTGATCTCGATGTACTCCTTCAGCACGGCAGCATCGACCAACCCGGCGTTGATGGTATCGATCTTCGGATAACCGTCACCACCGGAGGCGCTGAAGCTCGGGATCGCGAAGCTGTAAGTTGCAGCCGGATCAAACGCCTTGCCACCGATGCTGGTGATATTGACGCTCTTGGCCTGGCAATCCACCGCCATGTTGATACCGCCAAACTGGGCATAACCACCGGTATTGCGGGTCTTGCTTGCCACCTGGCCCAGATAGGTCGCCAGATCGCTTCCCTTCATGACAGCCTTGTTGACCGTGTTGCCAAACGGGTGCACCAGCAGCACGCTGCGGTAGGTGATATCACCGGCCGGGATGCTGTCACGGACGCCGCCAGAGTTGACGATACCAAAGTCGACACCCAGCTTGCTGCTGGTCGCCGTGGTGATCAGGCGACCCAGGTTGGTCTGCTTGTTGCGAACCGAGTTGCGATCACCAACCAGCAAGCCATCTGCCGAGCCAATGACGACATTCAGCTCTTGCTGACCTTTCTCCTGATAACCCAGCAGGGTGTTATACAGCTCGGGATCCTTGGTGATCTCGTCCTGTACGAACTGCATCTTGGCCGGATCCTTGGTTACGGCGCCGTTGGCATCGATCGCCTCGCCCTTGGCGTTACGCTTGATCAGGTTGACCGGGATCAGGTCATAGCTGGTCAGGGTCAACTTGCCATTCTGGTACTCAAACTGGGCACGGCCCACATACTTGCCCCACTCGTGAGCCTGCATGATCCAGGTGCCGTTCTGCTGGTCTGGCTGGCAGTTATCACCCGGTTTGAAATTGGCGTACTTGTTGGTAGTACCCGGTTCCATACAGACCGGATTCTGGGAGTGGCCACCAATGATGGCATCCAGAGTCCCTGCCGGCAGTGCACGAGCCATCTCTACATCGCCCGGCGCATTGCTGCCGTGCTGACCATTCTCGTAATGGCCCATGTGAGTGATGGCGAAGACCAGATTGGCCTCCTTGTTGCTGCGGATCTGCTGGCCCAGTTTGGCCGCCTCGCTGGTCGGATCGCGGAACTCCAGGGTTTGCACGTTGTTGGGATCCACCAGCTGGGCGGTATCCTCGGTGGTCAGGCCCAGTACGGCGACCTTGAGACCGCTCTCCAGCTTGAACACCTTGTAGGGGTCAAAGTAGTGTTTGCCACTGGCCTTGTCATAGATGTTGGCCGAGAGCATGGGGAACTGGGCCCACTTGCGCTGCTTCTCCAGCACGCTGAGAGGGTTGTCGAATTCATGGTTGCCCACTGCCATGGCATCGTAGCGAATGTTGTTCATCGCCATGAAGTCAGGCTCGGCATCCTGCAGATCGGACTCCGGCACCCCGGTATTCACATCACCACCGGAAAGAACCAGTACGTCACTGCCAGCAGCCTTGGCATCGGCACGCAGCTGCTCGACCAGAGTCTTCTGGGCAGCCATACCGTACTCATTTTCAGCGTTGTGCCAGAAACGGCCGTGGGTATCGTTGGTGTGCAGGATGGTCAGTTTGCAGACATTTTCGGTGCAGGGTGCAACGGTGTCATTGCTCGAGGTATTACAGCCAGTCAGTGCAGCAAGCACGGCCAGTGCCACGCCGCCTTTGATAAAGTTATTATTCATTTCCATATCACCTTGATTGTTTTGTTATTTATCAACCCTGTCCAGCGGGTCGGGCGCCAATATAACAAACAACGGATGACCGTTTTTCATCGATGACTCACAAATTCTGCTAATTGTGATCTTCGGCCCAACATCCGGCTTCCTGCTGATTTATCAGTTTTTTTGTTGAGCAGTCACTCACTTGCTCCCCTCCCGCACCAAGGAGGCGCCACCCGGACGCGCCTTTATGGCATACTCCCCAGCCAGCCATGCCCGAGGAGATGATTTGATGGCCAAGTACGACAAGATTTCCCCCGAGACCCAGCAGGAGGCGATGAAAATTGCCCGTGCCAACCAGAAGCCGGGGCAGACCAAGGAGCAGACCCAGCTTATCGCGCAAGGGATCCAGAAAGGCATCGACGAATACAAGAAACAGATGAAGGCGCGGGCCCGCGAAGCGAGCCGCCAGAAAAAATTGCAGGCCAAAGCCAGGCAGCCACAGGCGGCGCCACAAACCGAAGAGCAAGACGATCAGCTTGAAGTGGTTGAAGTAAGCCATCAGCATCCCCTGCCCTGGATCTTGCTGGTGCTGAGCTGGCTAGGATTTGCTACAGCCTGGTTCTGGTTGCACTAAGACGCGCTAGCAAACCTTTATCCGGGATCCTCTTCACAGCCCGGGCCCGGGCTGCTGGTGATTACCTGCGAAGAGTGGTTAAATCGCGCGCCTCTTGCACCGGACTCCCTGTTTTTTGACGATCAGTTTTCAGGAAAGATGTTATGAACCCCGCTCCGCTCTATCTGCTGGCCCCTTTTGTACTGTTCCTTGTGACCATGCTGCTCTATCGCATTTCGCCGCTGCGGGCGGTCGCCGCCGGTGGGGTACGCTGGTTTATCCTGCCGGCCTTCACCCTGTTTATTTTGCTGATCATCATCAATGGTGCCGCCGATCCCGCCCTGCGCGATCCGGCATTCCACTGGTTGATGCCGGGCCTTGGCTTTGCCCTGAGCCTGTTTCCGGCCCTGCCCAAGGCGCTGGTGCCACGGCTCGCCATCAAAGAGGGGGCCTTTGCCGCCCTCGGTCTGATGCTGATGAGCCTGGCTATGGTCTACTGAGCAACCGGCCACAGCCGTTAACATGACTCAAGGGGCGCTCTGTGATGGGCGCCCCTTGTACAAACAATGGCCTGCAGGCATCTTGGTGACAGGATAACCAGCAAGGAGGCCAAATGGACAATCCGCCCGATTTCATGGCGCTGTGGGATTATCAGGATCCCGCCGCCAGCGCACTGCGTTTTCACACCCTTCTTCCCGAAGCGCGCACCGCCGCCGACCTGCAACTCGAACTGGAGTTGCTGACCCAAATTGCCCGCACCCACTCGCTGCAGCGCCAGTTTGCCGAAGCCCATCAGCTGCTCGACGAGATAGCGCCTCGCCTCACCGACACAACCCCCAGAGCGCGGATCCGGGCCCTGCTGGAACGGGGCCGCACCTTTAACTCGGCGGGCGACAAAGCCAGCGCCAAACCGCTGTTTGAACAAGCCTGGCAGTGGGGACTCAAGGAGAAAGAAACCTATCTCGCCATCGACGCCGCTCACATGATCGCCATCGCCGCACCACTGGAAGAGCAGAGCCGCTGGCATCAACTGGCGATGGAGCTGGCGGAGCGCAGCAGTGACGAGAAGGTGCGTGGCTGGCTGGCCCCCCTTTACAACAATCAGGGCTGGACCCTGTTCGAACTGGGCCGCTTTGATGAGGCGAAAATCCAGCAGCAGAAGTGTCTGGCCTGGCATCTGCAACATAACCAGCCGGCCAAGGCGTTTATCGCTCGCCGGAGTCTGGCTCGCCTGACCCGGGCCCAGGGTCAGCACCAGCAGGCACTGGCAGAGCTGCACCAACTCAAGGTTGATATGGCCGAGGCAGGCGAACCTGAGGATGGTTATCTGTTCGAGGAGCTGGGGGAGAATGCCTTGGTGCTGGACGATCCGCTGGCCGCGGAATACTTTTCCCGCGCCTGGTTTCTGCTGTCACAGGACCGCTGGTTCAGCGCCAACGAGGGAGAGCGACTGGCTCGCCTCAAGCGCCTAGCCAAACTCTGATCCCCAAAATAGCAAGGGCGGCACGCTAGCCGCCCTTTCTGCTGACAAGATGGTTCAGGCCCGATTGGACTCCTCCCACCCCTGCTTTTTACGGTAAATGGTGGAGGGGCTGATCTCGAGCAGGGCCGCCGCCTTGGGAATATTGCCGTCACAGCTGGCGATGGCCTGTTCGATCACCTCTTTCTCCACCAGCCAGAGCGGACGAATCGGCCCGTTGGCCACGCCAGTGGCGGCCGGAGCCGATGCCACCGCTGCCGCAATCGCAGTCGGTAGCTGGGGGCGCACCCCATTGAGCGGTGGCGGCAGAATATCCGGGCTCACCAGCTCCTTGTCATTGAGCACCACGATATTGCGCACCACGTTCTGCAGCTCGCGTACGTTGCCGGGCCAGGGGTAGTCGAGCAGCACTCGCGCCGCCTCAACGTCAAAATCCTTGAAGCGTTTGTTTTCCTCCTTGGCGTAGCTTTGCAGCAGGGTACGCGCCAACAGCAGGATATCCTCACCCCGCTCCCGCAGCGGCGGCAGGGTAAGCGGAATGACGTGGAGCCGATAGTAGAGATCCTCGCGAAAACGGCCCGCTTTTACCTCCACCAGCGGATCCCGGTTGGTGGCGCAGATAAAGCGGACATCCACCGTCTCGAGCTTGCCGCTACCGACCCGCTGCACTGTGCCAGTCTGGATAAAGCGCAGCAGCTTGCTCTGCAGATCCAGGTCCATCTCGCAGATCTCGTCGAGAAACAGGGTACCGCCATCGGCCAGACTGGCTGCCCCTTTGCGATCCCCCTGGGCGCCGGTAAAGGAGCCCTTCACATGACCGAAGATCTCGCTCTCCATCAAATCGTGGGGAATGGCGGCGCAGTTAAGGGCAATAAAGGGCTGTTCGCTGCGGGGACTGCACTGGTGAATCGCCTCGGCACACACCTCTTTGCCGGTGCCGCTCTCGCCAGTGATAAAGACGGTCGCTTTGCTGGGCGCCGCGCTCTCGATGATGCGATAGACCGCCTGCATCGACATGGAGGCGCCGATAAAACCGAAGAAGGAGCTGCGCTCGAAGTTTTCCCGATAGTGGGCAACCAGCGAGCTCAACTGCTGGTGTTTCAAGGCATTGCGAACAGTGGCGCAGAGCCGCTTGCTGTCAAACGGCTTGGTCAGAAAATCGAAGGCACCAAGGCGCATCGCCTCCACCGCCACATCCACCGAGCCGTGGGCGGTGATCACCACCACCGAGCAAGGCAACTGCTGTTCGGTGATCATCTGCAGAATATCCATACCGGACATATCCGGCAGCTCCAGATCCAGCAGCACCACGGGGGGAGGACTTGCCAGTAACTGCGCCAACGCTTGCTGGCCACAGTCGGCCAGCACCACCTCATACCCCTCCTGGCGCAGGTACTGTTCATAGACCACCGCCAGACTACGGGTATCTTCCACCAGCAGGACACGCGATTTATTTTCAGCCACTGGACTCATCCTTGTATTTGATTCTGCGATCTATTTTGCCTTATGTTCGCGCGCAAACCCAACGCCAAGACAGCTCTGTTATCCCGCGATTGCAGGGAATACACAAGTAAAAACGGCTCCTTAAGGAGCCGTTTTTAACTACAAGAAGGGATTACTTCTTGGCATCGTCAGCAGTCGGCTTCTCGATAGCCAGCAGCTCAACGTCAAACACCAGCACGGCGTTCGCCGGGATGGAGCCTGCACCGTGCTCGCCATAGGCCAGCTTGGACGGCAGGAAGAACTTGAACTTGGAGCCAACCGGCATCAGCTGCACGCCTTCAGTCCAACCCGGGATAACCTGGTTGAGCGGGAAGGTAGCCGGCTCGCCGCGATCGACGGAGCTGTCGAACTTGGTGCCGTCAGTCAGGGTACCGGTGTAGTGAACCTTGACGATATCGGTAGATTTCGGCTTGGCGCCAGTGCCCATCTTCTCGACCACGTACTGCAGGCCGGATTCAGTGCTCTTCACACCCTCTTTCTTGGCGTTGGCAGCCAGGAACTCTTCGCCCTTCTTCAGATTCTCAACGGCGTCTTTCTCGGCCTTGGCCTTGGTCAGCTCGTTGATCTTGGCGTCGTAATCCTGCAGTACCTTCTGGATCTCTTCATCAGTCATCTTGGCTTCTTTGCCCAGACCGTCAGTCACCCCTTTCAGGATCACGGCGTTGTCCAGTTTGATGCCCAGTTCCTGCTGACGCTCCAGGGTATTGGCGATGTAACGACCCATGGAGAGGCCAATTGCGTAGCCAGATTGCTCTTCAAAGCTCTTGGCTTCGGCCTTGGTCGCCTCTGCCGGCTTGCTGGCTTCTGCCTTCACTTCGGCGGTATTGGCCGCAGCAGGCTTCTCGTCTTTTTGGCAAGCAGTCAGACCGACGGCAACGGCCGCCGCCAACAGGGACACCTTCAGAAATTTGTTCATCAGTTTCTCCAAACTCCAAATACCGCTCTCGGTTCCATCGTGAAATGAGAGGTTTATCGTGATAAGCGCCTTATACTAACGCCGTGATCGCAGGTAACAAAAGCGTGAGACCGCAAAAATGATAAAAAGTGCCATTTATCTGGTGAGCCTCTGTTTAATGCTCACCGGTTGCGAGCAAAGCTCCCAACCCAACCAGCAAATGACCCTCGCCAGCACGGGTCTACTGACCGCAGATCTCTCCAGTGATGGCAAGCAGGCCATCGTCTCCAGCATCAGCCAGGGCATCATCGTCTGGGATCTGGAACAGAACCGTCAACGCTGGCGCTGGAAGCAATCCGACTCTGCGGAAGATCTGGTATTCATTACCCGCTTTTCCGAAGGCAACAGCCACGCCGTCACCGCCACCCCAGACACCTTTGCTACCTGGCGGCTGAACGACGGGCAATCACAAGGCTACTACTCACTTCCTGAATCCAGGCTGAGGGACATCGCGCTCTCTGCCGACGGTCGTTATGTGCTGATCGGGCGGGAAGATGGCAAGGCCGAGTGGCTCGACACCCGAAGCGGCCGTCGCCTGCAGTTTCTGGGGCACACCGAACAGGTCAATACGGTGGATCTATCCGCCAACGGTCGCTACGCCCTGACCGGCGGCAACGACTACAGCGCCTATCTGTGGGATACCCGTAGCGGGCAGGTAATTTGGCGCTTCAACCATGGTGGCCGGGTGATCATGGCCAGACTGGAGCCGAGCGGCCGCTACGCCTTCACCGCCGACAGCAGCCGGGCCAGCATCTGGGATCTGAAAACCGGCAAGGAGGTGAGTCAGCTGCAATATGATCACCGCTTCGAGGTCTACACCAGCGCCCGCTTTGCCAACGATGGCAAGTGGCTCATCACTGGCGCCCCTTCCCGTCAGCTCTCCCTGTGGCAAGTGAGCGATGGTGCCCTGCTGCAGAGCTGGCGCGTCTCGCCGCAACCCAAGGTGAAACCGCCCAGCGCAGTGGTCTACGGCGTCGCTTTGCGCGACAATAGCCACCTTGTCAGTGCCAGCTCCAGTGGTCTGGCCGAAATCTGGACAATCAAGTAAGGACCCGAAGGCCCATGAGTCAGCAACTTAACGATCGCATCGAAACCCTGGAAACCCGTCTCGCCTATGCGGAGTACACCATAGAGCAGCTTAACGACGAGGTAACCACCCAGGGCCGTGAACTCGATCGGCTCAAATACCAGATCCAGCTGCTGATCGACAAACTACAAAGCGTACAGCCCAGCCAGATTGCCAGCATGGCCGAAGAGACCCCGCCGCCGCACTACTGATGGGTGTGCAATCAACAAGCTGTCTGCTCAATACAATAAAAATCCGAAACCGGCTAAACCCGTTTCGGATTTTTTCATCCAAATGATCTGATAGCTGCGACTCGGCGCCTCAGAATCAGCCCGCGTTAACCTTTGTAGATCTTGGGGTTAAACACATCCCGCAGCCAGTCACCCAGCAGGTTGATGACCAGCACCAGCACCACCAGACAGATGCCCGGGAAGGCGGTGATCCACCAGGAGCCGGAGAAGATGTAGTTGAAGCCGACGCTGATAAGCGAACCGAGCGAGGGCTGATCAACCGGCATCCCCAGACCGAGGAAGGAGAGCGCTGCTTCGCTCATGATGGCGTTGGCCACCTGCACGGTGGAGATCACCAGAATGGGCGACAGGCAGTTGGGCAGAATGTGGCGGAACATGATGCGCGGGGCGCGGAACCCCATCACCTTGGCCGCTTCCACATACTCCTTCTTCTTCTCCGCCAGCACAGAGGCGCGCACAGTACGGGCGTACTGCGGCCACTCGGCGATACCGATGATCACCACCAGCATCATGATGGCAAACTTCGAGTAAAACTCGGAGCCAAAGGTTGCCTGAAAGATGGCGGAGATGATGATCGCCACCATCATGGTGGAGAACGACAGCTGCACATCGGCAAAGCGCATCAGCAGGTTGTCGATACGACCACCGAAATAACCGGCAATCAGACCGATGACGATACCGAGCACCAGCTGCAGCGCCACCGCAAACAGGCCGATGGTGAGGGAGATACGGGCGCCATAGAGGATGGTGCTCCAGATATCCCGCCCCTGGTTGTCGGTGCCGAGCCAGAAGCGCTCCTCGCCACCTTCGAGCCAGGAGGGGGGCAACTCGGCATCCATCAGATCAAAACTGGTCTGGTCATAGACGTTGTGCGGGGCAAGCCAGGGTGCCAGCAGCGCCGCCAGCACAAATACCACGAACACCGCAAAGCTGAACATGGCTACCTTGTCCCGCAGGAAGTAGTAGACGATGTCAGAGTTCTTGAATCGTGCCCAACGGCTTGGGCTTGCAGTTACAGCGTTACTCATGCTTACCCCTTGGCAGTCAGGTTAACGGTCGGGTTGATCAACCCGTAGAGCAGGTCGACCAGGGTATTGGTCACCACGAAGATCAGTCCCACGAAGATGACGTAGGCGGTGATGAGGGGCGTATCGACCCGGTGGATCGCTTCAAGAAACAGGAAGCCGGTGCCCGGCCACTGGAACACGCTCTCGGTCAGGATGGTGTAGGCCACCATGGTGCCGATCTGCACCCCGCCGACGGTAATGACCGGCAGCATGGTGTTCTTCAGAGCGTGCTGATAGTAGACCTTGTTGTTGTCCAGCCCCTTGGCGCGGGCGAACTTGACGTATTCGGAGGAGAGCTGCTCCAGCATCTCGGAGCGCACCAGCCGGATAAACAGCGGCAACATGATGGAAGAGAGCGACACCGCAGGCAGGATCAGGTGCAGGATGCCGTCCCAGGTAAAGAAGCCCGACTCCCAGCCCAGCAGGTTACGGGTCTCGCCGCGGCCATAGGCAGGCAGCCAGCCCAGCTGGATGGAGAAGAGGTACATCAGCATGATGGCGGTCAAAAATACCGGGATCGAGATACCGATACTGCTCCCCGCCATGATGATCTTGGTGGGAATGCTGCGCGGGCGGATCGCCGAATAGACACCGAGTGGAATGGAGACCACCACGATGATGAGCGCGGCAGCAAACACCAGCTCAAGGGTAGCCACCAGCTTGTCGAGGATCACCTCGAGAGCGGGTCGCTTGAAGAAATAGGAGGTGCCCAAATCCCCATGCACCGCATTTTTCAGAAAGCGGCTGTATTTGATGAGGAAGGGATCATTAAGGCCCATCTTCTCGCGCAACTCGTGACGCTGGGCTTCGGAGACGGATTGTCCCACCAGCTCGCGCAACGGGTCACCCAGGTTGTCCTGGATGGAGAAGGCGACCAGGCTGATGACGAACATCACTATCACGGCCTGATAGAACCGTTTCAGCAGGAATGTAAACATGCTTGTCCTTCTACGTGGCCTGTGTCGTGGCACAGGCTTCTGTTAGTGGGCGGAGTGGCCAGCAGACCACCCCGCCCCGTCCTTCCTTGCGACGTTCTCTTACTTGCTGACCACCAGGTCACCCAGGTAAGGGAAGTTCATCACGTTGACCACTGGCTTGATATCGACGTTCTTCTTGGCGCCATAGGCCAGATCTTCCCAGTGCAACGGCACATAGGCAGCATCTTCGATCAGCATGGCTTCGACCTTCTTCAGCATCTCGGCACGCTTGGCCGGATCGGTCTCGGCGTTGGCATCCATCACCAGCTTGTCAGCTTCGGCGTTGGCATAACCGGCGCAGTTGTACTGGCCCATACCGGTCTTGGCATCCTTGGTGAAGGTCAGGAACTCGAAGAAGTTCGCGGTATCTTCGGTGTCGGAGTGCCAGCCGATCAGCTGCATGTCCGCGGCGCACTTGTCAAACTCGGGCCAGTACTGGGCCACCGGCATGGTCTTCAGATCCACCTTGATGTTGATCTTGGCCAGCATGGCGGAGACCGCCTGGGCAATCTTGACGTCGTTGACGTAGCGGGCTGCCGGGGAGATGAAGGTCATCTTGAAGCCTTTCTCGTAACCGGCCTCCTTCATCAGCTCCTTGGCCTTGGCCAGATCATACTGGGGCACCAGCGCCTCGTTGTGGCCGGCATAGCCTTTCGGGCTCAGCTGGCCAGCGGGGGTACCGAAGCCCTTGTTGATCTTCTCGACGATACCCACCTGGTTGATGGCGTAGTTGATCGCCTGACGCACGCGCTTGTCTTTCAGTGCCGGGTTGGTGTTCTGGTTCAGCTCGATGATGATGGCGCGGGTACCGGACAGGGTGACCAGCTGGGAGTCCTTGCCATTCTTCACGCGCTCCAGATCGTTCGGCGCAACCGGATAGATCATGTCCACGTCGCCACCCAGCAGGGCTGCAACACGGGTCGCATCTTCCTTGATCGGCACCACGGTCAGGTTCTCGACGTTACCCTTGGAGGCCTTGTCCCAGTAGTTGGCGTTGCGGGCATAATCCAGCTTCACACCCTGCTCGCGGAACTTGACAGTGAACGGGCCAGTACCGGAGACGTGGGTAGAGGCATAGGAGTCGCCGTTTTTGACGATCTCGGCCTTGTCTTTGCCCGCTTCGGTCTTGCCGGTGTAGAACTTGGAGTCCATCGGGAAGATGTAGGTGACGGTCTGCAGCACCAGCGGGAACGGCTTGGCAGTGATCAGATCGACGGTGTAGTCATCGACCTTCTTCACTTCGCTGATGGGATCGAAGATCGCCTTGAAGTCGACGGAGGATTTCAGGCGGTTGACGGTCCACACCACGTCGTCTGCGGTGAAGTCGTTACCGGAGTGGAACTTGACCCCTTTGCGCAGGTGGAAGCGGACGGTCTTGTCATCGACACGCTCGAACTTCTCGGCCAGACGGGGCTCGAACTGCAGGTCCTGGGTGTAACGCATCAGGGGATCGAATACCAGGTGCGACATCTCCAGGGTCTGACCGGAGAGCTGCTCCTGCGGATCCAGCGAAGTGGCGTCAGAAGCGACACCCACCTTGATATCAGCGGCTGAGACACTGAAAGCGAAACCGGCGGCAAACAGCGCCAGGGCAATCTTGGACAATCCTTTCTTCATCTTGTTCTCCATGCTTTTGGCTTTCTTATGACACTTTTTTTGACAAGCAGACCGGCGCACCGGCGCTCTCCTAGCTTGCGATTTCCAGCCCCTCGCGGGACATTCCCTTGAACTCCGGCATGAGGGAGATCAGCTTGCGGCTGTACTCATGCTCGGCATTGGTAAAGAGTTTCTCGGTCTCGGCCACTTCCACCAGATGACCGTGCTGCATCACCCCGATGCGGTCGCACATCTGGCGGATCACCGGCAGATCGTGGCTGATAAACAGCATGGTGAGCTTGAGCTCCTGCTGCAGATCCTTGAGCAGGTTGAGGATCTGGGCCTGCACCGACACATCCAGCGCCGAGGTCGGCTCGTCGCAGATGAGGAAGCGTGGGCGAGTGGCGAGAGCGCGGGCAATGGAGATACGCTGGCGCTGACCGCCGGAGAACTCGTGGGGATACTTGACCCCGGCACCACGGCCAAGACCCACATGATCCAGCAGATCGCCGACAATCCCCTCAATCTGGCTCTCGCTGCTCGCCAGCTGATGGAAGCGGATCGGCTCGGCAATGATGTCGCGCACCTTCATCCGCGGGTTCATCGACGAATAGGGGTTCTGGAACACCATCTGCATCTGGCGACGCAACGGGCGACGCTCGCGCTCGCTCTTGAGAGAGGTCAGATCGATCCCCTCGAAGAAGATTTTGCCGGTATCAGGCGGATAGAGACCGGTGATGGCGCGGGCAATGGTCGATTTGCCGGAGCCCGACTCCCCCACCAGACCGAAGGTCTCCCCTTCGAAGATCTCGAAGCTGATGTTGTTGCAGGCGCGCACATACTGGCGGCGGCTCGGGAAGATGGAGTCCTTGGTGACGAACTTCAGATCGACGTTCTCCACCCGCAGCAGCGCCCCTTCATAGGCACGCTCGTCCTGACTCTGGCCGAGCCAGTGGGTCTTGAGGTCGATATTGGTATCCGGCGCACTGGCATCCTCGATATAGGAGACCAGCGGGAAACGCACCAGCTTAACGTCGGAGCGGGGTACCGCCGAGATGAGGCTGCGGGTATAGGGGTGATTGGGGCTGCCCAGTACCTGTTCGGTCAGGCCGAACTCCACCAGATCGCCGCGATACATCACCGCCACCTTGTCGGTAACGTTGGAGACAACGCCCATGTCGTGGGTCACCAGCATGCAGCCCACCTGACGCTCTTTGCAGAGGGCGCGGATAAGCTGGAGGATCTGATCCTGAATGGAGACGTCGAGCGCCGTGGTCGGCTCATCGGCGATGATCAGCTCAGGATCGCAGGAGAGCGCAATGGCGATAACCACCCGCTGACGCATGCCACCGGAGAACTGGTGCGGATACTGCTTGATGCGCAGCTCCGGCTGCGGAATACCCACAGCCCCCATCAGCTCCAATGCCTTGGCAAAAGCGGCTTCGCGAGAGAGGTCGGTATTGGCCAGAATGGTCTCCACCAGCTGATGCTCAACGGTGAACAACGGGTTGAGGGAGGTCATGGGGTCCTGGAAGATGAACCCGATACGGGAGCCACGGATGGCCCGCATCTCATTCTGGCTCTTGCCGGAGATGAGTTCGCCATTGAGATAGATATCGCCACGGGCGATGCGACCCGGCGGGCTCAGGAGATCGATAACGGCATTGCCGATGGTGGACTTGCCGGCGCCGGATTCACCGACCACCCCGACAATCTCACCCTTTTCGATAGAGAAAGAGAGATCCTTCACCGCGGCCAGCACCCCGTAGCGGGAGGGGTACTCGATCCGCAAGTTCTTTACTTCGAGCAAGGACATGTTTACCTCTGCGGGGGACATCCGTCCCAAATAATTCGTCCGTAAATCAGCCGCAGATGCCGGTTGTTACCTTGGGCAATATTTGCTCAATCCATGAGGCAGCGAAACCAGCGATCCGGGCGGGTTTTTTGCATTTTTTTGGAATAACCCGCGAGTAACTTAGACGGTTTGACCACGGGTGTAAATGATTGAGTTATACAATTCCGCAATGTTTTGTGCAGATAACCACCAATTTGACAGAGATAAATGATGATTTTCATCACACAAATGGCCGGTGCGTCCGTACATCTATTGGTATCATTACTTTAATTTCAACAACAACGCAACAAGCAGCATTTATCACTATTTCCAAAACAATCACGCGCCCCGAATGAGTAGTGAATATTTATGTGAAATGGATGATAAACGGCAGCATATGCCGATGAATGAAAATTAAGCAGATATAAATCGGGGGATGCCAGAACGGTCATCCCCCGGAAGATGGCTCTCAGCCGAGCCAGAATGCCAGTAATTGCATACAAAACAGGGCGAACAGGCCAGCGATCAGATCGTCCAGCATGATACCCAGGCCACCGTGGATCCGGCGATCAAACCAGGAGATGGGCCAGGGCTTCAGCACATCAAACAACCGGAACAGCGCGAAGCCCGCCACCACCCACTCCCAGCCGGCAGGCGCGGCGATCATGGTGACGCCAAAACCGATCACCTCGTCCCAGACGATGGCGCCGTGATCCGGCATGCCGATGGCATCGGTGGCGCTCTGGCAGATACGAATACCGACAACAAAACCCACCGCAAGCAAGGCGATAAACCAATAGGTCGGCAGCCCGCTCACCAGCAGGTAGAGCGGAATCGCCGCCAGGGTGCCCATGGTGCCCGGCGCTTTGGGGCTGAGACCGGAACCAAACCCCACTGCCAAAAAGTGAAGCGGATTTTTCAGATCCAGTCGTGTCAGCTCGGGCTTTATCCTGAACAAACTCATGCGAAGTGATCCCACCCTTTCAGTTGCAGCTCGACCGCTTGGTCGCCACGCAGGTAGTCGATGCCCGGCTCGCCCGCCACGATGCGGCCGATGCGGCTGAACTTGACCCCGCTGTGGGCCAGCGCCGTATCGAGCGCGCCGCGGTGCTCCTCCGGTACGGTGAAGCAGAGCTCGTAGTCATCGCCACCGGCCAGCGCCAGTTGCCACGCCTCCTGCTCGCTCACCGCATCCTGCAGCACCGGCGAGAGCGGCAGCAGATCGAGCTCGATCTGGGCCCGCACGCCGGAGGCCTTGAGGATATGGCCGAGATCCGATGCCAGCCCGTCGGAGAGATCCAGCGCACTGCCCGCCAGCCCGCGCAGTGCCTGACCGGCCAGAATGCGGGGATGGGGGTGGTCGAGCCGTGGCAGCACGGCGGCCAGCTGGTTCTCGTTGAGGGTGCGTTTGCCCAGCAGGTGGGAGAGTGCCAACGCGGCATCTCCCAGGGTACCGGTGACATAGATGCCGTCACCGGCTTTGGCGCCGCTTCGCATCAGGGCGCGACCGGCAGGCACCGACCCCTTCACCGAGATGGTGATGGAGAGCGGCCCGCGGGTCATGTCTCCGCCCACCAGCGCCACGTTGTAGTACTCGGCCAGCTCCAGAAACCCTTCGGCAAACCCGGCAACCCAACCTTCGTTGATGGCAGGCAGAGTCAGCGCCAGCGACACCCAGCGCGGCTCGGCCCCCATGGCGGCGAGATCGGAGAGATTGACCGCCAGCGCCTTGTAGCCGAGATCCACCGGATCCATGTCGGGAAAGAAGTGTACGCCGCTCACCAGAGTGTCGGTGCTCACCGCCAGCTGGGTATCGGGGGGCAGGGTCAGCAGGGCACAGTCATCTCCAGGGCCCATCACCACGTCCTTGCGGGCGTGGGGGACCTTGAAGTACTTATCAATCAGCTCAAATTCACCCATACAGTAAAAAGCCAGCAATAAGCTGGCTCCTCTCTTAGATGCTGACGGACAGCAGGATCAACGCTTGTTCAGCGACTTGATCACCTTGTCCAGTACACCGTTGACAAACTTGTGGCTGTCATCGGCAGCAAAAGCTTTGGCCAGCTCGATCGCTTCGTTGATGACCACGCGCGGCGGTACATCATCACGACGGGTCAGCTCGTAGGTCGCCAGACGCAAGATCGCCTTGTCCACCATGTCCACTTCTTCCAGCGGACGGGAGAGGAAAGGTGCAAACACCTTGTCCAGCTCGCTGCAGTGGAGGGCTACCCCGAACAGCAGATCGCGGAAATAGTTCAGGTCTACACCCTTGGTGTCCTGATCGATCTTGAACTGCTCTTCGATGTCACCCACGTTAGCCTTGGTCATCTGCCACTGGTAGATGGCCTGGGTGGCGCAATGGCGGGCTTTACGGCGCTCAGACGGTTTCAATGTACTTCTCCTCGTTACACGTCCAGTTCTTTCAGGACGTTGATCATTTCGAGCGCTGCCAGTGCAGCCTCTGCACCCTTGTTACCCGCCTTGGTACCTGCACGCTCGATGGCTTGTTCAATGTTTTCAGTGGTCAGCACACCGAAGGCAACGGGAATTTCATATTCCATCATTACCTGGGCCATGCCCTTGCTGTTCTCGTTTGCCACCAGGTCGAAGTGATAGGTGCCGCCACGGATGACAGTACCGACCGCCACGATGGCGTCGTATTGACCACTCTTGGCCAGCTTCTTGATGACCAATGGCATTTCAACCGCGCCCGGCACTTTTACCAGTGTCAGGTTGCTGTCCTGCACTTGACCTTGACGCTTCAGTACGTCCACCGCACCGTTCACCAGACTGTCGTTGATGAAGCTGTTGAAACGGGCAACAACAATAGCAACGCGCGCCTCAGGAGCGGCGATATTTCCTTCGATAACCTTCATTGGAAATCCTGTATCTGTGCAATCAAAAGGGCCGGAGTCAAAAGTGCGCACATTCTAGCACAACAGACCCACGACAAAAACCATGGCCGCAATAGACAGCCATGATCGCGATTTAACCAGTCCGGCGCGCTTACTCGCCGGTAAATTCCACGACTTCCAGGCCTAAACCACCCGGAAGGGGATGGTACTTCTCTGGTAGAACGTTACTCGCCGATGTACTCAACCACTTCCAGACCGAAACCACCGAGGGCATGGTACTTCTTCGGCGAGCTCAGCAGGCGCATCTTGCTTACACCAAGGGCCTTGAGGATCTGGGAACCCACACCAACCCGGCGCGAGGTGCCCTGCCACTTGGCCCCTTCCGGTGCCAGTCCCTTGTCGGCGGCTTCAAAACCCTTGACCCGGGCCAGCAGCTCGGCGCCGTGGGCTTCCGCCCCCAAAATCACCAGCACGCCGCCTTCGTCAGCGATGCGGGCCATGGATTTGGGCAGCGGCCAGCTGCGGGCGGCGTGGCGGTCGGTCAGCAGCAGATCGCTCAGCACATCGTGCAGATGGACGCGCACCAGAGTCGGCTGGTCAGCCTGTACCTCACCCTTTTTCAGGGCGAAGTGAACCTGATTGTCGATGGTATCGCGGAAGGTGATGAGGTCGAACTCGCCAAACTCGGTCGGCAACTTGCACTCGGCCACCTTCTCGACCGTGGTCTCGTGCTGGTTGCGGTACTCGATAAGGTCGGCGATGGTGCCGAGCTTGATGCCGTGCTCCTCGGCGAAGATCTCCAGGTCAGGACGGCGCGCCATGGTGCCATCTTCGTTGAGGATCTCGACGATGACGGCGGCCGCCTCGAAACCGGCCAGACGGGCCAGATCGCAACCTGCTTCAGTGTGACCGGCACGGGTCAGCACGCCGCCATCCTGCGCCATCAGCGGGAAAATGTGGCCCGGCTGCACCAGATCGGCCGCCTTGGCGTTGGGCGCCACAGCCGCCTGTACGGTCACCGCGCGATCCGCGGCTGAGATACCTGTGGTCACCCCTTCTGCCGCCTCGATGGAGACGGTAAAGGCGGTGGAGAACTGGGCATTGTTGCGATCCACCATCAGCGGCAGCGCCAATTGCTTGCAGCGATCCCGGGTCAATGTCAGGCAGATGAGGCCACGGCCGTAACGGGCCATGAAGTTGATATCCTCCGGACGGACGCAGGAGGCGGCCATGATGAGGTCCCCTTCGTTCTCCCTGTCTTCGTCATCCATCAGGATCACCATCTTGCCAGCCTTGATATCGGCAATGATTTCCTGGGTTGTGCTCAGCGCCATGGGCTACTCCATCAGTGTGCTTGGGGGTTGAGCCCGCAGGCTCAACGCAAATGCGTGTGTATGTTGCTCTAGATTGGGGCTAGCGGCTCCATTTCAATCAGAGCGGGATCACAGAAAATCGTTTTGGTGGCCAGATTTAGCGCACACCGTCAGAGAAAACCGGCCTTGGCCAGCGTCTCCATGGTCAGGGTCGAGGCGCTGCTCTCCTGACTTTTTCCCATCATCAGCCGCTCCAGATAGCGGGCGATCTGATCCACCTCGAGGTTGACCTTGTGACCCGGCTTCCAGCTGGCGATGGTGGTCTCCTGCGCGGTATGAGGCACGATGGTCAGGCGAAACAGGTCCCCCTGCACCGCGTTGACGGTGAGGCTGATGCCATCCACCGCAATGGAGCCTTTCTCGGCGATATAGCGGGAGAGCTCGCCCGGCGCCTTGATCCAGTACTCGATAGCGCGGCCGCTGCTGGAGACGCTTCTCACCTCCCCGACCCCGTCCACATGGCCGGAGACCAGATGGCCGCCGAGGCGGGAGGTGGGCATCAGTGCCTTCTCGAGGTTGACCCGATCGCCCACTCTGGCGGCGGCAAAGCCGGTACGGGAGAGAGTTTCCAGCGACACGTCGGCGGTATAGCTCTTGTCACCCAGCGCCACCACGGTGAGGCAGACGCCGTTGGTGGCGATAGAGTCGCCCAGCTTGACATCGCTAAAATCCAGGCCTGGTGCGTGGACGGTGAGGGCCATGTCGTCGCCCTGACGACGCAGTTCGGCCAGGGTTCCCACCGCTTCGATAATTCCGGTAAACATGCAGATCACCTTGCTGATGACGGGGGCAGCTGCTGCCCCCTTGAACATTGAAAGATCAGGCTATTTTGGCGGTAATGCGAATATCTGGCCCCACCATGCGCACATCCTTGATGGCGAGCTTGGGCGCCTGGAACAGCCGGGTCAGACCCGGCAGATGGAACAGGCCGCGCCCCTCGTCGCCCATCAGTTTGGGTGCCTGATAGAGCACCAGCTCATCCACCAGCCCCTTCTCCAGCAGAGCGCCGCAGAGCCGCGGGCCCGCCTCGACCAGCACCGAGTTGACGTTCTGTTTGGCCAGCAGCATGAAGAGGCTGACCAGATCCAGCTTGCCATCCAGCAGCGGCAGCTCCAGCTGTTGCACCCACTCGGGCCACTCGCCGGACGCCTTGTGACGGGCCAGCAGCACCGGGCTCTCGCTCTGGAACAGCGGCAAGTCGGGGGTGAGCCGGTTTTGCGAATCGACAATGACCCGCAGCGGCTGGCGCAGGGTCTCTTTGGGGTAGCTCGCCTTCACCGAGAGTGGCAGCTCGTCCCAGCGCACGGTCAGGGAAGCGCCATCGGCCAGCACGGTTTCAGCGCTGGAGAGTACCGCATCGTGGCGGGCCCGCAGCCGCTGCACATCGCGGCGCGCATCCGGGGAGGTGATCCACTGGCTCTCGCCGCTCGCCATGGCGGTGCGGCCATCGAGACTGGCCCCCAGCTTGACGGTCACTCGCGGGAAGGCGGTCCGCATCCGCTTGAAAAAGCCCGGGTTGAGCGCTTCCGCTTCGCTCGCCAGCAGGCCGAAATCGGTCTTGATGCCCGCTTCGGAGAGCATCCGCAGGCCGCGTCCGCCAACCTGGGGATTGGGGTCAACCATGGCCGCCACCACCCGGGCCACCCCGGCGTTGATCAGCGCCTCGGCGCAGGGAGGGGTACGGCCGTGGTGGGAGCAGGGCTCGAGGGTCACATAGGCGGTAGCGCCACGGGCGTTGTCACCGGCGGCGCGCAGGGCGTAAACCTCGGCATGGGGCTCGCCCGCCTTCTGATGCCACCCTTCGCCAACCACCACGCCATCTTTGACCAGCACGGCGCCGACGCAGGGATTGGGGGCCGTGGTGTAGCGGCCGCGGCGGGCCAGTTCGAGGGCCCGACTCATCCATTGGTAATCATCTTGACTAAACATTCGGGCTCCTTTGACAACACATCTCGACTTAACGCAGTATCGTAGGTTCGATTAGCGCAGCGTAATCGGACGCGGCAACATGGGTGAGCATGGAGGTTTACTTCTCCAGCTTGGCAATCTCTTCGCCAAACTAGCGAATATCTTCGTGTCCTGAGGTAGAGAGGGGCGAAGTGGATATCCACTTGCCCATCCGATACCATCATTTCTCCAATTTGGCGATCTCTTCACCGAACTCGCGAATATCTTCGAAGCTGCGATAGACGGAGGCAAAGCGGATATAGGCCACCTTGTCCAGACTCTTGAGCTCATCCATCACCAGATTGCCCACCAGCTCGGAGGCGACTTCGCGCTCGCCGGTGGCACGCAGGCGGGATTTGATATGGTTGACCGCCTTTTCGATGGCCTCCATGCTCACCGGCCGCTTCTCCAGCGCCCGCAGGATGCCGGCGCGCAGCTTGTCTTCGTTGAACGGCTCGCGGGAACCGTTGGACTTGATGACGCGGGGCATCACCAGCTCGGCCATCTCGAAGGTGGTAAAACGCTCGTGACAGAGCAGACACTCACGACGGCGGCGTACCTGATGGCCTTCTGCCACCAGACGGGAATCAATCACCTTGGTATCAACCGCACTA
The DNA here is from genome assembly GCF_040908365.1 of Aeromonas sp. R2-4. Classification (NCBI taxonomy): domain Bacteria; kingdom Pseudomonadati; phylum Pseudomonadota; class Gammaproteobacteria; order Aeromonadales; family Aeromonadaceae; genus Aeromonas; species Aeromonas sp. R2-4. The sequence goes on from NZ_JBFODO010000013.1 coordinate 226,805, forward strand.
CAGAATGGGCAATGCATCGGACCTCCGGCGTTAATGGAACAGGGACCGGCCCGGCGGGCCAGGATCTTAGGTCGGCCAGTGTAGCACGGCCATCCAAAACCGGTAAAAGCCAGAAAAAACAATGCCACCCGCAGGTGGCATTGGTCTCAAACCGGATGATCTGACTTATCAGCCATAAACCGGGAAGCGGCGGCAGATATCCAGCACCTTCTCGCGTACGGTGGCCAGCACGGCATCGTTGTCGTGGTTGTCCAGTACGTCGCAGATCCAGTGGGTCAGCTCGATGGACTCGGCTTCCTTGAAACCGCGGCGGGTGATAGCCGGGGTACCGATCCGCACACCGGAGGTGACGAATGGGGAGCGCGGGTCGTTGGGCACGGAGTTCTTGTTGACGGTGATGTTGGCTTTGCCCAACGCAGCGTCAGCATCCTTACCGGTCAGCTCGCGGCCGATCAGGTCAACCAGCATCAGATGGTTGTCGGTACCGCCGGAGACGATCTTGTAACCGCGCTCGATAAAGGTGGCGGCCATCGCCTTGGCGTTTTTGACGACCTGAGCCTGATAGGTCTTGAACTCCGGCTCCAGCGCCTCTTTGAAGGCAACGGCTTTACCGGCGATGACGTGCATCAGCGGGCCACCCTGACCACCCGGGAAGACGGCAGAGTTGAGCTTCTTGTAGAGCTCCTCGTCGTCAGCGGCAGAGAGGATCAGACCACCGCGCGGACCGGCCAGGGTCTTGTGGGTGGTGGAGGTGACCACGTGAGCGTGGGGCACCGGGTTCGGGTAGACGCCAGCGGCAATCAGACCAGCCACGTGGGCCATGTCGACGAACAGGTAGGCACCGACCTTGTCGGCGATTTCGCGCATGCGGGCCCAGTCAACGATGCCGGAGTAGGCAGAGAAGCCACCGATCATCATCTTCGGCTTGTGCTCGACAGCCTGACGTTCCATGTCGTCGTAATCGATCTTGCCGGACTCATCGATACCATAAGGCACGATGTTGTAAAGCTTGCCGGAGAAGTTGACCGGGGAGCCGTGGGTCAGGTGACCGCCGTGGGCCAGGTTCATGCCCAGTACGGTGTCGCCCGGCTGCAGCAGAGCCATGTAAACGGCGCTGTTGGCCTGGGAGCCGGAGTGCGGCTGCACGTTGGCGTAGGTGGCACCGAACAGCTCTTTGGCGCGCTCGATAGCCAGGGTTTCGACCACATCCACATACTCGCAACCACCGTAGTAACGCTTGGAGGGGTAACCTTCGGCGTACTTGTTGGTCAGCTGGGAGCCCTGGGCTTCCATGACACGGGGGCTGGTGTAGTTCTCAGACGCAATCAGCTCGATATGCTCTTCCTGACGACGGGTTTCGTCTGTGATGGCCTGCCACAATTGCGGATCATAATTGGCGATGGTCATGTCACGTTTCAACATCCGTTTCTCTCCTGAAAATCGTTTGCGCGTTAGGTGAAGTGGGCGCGGGCATTGTAACGTGAGCTGGATCAAAGAGACAGTCCAACCACCTAAAAAAATGTTGAATTTATGTTGTAAAAAACAAGATTCCCTCCCCGCTCAATACCCTGGCCGCCCCGCCAAACGGCACATTTTTCATCCCGCCGCAGGCGGGCAAAACCCGAAGGGGATCACAACGCCCTCTTTATCCATCCTGTAACATATTCATTCGAAACAAATTTAATGATGATGGAGCTGATTGCAGCCATGCATCCGAGGGGCTGCACTTAACCGGAGGAGTTCAAGATGGACCATCTGCTGACATTCGTGATCCTGGCTGTCTTTTTTCTGTTCTACTGGGTCTACTACACCAGCCAACGCAAGCATGTCCCCACCACCTCGTGGGAGCAGCTCCCCACTAAAGCCGAATATCTGGCGGCCCACCCTGATTCAGTCGATGGCGACATCATCTTCTGTTATCACTGCGGCCATCACGAGTTGCTGGAGGTGGGCATGGTGCACCTGACCGATTTTCGCCGGGAATGGGTCTGTGCCAAGTGCAAGCAGGTGCTGTTTCGCGAGATCGAATAACGGCGCAGAGGCTGGCCACCCTCCCTAAACGCCATACATCGCCAGCAGGGATCAGAACAGCGCATCCCTGTCGGCCGCCAGCCACTGCTGCAACCCGCTCACCGCCGCTTCAAATTGCGCCCCGATTGTCGCAGGCTCCCCGCCTCCCGCCTCAAGAGCCGCACAGTGGCTGGCAAATTCGGTCAACCCAAGCGCCAGCGCACTCCCCTTGAGCTTGTGCGCCAGCTGACGTTGCTCACGTCCCTCATCCTGAGCCAACTCATCTACCAACACCCGCCCTTGCGACTCAAACAGCGTGACCAGCTGGCGGATCCGCGCCATACCGAGCAGGGGCAGATCGGCATCCAGCACCGGATTGGCCCACTCAGGCTGGTTAGTTGGGGGCACGGCTCCTGATAACTGCGCCTGCGGCTCGATAGAGGCGCCCTCTTGCCGAAACAGCTGATCGATGGCGTTCGCCAGCACCGCCAGCCGCACCGGTTTGCCGACAAAATCGACAAACCCGGCGGCAAGGCAGTGGCGGATATCCTCCGGATACATCTGGGCCGAGATGGCGATGGCGGGCAGCGACCGCTCATGCATCTCCTCGCTGATGGCGGCCAGATCCTCGCGCAGGCTCATGCCGTCCATATCGGGCAGATTGATATCGAGCAGCGCCAGATCGAAGGGACGCTCGGTCACCAGCGCCAGCGCACTGCGACCATCCTCCGCCAGGGTGACGCGATGGCCGAGGCGGGTCAGCATGCCGTGCGCCACCAGCCGGTTGATCTCGTTATCCTCCACCAGCAGGATGTCGCGGGACTGACCAAGGTGCAGCGGTTGCGCCTCGGCAGGCAGCTGGGCGCTCGAACGCTGCAACGGCAAACTGAAGCTGAATTCACACCCCTGGCCCGGTTCGCTGGCAAGGATCAGCTCGCCCCCCATGGCGGCCACCAGCTTGCGGCTGATCGCCAGTCCCAACCCGGTGCCGCCCTGATGGCCTATATCACGCTTGCGCTGGCGAAACGCCTCGAACACCGCCTCCTGCTCATCGGCCGGAATGCCGGGGCCGGTATCGCGCACCACGAAGCGGATGCAGGGCTCGGCGCAAGGGCCTTGGCAGGCAAGAGGCGCCACCGTCAGGGTAATCTGGCCACGGGCGGTAAACTTGACCGCATTGCCGAGCAAGTTGCCGAGCACCTGGCGCAGCTTGCCCAGATCCCCCTCGACCACAGGCGCCAGCCCGGGCGCATATTCCAGCGCCAGAGTGACCCCCTTGGCCGCCGCCTTTGGCCGGAACAGCGAGCTGAGCTCATCCACCAGCTGGAACAGGGGGAAGGGTTCGCGGCGCGCCTCCACATGGCCCGCCTCTATCTTGGAGTAGTCGAGAATGTCGTTGAGGATCTCCAGCAGGGATTCGCCACTGTGCTCGATGGCGGCCAGATAGCGCTGCTGGGTATCGCTCAGGTGGGTATCTTCCAGCAGTGTCAGACCGCCCAGAATGCCGTTCATGGGGGTGCGGATCTCGTGGCTCATGGTGGCGAGAAACACCGACTTGGCGCGGTTGGCCTGTTCTGCCTCGGCGCGGGCCTGCCGCTGCTTCTCCACCTCCTCATTGAGCCGCTCGTTGGCGTGGCTGAGCTGGCCGGTGCGCTCCTCGACCCGCGACTCCAGCTCGCGCTGATAGCGGCCCAACTCGACCGCATTGTCACGAAACACCTGTAAAGCTCGGCCCAGCTCCGCCAGCTCATCGCGCCCGGTGCTGGCGATCGGCTCAAGAGGGGCCAGATCCCCGCGCGCCAACCGGCTCATCCCCGCCACCGCCCGTTGCAGCGGCCAGACGATCCGGCCGTAGACCATGCGCCACATCAGCAGCATCAGCAGTAGCAGGGTGAGCAGGCCAATGGCCATCAACGCCTGCTCCAGCAGCCTGAGGCGCTGGCTTAGCGCCTGCTGGCTCTGCCCCAGCGAATCGCGGGCACGGCTGACCAGCTCACCGACCTGCTGGTTGAGGCTGCTCATCAGGGCTTCGTTGGCATTGGCCAGCACCCGCAGCGCCTCCCCCTTGCCGAGCCAGTCGCTGCGCAGTTGCACCAGCTTGTCGCTCTGCGCCAGTACGGTCAGCGCCTGCTCCACCGCCTGCCGGCGGGCCGGATCGGTCACCGCCCCGGCCCGCAGTTGCAAGATGGCCAGCTCCCGTTGCCCCTCTTGCAATAGCGTTTGCAGTTGCCCTTGCTGTTCGCTGCGCCACATCTCTTCGATGCGCTGCTGCTGCATCAGGGTGCGATGACGCAGCTCGGTCATCTGCTCCAGCCAGTCAAGATCTTGCTCCAGCAGGCGGTCCAGCGTCCGGGCCTCTTGCCCCCCTTGCTGCTGGTAGAGGGAGCCCAGCCCCGCCACCATCACGGTTTCGGCGTTCTCCATCTGGCTGCGCGCCAGCTCGGCGATCTGCCCGGCTGCCGCCACCAGACGGGCCCGCTGCGCCTCCCCCTGCGCCATCAGGGTCAGGCGCTCTCCCACCAGCCAGCCCTGCTGGCCCAGATTGCCGATGATGCTCTGACTGAGCTGATCGAGGCTTGCGGAACCCTGCCCACGGCCAAGTTGCGCCAGCACCTGTTGCAGCTGCTGTCCCTGCAGGGTGAGCAAGCGCCCCTGATGCTCCCGCTCCTGCTCGCTGGTTGCAGTGGCCAGCAGCCGTGACGCACTCTGGATCTCGCCGCTGAGGCGAGAGAGCGTGCGGGCCAGCTCCTGATCGGCCAGGGTCTGCTGCACCCCTTGTTCCAGCTGGCGCAGATGACTAAGCCCCACCCAGCCCAGCAGGGAGGCACTCAGGGTCAGCAACGCCATCAGGGAGAAAGCCAGCAGCAACTTGCCACCCAGGCCGGAAAAGATTCTCACAGGAAGTCCCTTGGTTGTGGTCGGCTTTGACCGGATAATATGGCCCAACACTTTAACAAAACCCCTGACCATGCGAAGCGTCTATCTCTCCCCGTTGTTGCTGATCTGGTTGCTAATGCTTCCCCGCGCCGCCCTCGCCTTTGCGGTCGATATCTGGCCCGGCGGCGAATTCAGCGGCCAGCCGGTGCGCCAGCAGTGGCCGGAACCCGCCGCCGCAACCAAACCGCTGACCCTCTGTGCCCTCTACCCCCATCTGCGCGACGCCTACTGGCTTTCGGTCAATCAGGGCATGGTGGACGAAGCGAAGCGGCTGGGAGTCAAGTTGCAGATCCACGAAGCAGGGGGCTATGGCGCCCTCGCCGAGCAGCGCCTGCAGTTGCAGCGCTGCGTGCAGGAAGGGAGCGACGCCATCTTGCTCGGCGCCGTGAGCTATCAGGGCTTGAGCGAGGCGATCAAGGCCACGTCGCTGCCGATCTTTGGGTTGGTCAACGATCTGCCCACTGGTCTGGTGCAGGCCAAGGTGGGAGTCTCCTGGTACCAGATGGGCTGGCAAATTGGCTACTGGCTGGCGCAGCGCCACCCCGCAGGCAGCAAGCAGGTCTCGGTCGCCCTCTTCCCCGGCCCGCAGGCGAGCGGCGGCAACAACTTCGTCGAGCCGGGCTTTGCCGATGCCATCAAGGGAAGCGCCATCAAGCTGGTCACCACCGAGCGCGGCGACAACAGCCGGGAAATCCAGCGCACACTGGTGCAACAGACGCTGGCCCGCTATCCCGACCTCGACTATCTGGTGGGAGGCGCCATCGCCGCCGAAGTGGCGGTCAACGAGCTGGCGCAGCGCCATCTCGACAGGCCCCGGGTGCTGAGCACCTACTTCAGCCACGGGATACAGAGGGGCCTGCGCCGGAGCAAGATCCTGGCCGCCAACAGCGATCAGATGCGGCTGCAGGGGCGCCTTGCGGTGGCTCAGGCGGTCTGCCTGCTGCAACACCCCGACGCCACTGCCGAGCAGTGCCCGCGGGTGATGGGGCCACCCATTCTGACGCTCTCTGCACCGCTGGCCGACCCCGCCGATTCCCTCTCGGATGGCGTTTTTCGTCCCGTCTATCGGGTCGAATAGCCGTTCCAAATCCGATTAGCCCACTCAAGGAGAAGAGATGAAAGAGTTACATGCCAGCTGCCTGTGCGGCGCCGTCGCCCTGACCCTGCCGGATCAGTTCGACTATATGGGGAACTGCCACTGCAGCGAATGCCGCAAGTTTTCAGGGGGAGATTACGCCTCGGTCGGCGGACTGGATGGCAACAAGGTCACCATCGTCAAGGGGGAAGAGGCCATCGGCCGCTACCGGAAATCGGCAGAGACCACCCTGGCCTTCTGTCGTCACTGCGGCTCCAGCCTGTTCAGCCAGAAGAGCAGCAGCGGCAAGATCAACCTGCGCCTCGGGGTACTGGACGATGTGCCGAGCCAGCGGCCCGCGTTTCACATCTTTGTCGGCTCCAAGGCGCCCTGGCACCAGATTGGCGACGACTGCCCGCAATTTGATACTCGCCCGCCGGTCTGATACCCGGTCAAACAGGTCAAGGCCACCGCAACGGGGTCAGGAGGCTATCTCGCCGGCAAACAGATAGCCTTCACCATGGACGGTGACAAACAGCTGGGGATCCCGCGGATCCGGCTCCATCTTGCCACGCAGCCGCCGGATCAGCACGTCTATGGTGCGATCGCTCGGGCCATCGCCGCGATGGCTGATGAGGGTCAAGATCCGCTCCCGACTGAGCACCCGCCCGGCATGGGCGACAAAGGCCACCAGCACTTCATATTCGGCCTTGGTCAGGCGCACCGGCACTCCGTCCTTGCTGAGCTGGCGGCGGGGAATATCAAAACGCCAGGGGCCAAAGCGCACCGCATCGTCAGCCACCGCAGGCTCGCTCGACGCAGCGGCCGCCAGCGAGATCCGCCACAGCAGATTCTTGACCCGCACCAGCAGTTCCCTGAGCTCGAACGGCTTGGTGACATAGTCGTCGGCCCCCATCTCGAGGCCGACTATCCGGTCTACCGCATCACTGCGGCCGGTGACCAGAATGATCCCCACCGTGCTGCGCGCCCGCAGTTCACGGGTCAACAGCAGACCATCTTCTCCCGGCAGGTTGATATCCAGCATCACCAGATCGACCGTCTGTTCCGCCAGCACGGCGCGCATCTCCTGGCCGTTTTCGACCGCCGTCACCCGATAGCCCTCCCGCTCGAAATAGCCGGTCAGCTTCTCGCGGGTAACCGCATCATCTTCAACAACCAGAATGTGGTAGCTCATGGGCAGGGTTCACGATGGTCGACAAGGGAGGATTATTCTATTCACATTTTGTCATAAATACCCCTATTTCATTAATTTGTGGCGGCAGCCCTGTTCACAACGCCTCCCTATCATGGCTCCCATCAAAAAAGCGATGTGAGAGAGCATGATGAAAAAACTGTGGCACTTCCTGCGTACCCCCAGCCGCCGCTGGTCGGTACTGGCGCTGCTTCTGGTGGGCGTCGGCGTCACCCTCGCGGGCACCGTCGGCCTGCACTACGGCTTTGAGAAAACCAGCAGCCTCGAATTCTGTATCTCCTGCCACTCCATGAAAGACACCGTCTATCCGGAGTACAAGGAGTCCATCCACTTCAAGAATGCCTCCGGGGTACAGGCGGTCTGTACCGACTGTCACCAGCCGAAGGATTTTGTCGGCAAGGTGGCCCGCAAGATGGAGGCGGCCAACGACCTCTATCAGGAGTACATAGGCCACAGCATCGACACCCAGGAGAAGTTCGAGGACCGGCGCCTGCATCTGGCCGAGAAGGTGTGGGCGCGTATGAGCAGCCAGAACTCCAAGACCTGCAAGTCCTGCCACAGCTACGACAACATGGATCACGCCAAGCAGTCCCCGGCGGCTGCGCTGGCGATGAAAGATGCGGCGGCGAAGAACATGAACTGCATCGAGTGCCACAAGGGCATCGCCCACGAACTGCCCAACATGGCGGGCGGCTTCCGGGCCACTTACGCCACCCTGGTCAACGACGCACAAGAGGCGCCAGCCACCGAGACCCTCTACAACCTGGGTGAAAAAGATCTCTATGCCAGCGAACAGAGCAGCGACCCGGTCGGCAAACTGCTGCCCGCCTCCCGTATCGACGTGGTGGACCGCAGCGGCGATCGCCTCAAGGTGACCATCGAAGGGTGGCGCGAGAGCGACGGCAAGGGCCGGGTGCTGAGCGAATACATGGGCAAGCGGGTCTTCGTCGCCACCATCCGTGATGAACTGAAAGCGAGCGAGAAAGTGCTCAAGCAGGAGACCGACAGCGCCACCCATATCAAGTGGGAGCAGGTTCAGGTGCAGGCCTGGGTCGATGGCAAGGGCTTTGAGTCCTCGCTCAAACCGATCTGGGATTACGCCGGCGAGATGTACAAATCCACCTGCAACTCCTGCCACGGCGCACCGGATCCCGCTCACTTCACTGCCAACGGCTGGATTTCGGGACTCAAGGCGATGTCTGCCTACTATCGCCTGAGCAAGGAAGAGGAGCGCACCCTGCTCAAATACCTGCAAAACCATGCCGCCGATACCGGTGGTCAGGGCAGCCACTAAGTCCGGATTCGAAAGAGGAATAACAAGATGATCAATATTTCCCGTCGTGGTTTTCTGGGTGGCTTGCTGGCCAGCGGTGCCTCTGCCCTGATCGGCCCCTCCCTGCTCGGTCGCGCCGTGATGGCCGCAGAGTCCGGCGACAAGCTGGTGCAGTCCGGCTCCCACTGGGGCGCCTTCCGTGCCCGGGTGGTCGATGGCCGCTGGGTCGAGACCCTGCCGTTCGAGCATGACAAGCACCCCACCGACATGCTCAAGGCCTTGAGTGAGGTGGTCTACAACCCCTCCCGCATCCGCTACCCCATGGTGCGACTGGACTGGCTGCGCAAGGGCCACCAGTCCGACACCAGCGAACGTGGCCAGAACCGCTTTGTGCGGGTCACCTGGTCTCAGGCGCTCGATTTTTTCTATCACGAGCTGGAACGGGTGCAGAAAACCTATGGCCCGAGCGCCCTCTATGCCGGCCACTCCGGCTGGCAGTCGGTGGGCAAGCTGCACTCCGCAGGTGCAATGCTGGGGCGCGCCATGAACCTGCACGGCACCTATCTGGCCAAGGCCGGTGACTACTCCACCGGTGCCGCCCAGGTGATCCTGCCCCACGTGGCGGGCGCCATGGAGGTGTATGAACAGCAGACCTCCTGGCCACTGGTGCTGGAGCACAGCAAAACCATCGTTATCTGGGGCTCCGATCCCATCAAGAACCTGCAGGTGGGCTGGCTGGTGCCGGATCACAGCGTCTACGACTACTGGGCAAAGCTGAAAGAGAAGGTGGCCAAGGGCGAGATCCGGGTGATCAGTGTCGATCCGGTCAAATCCAAGACCCAGAAGTACCTCAATTGCGATCAGGTGACCCTGAATCCGCAAACCGACGTACCGCTGATGCTGGGCATCGCCCACACCCTCTACAGCGAGAAGCGCCACGATGAGGCGTTCCTGAAGAACTACACCACCGGCTTTGACAAGTTCCTGCCCTATCTGCTGGGCACCAGCGATGGTCAGGTGAAGGACGCCGAGTGGGCCGCCGCCATCTGCGGCGTCCCTGCCGAGACCATCCGCGAGCTGGCCCGCGCCATGAGCAGCGGCCGTACCCAGCTTATCGGCGGCTGGTGCGTGCAACGCATGCACCACGGCGAACAGTACGCCTGGATGCTGGTGGTTCTGGCCTCCATGCTTGGCCAGATCGGCCTGCCGGGGGGCGGTTACGGCTTTGGCTGGCACTACAACGGGGCGGGCACCATCACCTCCAGCGGCCCCATCATGTCCGGTTTCAGCTCGGTCATCCCCGGGGTCAAGCCGCTCCATGACGGCGACTGGAAGGGCTACTCCAAATACATTCCGGTGGCCCGCTTCGTCGACTGCATCCTCAATCCGGGCAAGCAGATCGCCTTCAACGGCCAGACCATCACCTACCCCCACATGAAGATGGCGGTGTTCTGCGGCAACAACCCCTTCCACCATCAGCAGGATCGCAACAAGATGGTTGCGGCCTGGCGCAAGCTGGAAACCGTGGTCAGCATCGATCACCAGTGGACCGCCAGCTGCCGCTTCGCCGATATCGTGCTGCCCGCCACCACCACCTATGAGCGCGATGACATCGAACAGTGGGGTTCTCACTCCAATGCGGGCATTCTGGCCATGTACAAGGTGGTGGAGCCGCTGTTCGAGGCGCGCGATGACTACGACATCTTCGCCGATCTTTGCCGTCGCTTCGGTCGTGAGGCCGAGTTCACCGGCGGCAAGAGCAAGCTGGAGTGGATCCAGAGCATCTATGACGATGCCCGCCTGCAGGGTCGCGGCATCGGCATCCGTCTGCCCCGGTTCAGCCAGTTCTGGCACGGCGAGGGCTTCGTCACCTTCCCGGCAGGCCAACCCTGGGTGCGCCACGAGTCGTTCCGTCAGGAGCCGGATCTGGAACCGCTCGGTACCCCGTCCGGTCTTATCGAGATCTACTCCAAGACCATCGCCGACTACGGCTATGGGGATTGCCCGGGCCACCCGGTCTGGATCGAGCCCTACGAGCGCTCTCACGGCGGGCCGGGCAGCAAACAGTACCCGCTGCACTTGCAATCCTGCCACCCGGACAAGCGGCTGCACAGCCAGCTCTGCTCCTCCGACAACTATCGCGCCACCTATACAGTGCAGGGTCGCGAGCCTGTCTACATGAATCCGCAAGATGCCAAATCCCGCGGCCTCAAGGACGGCGATCTGGTGCGGGTGTTCAACGGCCGCGGTCAGGTATTGGCCGGTCTGGTGGTAAGCGATGACTACGCTCCCGGCGTGGTGCGCATTCAGGAAGGAGCCTGGTATGGCCCGCAAGAGGGTGGCAAGGTGGGCACTCTCTGTACCTACGGCGATCCCAACGTGCTGACCGCCGACATCGGCTCCTCCAGCCTGGCGCAGGCCACCACGGCCCATACCGCGCTGGTGGAGATCGAGAAGTTCCGCGGACAAGCACCCGCCGTCACTGCCTTCGGCGCGCCGGAATCGGCCAAGGGCATCGACCCCATGTTCCCGGCACTCTGACCCCTGGGGGACGAAAGCGCCCCCTTGAGTTTCCTTTATTTTTAAAGTCGTTAGAATCGGGAGCCATCAAGGCTCCCGATTGCCATCCACGGAGGAAAAATGCAGGAATTTATGGCTACCAGCGAACGCCGGGCCGAACTCTACTGGTGGTTCTCCACCCTGTTCGCCGCCGAACTCAGTGATGAGCAGATCGCCGAATATGACACTTATGATGTGCGAAGCTTCCTGAAAAGCCTCTCCACCCTGGATCCGATGCGCGAAGCCGTGGCCGAACTCAACGAGGCCATCGCCCGCCTGCTGGTGCGTCCGGATCGCCAGCTGGAACTGGCCGCCGACTTCGCCGGTCTGTTTCTGGTGGATCCCAAACAGGGCGCCCTGCCCTACGAATCGCTCTACCGCGGCGAGGCCAAGCTGCTGATGCAGGCCCCGATGGCCGAGATGCAGGCCCGCCTCGATCGCCTCGGTATCAATGTCAGCGATAAATACAAAGAGCCTGCCGACCATCTGGCAATCGAGCTGGATCTGATGGGCAATCTCATCATCCGCGCGGCGGAAGCCAAGAGCGCGGCCGAGCGGGAACGCTGGCTCGACGAGCAGGAAGCGCTGCTGCACGGCCATCTGCTGGGCTGGTTTGACAAGTTCGAAAGCGCCTGTCGCGCCGCCGACCGGTTTGGCTTCTACGGCGCCAGTGCCCGTCTGCTGGGGGTCTTCCTCAAGATGGATGCCAACTACCTCTCTCTGGTCAAACCGGCACCGTCCGCCGACTGAGCCCGCGATGAAGACAGCCCTGCTTCTGATTGCATGCTGGCTGCTGGCCCTGATCCCGCTGGATCAGGGCATTACTCCCCTGATTGCGCTGCTGTTCAACCCGGATCGCGAGCTCTACGGCACCGCCCAGCTCACCGGATTTGCCGGCATCCTGCTCACCCTCTACCTTGCCAATCTCGGCGTCGAGGTGGTGTTGCGCCGCCGCTTCCAGATCGCCGGCATGCTGGCGCTGCTGGCCGCCTGGATCGACTTCATCAACAGCAGTGGCAGCGAGTCGCACTTCCTGCTGCTCTATCTGCTTGCCCTCCCGTTCCATCTGCTCGGCTGGCTGGTGCTGGTGCGCGGTATTCAGGCGTTTGGTCGCCAGAAGGGATAACCACTCGCCCCCTTTTTCCATCCTTTTTATCAGGTTTTTCTGCCTATTCTTGCCGTCAAAACAACCAGATAACTCCGCTTGACTCTCGGCCAAACAGTTCGTGCCATACTGACAACTGATGCAAGTGATAAAACAATCAATGCCGAGGTCATCATGGATGGGAAGCTTTTCAACGCCGACACCGAGGCAATGTTGACCCAGCTGTCAGATCACACCGTCCTGGAACAGCTGATGGATAATGCCCCTCTGGGCATCGGCGTCTTTGACTGCGAATTTCGCTACCGTAAAGTCAATCAGGTGCTGGCCGACATCAATGGCAAAAGCATCGAGGAGCATCAGGGCAAGCACCTCAGAGAGGTGGTTCCCAAGCTGGCACCGACCCTGGAGCCCATGTTTCAGCAGATCATGCGAAGCGGCATGCCCTACGTGGATATCGCCATCACGGGCCAAACCGCGGCGTACGACAGCAGCTCCCGCCGCTTTCAGGCCACCTACAGCCCGATGCGTGATGAGAAAGGGGAGCTGAACGGTATCCTCGCCATCGTGCGGGACATCACCGAGCAGTACGAAACCGAACAACGGCTGCAACTGGCAATGCGAGCAGCCCAAATCGGTGTATGGGAGTGGCACGTGGCGGAGGACAGATTACTGTTCGACGGCCAGATTGAGCCGCTGCTGGGCATCGAGGCCAACCAGTTCCACGGTGGGCTGCAAGCGTTCGTCGACTGTTTTGAACCGGAATCCGGCAGCCAGCTCAAGGCCGCCCTGCAAAGTCATGACCCCATCCATCTCACCCTGAGCTACCTCACCGCTCTCAACGAGCGCCACTGGGTCGATATTCATGCCGACCATGTCCCCGCCACCGAGTCGATCGGCCACCGGGTCATGGGAGTCATTCACAATGCCACCGCCCGCCGCCGTCAGGAGGAGCGACTCCATCAGGCCAACGTGGTATTCGATACCACAGCCGAGGGGATCATCATCCTCGACAGCGAGCACCATATTCTGTCGGTCAACCCGGCCTTCACCATGCTGACCCAATACAATGCCGAGGAGGTGATAGGCCGCACCCCGGATATCATCATGCATCCCAGGCGCTACACCGACCTCGACTATCCCTGGTATCACCTGCGCCCCGGCAACAACGCCTGGCATGGCGAGATGGTTTGTCTGCGCAAGGATGGCAGCTACTTCTCCTCCTGGCAGCAAATCAGTGCTGTCTATGACAACTTCAACAACACTACTCACTATGTGATCGCCCTTTCCGACATCAGCGCCATTCGCAAGGTGGAGGCAGAGCTGAATCACCTTGCCTATCACGATCCCTTGACTGAGCTGGGCAATCGTCATCTGTTGCAGGAGCGGCTGGCCCTGGAGCTGAAAACCGCACAGCTCAATCGCAAACGGTTGGGGCTGCTCTTTATCGATCTGGATGGCTTCAAGCTGATCAACGACAGCCTGGGCCACGGAGTTGGCGATGAGCTGCTCAAGCGGCTGGCAGAGCGGATCCGCTGCTGCCTGCAGCACAACGATCTGGCGACCCGCCTCGGGGGAGACGAGTTTCTGGTGTTGATCCCCTATCTGGAGGAACCTGACGAGCTGGCAACCCTGGCCAATACCCTACTGACCGTGTTGCGTGAGCCGGTTGAGCTGGCCCATGAGCTGGTGGCAATCTCGGCAAGTATCGGTATCGCCATCTATCCCGATCATGCAGACAGCCCGGAAACCCTGGTCAGCGCCGCCGACAGCGCCATGTACGAGGCGAAAAGTCAGGGGCGCAACGGATTCCAGTTCTATACCCCCTGCATGGCGGCTCGAGCCCGCGAGCGGATGCAGATTGAGCAGGGTCTGCTCAAGGCCCTGGAGCTCGAACAGCTCTGCATCTTCTATCAACCTATGACCAATCTGGCCAACGGCCACCTGAGCGGACTGGAAGCCCTGCTGCGCTGGCAGCATCCCAATGAGGGGATGATAGCGCCGACCCGTTTTATTCCGGTGGCGGAGGAGTGCGGCCTGATAGAGAAAATTGGGGAGTGGGTGATGCGCAACGCCTGCGAGCAGGGACAAAACTGGCTGGCCGCCGGACTGCCGGTGCCTCGCTTGTCGGTCAATGTGTCGGTGCGGGAGATGCGCTCCCCAGGCTATGTTGAACGGGTCGCCGCCATCCTGGCCGAGACAGGGTTTCCGCCAGAACGGCTGGAGATCGAGGTGACTGAGAGCATCATCCAGCGGGTCGAACAGAGTCTGGATCTCTTTACCCGCCTGAAAAATCTCGGCGTTCAGATTGCCATCGATGACTTTGGTACCGGCTTCTCGTCACTGAGTCTGCTCAAGACCCTGCCGATCGATCGCATCAAGATCGACCGGGCGTTTGTGCAGGCATTACCGGAAGACAAGAACAGTCGGGAGCTCTGCCGCACCATCATCAATCTGGCCGACAGTCTGGATATGGAGGTCACCGCCGAAGGGATTGAAACCAAGGCACAACACGCCTTCTTGCAATCACTCAACTGCGGCGAAGGACAGGGTTATCTGTTCAGCAAACCACTGCATGTCGAACATATGGGAGATCGCCTGCATCAACGCTACGTCTCATAGCGGCAGGCAATCATCATCACCAGCCGGGAGGCATCCGCCTCCTGGCTGCCGACCGGATTACCACTCGATCTGCAAGCGGGATTCCCAACCATCATCACGATCATTGAGCATGCGCGTCAACGGTGATTCGCCAGCATAACGGGGAGCTGGCTCGCTGAAGGTGAGTCTGGTACCGGACTCCTTGGCCTGCCATGCATGACCAAGCTGATCGGCCACCCGATCCCGCAGCGCAGGTGAAGCCTCCTGATGGGTGATAGCAAACTCTTTCGGAGGTTCGCCAGCGGGCACTGGCGCATCAAACTGCCAGAGGGATGCACAGAGCAACAGAGAAAACATCATGACCTCCAATTAATCGACTCCCCCCTTTTACTCAACCACCGATTAATTGTCACTCTTTGTCCTGTAACCAACTGTTGCCGCCTATCCAAAAGTCTAATTGCCCCCCGCCACCAAAGGTATAAGTTGTTAAGAAACCATTAAAAGATCTATTCAAAGGAGTGACAGATGAGCGAGAGCAAGGTCTACCCGGTCAAACCCCACATCAGCAGCAATGCACTGCTAGACAAGGGCGACTACGCCGCCATGTATCAGGCCTCAGTCGAGGATCCCGATACCTTCTGGGGAGAGCAGGGAAAAATTCTCGACTGGATGAAACCCTATACCAAGGTCAAGAACACCTCCTACGATCCGGGCCATGTCTCCATCAAGTGGTTTGAAGATGGCCAGCTCAACGTCTCTGCCAACTGTCTCGATCGCCATCTCGCCGAACGGGGTGACAAGGTCGCCATCATCTGGGAAGGGGACAACCCTGCCGAAGATCGCAAACTCACCTACCGCGAACTGCACAGCGAAGTGTGCAAGTTTGCCAACGTCTTGAAAGCACAAGGGGTTCACCGCGGCGACGTGGTCTGCCTCTACATGCCCATGGTGCCCGAAGCCGCCATCGCCATGCTGGCCTGTACCCGCATCGGCGCGGTACACAGCATCGTCTTCGGCGGCTTCTCGCCAGAAGCGCTGGCTGGTCGCATCATCGACTCGGGCTCGCGCATCGTGATCACCGCCGACGAGGGGCTGCGTGGTGGCCGTCCGGTGCCGCTCAAGAAGAATGTGGATGAAGCGCTCACCAACCCGGAAACCCAGGTCAACAAGGTGATCGTGCTCAAGCGCACCGGCGGCAATGTCGCCTGGCACAACCACCGCGACATCTGGTGGCATGAAGCGACCGCCGCCGTCAGCAGCGACTGCTCGCCAGAGGCGATGAACGCCGAAGATCCGCTCTTTATCCTCTATACCTCCGGCTCCACCGGCAAACCCAAGGGGGTGCTGCACACCACTGGCGGCTATCTGGTTTATGCCACCCTCACCTTCAAATATGTGTTCGACTACCACGAAGAGGATATCTACTGGTGTACCGCCGATGTGGGCTGGGTCACCGGCCACTCCTATCTGGTCTACGGGCCGCTTGCCAACGGTGCCACCACCATCATGTTCGAAGGGGTGCCCAACTACCCGGCCACCAACCGCATGAGTCAGGTGGTGGACAAGCATAAGGTCACCATCCTTTATACTGCACCAACCGCCATCCGCGCCCTGATGGCCAAGGGTAACGAAGCGGTCACCGGCACGTCGCGCCAGAGCCTGCGCATCATGGGTTCGGTGGGTGAACCCATCAACCCGGAAGCCTGGGAGTGGTACTACCGCACCATTGGTGACGAGCGCTGCCCCATTGTCGATACCTGGTGGCAAACTGAAACCGGCGGCATCCTGATTACGCCGCTGCCCGGCGTCACCGACCTGAAACCGGGCTCGGCGACTCGTCCCTTCTTCGGGGTGCAACCGGCGCTGGTGGACAACATGGGCGAGCCGCTGGAGGGGGCTACCGAGGGCAACCTGGTGATCACCGACTCCTGGCCGGGCCAGATGCGCACCGTATTCGGCGATCATGAGCGCTTTGAGCAGACCTACTTCTCCACCTTCCCGGGCCGCTACTTCACCGGCGACGGTGCCCGTCGCGACGAGGACGGCTACTACTGGATCACCGGTCGGGTGGATGATGTACTGAACGTCTCTGGCCACCGCATGGGTACCGCCGAAATTGAATCGGCGCTGGTGGCCCATCCCAAGATCGCTGAAGCCGCGGTGGTGGGGGTTCCTCACGAGATCAAGGGTCAGGGCATCTATGCCTATGTCACCCTGATCGCCGGGGAAGAGCCAAGCCGCGAGCTGCATAAAGAGGTGAAGGAGTGGGTGCGCAAAGAGATCGGCGCCATCGCAACGCCAGATGTCATTCACTGGGCAGAGGGGCTGCCGAAGACCCGTTCCGGCAAGATCATGCGCCGTATCTTGCGCAAGATCGCCACCGGCGAGACCGACAGCCTGGGGGATATCTCCACCCTGGCGGATCCGGGGGTAGTAGACAAACTCATCCGCGAGAAGTCGGAAGCTGCCTGATCCCGCTTCGTTTGTTGCTCAACAAAGCCGGCCCTGTGCCGGCTTTGTCGTTTCTTATCTGCCAGCAAACAGCAAGGTGGCAGCGACGAAGTATCTCAGGTTGAAACGTGCAATAAATAGCCAGATGTAGAGATTAGACCAGTAAAATGCTGCTAATTTTCACGAAATCAATATAATTGCGAAATCTGTGTGCCAGGGCACACCGATTTGCGCAGAAAATGGCTAGATTTCTGGTAGTCCACAAGATAGCTGATAGATAGCAGCATTATCATCGAGGATGTACTCAATATGTCGCAAAATCACCGCATTCTCCTGCTCAACGGACCAAACCTGAATCTGCTGGGCAAACGGGAACCGGGTATCTACGGCAGCAAGACGCTTGATGAGATCGTCGCCGATCTGAAGCTTAACGCCAGCGAACTCGGTGTCACTCTGGAACATCTGCAATCCAACGCCGAACATGAGTTGGTCGGCCGCATCCATCAGGCCATGGGCCAGGTGGATTTTATCATCATCAATCCAGCCGCCTTCACCCACACCAGCGTTGCCATTCGCGATGCGCTGCTGGGTGTCGCCATCCCTTTTATCGAGGTTCACCTGTCAAACGTCCATGCCAGGGAGCCGTTCCGTCATCACTCCTATCTGTCTGATGTCGCCAAAGGGGTCATTTGTGGTCTGGGGGCCGATGGCTACCAATTCGCTTTAACCGCGGCCGTGCACCATCTGCGCGCGGCTTGATAATCACTGATCAGATAAAGAAGAAAGAGAATGCTAATGGATATCCGCAAAATCAAGAAGCTGATTGAACTGGTTGAAGAGTCCGGCATCGCCGAACTGGAGATCTCCGAAGGTGAAGAGTCCGTTCGCATCAGCCGCAACTTCTCCGGTCAGGTGACCACCGCCATGCCGCAGATGATGATGCAGCAAGCCGCTCCGGTTGCCGCACCTGCCGCTGCAGCCCCGGTTGCCGCTGCACCGGCCGCAGATGCCGCCCCGAGTGGTCACCTGATGCGCTCCCCGATGGTTGGCTCCTTCTACCGCTCCTCCAGCCCGGATGCCAAGCCGTTCGCGGAAGTGGGTCAGCAAGTCAATGTCGGCGACACCCTGTGCATCGTCGAAGCCATGAAAATGATGAACCAAATCGAGTCTGACAAGGCCGGTGTGATCAAAGCGATCCTGGTTGAAAATGGTCAGGCCGTCGAATTTGACGAGCCGCTGTTCATCATCGAATAAGGGAAATCGCCACCCATGTTGGACAAAGTAGTCATCGCCAACCGCGGTGAAATTGCCCTGCGGATCCTGCGCGCCTGTAAAGAGCTCGGGATCAAGACAGTGGCCGTTCACTCCACCGCCGACCGGGAGCTCAAACATGTGCTGCTGGCCGACGAATCCATCTGTATCGGCAGACCGGCCAGTACTGAATCCTACCTCAACGTCCCGGCCATCATCGCCGCCGCCGAGGTAACCGGTGCCGTGGCCATCCACCCGGGTTACGGCTTCCTCTCCGAGAACGCCGATTTCGCCGAAGTGGTCGAAAAATCCGGCTTCATCTTCATCGGCCCGCGCGCCGAGACCATTCGCCTGATGGGTGACAAGGTCTCTGCCATCGAAGCGATGAAGAAAGCGGGCGTACCGTGTGTACCGGGCTCTGACGGCCCCGTCGACAACGACGCCAAGCACAACGCCGCCATTGCCAAGCGCATCGGCTATCCGGTGATCATCAAGGCCGCCGGTGGCGGTGGTGGTCGCGGTATGCGCGTGGTGCGCAATGAAGCGGAACTGGCGGGCGCCATCGCGCTGACCAAATCCGAAGCAGGCCAGTTCTTCAAGAACGACATGGTCTACATGGAGAAGTACCTGGAAAACCCGCGCCACATCGAAATTCAGGTGTTGGCAGACGGCCAGGGCAACGCCCTCTATCTGGGCGAGCGTGACTGCTCCATGCAGCGTCGCCACCAGAAAGTGGTGGAAGAGGCGCCGGCGCCCGGCATCACCGCCGAAATGCGCAAGTTCATCGGCGAGCGCTGTGTGCGCGCCTGTATCGAGATCGGCTACCGCGGTGCGGGTACTTTCGAGTTCCTGTACGAGAACGGCGAGTTCTATTTCATTGAAATGAACACCCGTATCCAGGTTGAGCATCCGGTCACCGAGATGGTCACCGGTATCGATCTGATCAAGGAGCAGCTGCGCATCGCCGCCGGTCAGCCCCTGTCGATCACCCAGCAGGATATCCGCATCCGTGGCCATGCCATCGAGTGCCGGATCAACGCCGAAGATCCGGCCACCTTCATGCCCTCTCCGGGTCTGGTGCAGCGCTTCCACGCGCCGGGTGGTCTGGGCGTGCGTTGGGACTCCCACATCTATGCCGGTTACAAGGTACCGCCCCACTACGATTCGATGATCGGCAAGCTGATCTGCTACGGCGAGAATCGTGACATTGCCATCGCCCGCATGCGTCATGCGCTGGACGAGCTGGTGGTGGAAGGGATCAAGACCAACGTACCGCTGCAAAAAGAGATCATGAAAGACGAAAACTTCCAGCACGGTGGCACCAATATCCACTACCTGCACAAGAAGTTAGGTCTGTAAGGATCGCTGATAGAGACCGGACTTCCGGTGGAAGTCTGCTCCGCAAGGAGCCTCTGCTGAAAAAGGGCCATGGCGACATGGCCCTTTTTTGCTATCCTTGCGCCCCTCAAATTTGTCGGAGGCCAAGGTGAACCGTTTCGCTCTCGCTCGCCGGGAAGCCGCTTTTTGTCTGCTGCTGACCCTGCTCTACTTCTTTGCCTGGTATGGCACCGCCTATTTCATCCCAGTCCATCTGGAGCTGTGGGACATCCCGCTCTGGTTCCTGCTCAGTTGCATGGTGATGCCGCTCATCTTCATCATCCTCTGCGCCCTGATGGTCAATCGCCTCTTCGTGGATATCCCGCTCGATACCCACGCCAGCCCGCAGAAGGAGCCCCCCCGTGAATCTTGAGTTGATGCTGCCGCTCGTCATCTATCTGGTGCTAGTGCTGGGGGTGGGTTTCTGGGCCAGCCGCCATCGCGCGCAAGGCAACTTCGTGCAGGAGTACTTCATCGGCAACCGCAGCATGGGCGGGCTGGTGCTGGCGATGACGCTAGTGGCTACCTACACCTCGGCCTCCTCCTTTATCGGTGGGCCGGGCGCGGCCTACAAGATCGGTCTGGGCTGGGTGTTGCTGGCGATGATCCAGCTGCCCACCGTCTGGCTCACTCTGGGGGTACTGGGCAAGAAGTTCGCCATCATCGCCCGCCGGGTCAATGCGGTGACCATCAACGATATGCTGTGGGCCCGCTACCAGAGCAAGGCGGTGGTGATCCTCGGCTCCGTTACTATCATCCTCGCCTTTATCGCGACCATGGTGGTGCAATTCATCGGCGGCGCCCGCCTGCTGGAGACCGCCACCGGCCTCTCCTACCAGCAGGGCTTGATGCTGTTTGCCAGCTGCGTACTGCTCTACACCATCATCGGCGGCTTTCGCGCGGTGGTGATGACCGATGCCCTGCAGGGGATCATCATGCTGATCGGCACCGGCGCCTTGCTGGCGGGGATTTTAATTGCCGGTGACGGCCTGCCGAACCTCATCCACCAGCTCAGGGAGATCGACCCCAAGCTGGTGAGCCCGCAGGGGGCCGGCGACATGTTGACCCAGCCCTTTATGCTGAGCTTCTGGATCCTGGTCTGTGTCGGGGTGGTGGGGCTGCCCCACTCGGCATTGCGCTGCTTTGGCTATCGCGACAGCAAGGCGCTCCATCGCGGCATTCTGATCGGCACCGTGGTCAGCGCACTGCTGATGTTTGGCATGCATCTGGCGGGCGCCCTCGGCCGCGCCATCCTGCCCGGCATGGACAGCCCGGACAAGATCATGCCCTCCCTGATGATGGAAGTGCTGCCCCCCTGGCTGGCCGGGGTCTTTCTGGCGGCGCCGATGGCGGCCATCATGTCCACCATCGACTCCCAGCTGATCCAGGCTTCCGCCACTCTGGTGAAGGATCTCTATCTCAACTATCTGAGTCCAAAGCAGGAGAAGCTGGAAGTGCGCATTCCGCGCCTCTCCCTGCTCTGCACCCTGATCTTGGGCACCCTGGTACTGCTGGCGGCGCTGCAGCCCCCCGAGATGATCATCTGGCTCAACCTGCTCGCCTTTGGCGGTCTGCAGGCGGTGTTCCTCTGGCCGCTGGTGCTCGGTCTCTACTGGTCACGGGCCAACGGCCCGGGCGCGCTGGCCAGCATGGTCAGCGGCATCGTCTGCTATGGGGTACTCAGTCAGTGGGGGATCAAGCTGGCTGGCCTGCACGCCATCGTGCCAAGCCTCACGCTGGCACTGGTGGTCTTTATCACGGTCAGCCTGCTGACGGCACCGCCCTCGCGGGAAGTGCGCGAGCTTTTCGGGCAGAAATAATAAAAATATAAATTAGGGGTTCCAAAACTATCCCCAAATAGGTGTTTTCCGGTTAAACTGTGCGCCAAGTCACAGAACGTAGCCGCTGTATGCCCGTTAAAGCCACTCGACAAGTCGTTACTCAAGCCCTGCAGCGGCTCGGTTATGCCCTGCTGCTGCCCGTCTCCATCCTGCCGATGGCGGCGCTGATATACCGGCTTGGTCAACCCGACGTGCTCGATTTGGCGGTGCTCTCCCTCACCGGTCAGGCGATTTTCAGCCAGATGCCGCTTATCTATGCGGTGGCGATCGCCTTTGGCCTGAGTCGGCAGGAGCTGGGCGGGCAGACGCTGGCGGGAGCGGTCAACTTCCTGCTGCTCAGCACCGCCTTCAATACGCTGGCCCCCAACCTGCACGCCGACATGATCTGCGGCCTGCTGGCGGGGCTCACCACTGCCATCATCTATCCCTGGGTTCACCAGCAAACGCTGCCCCGCTGGCTGCAGATCGCCAGGGGGGAGTTTCCCAGCCTGCTGGTGTCGGCCTTGGCCTGCCTGCTGATCGCCATCCCCCTCTCGCTGCTGTGGCCGCCACTGGAGCGCGGGCTGACCCTGCTCACCTCCGAGCTGCTTACCACGCCGTTTGGCGCCTTCTGCTACGGCACCCTCAACCGCTTGCTGATCCCGCTCGGGCTCCATCAGGTATTGGGTAGCGTCATCGGCCTTGGCGAGAGCAACCTGCAGGCGCTGGCCACCGCCCAGCCCCTTCATGAAGGGTATGTGGCCGGTCTTTACCCCATCATCATGTTCGGCCTGCCGGGCGCCTGTTTTGCCATCTGGCTGCACCGCCAGCGGATGCAGCGGCTGCCGCAGGGCGGGCTGCTGCTCACCCTGGCGCTCACCTCGGCACTGGTGGGTATCACAGAGCCTATCGAATTTCTGTTCGCCTTTACCGCCCCCTGGCTGTTTCTCGCCCACGCCCTGCTGACCGGACTGTCACTGGCGGTCTGTAGCGGGCTGGGGATCAAGGTGGGCAGTTACTTCTCCGCCGGTCTGCTGGATCTGGTGCTGAGCTATCAGGCTGGGGAGCACAGCTTCTGGCTCATTCCGGTCGGTATCCTGTTTTTCGTCGCCTACACCCTGCTCTTTTACCAACTGCTGGAGCGTGCCCCCCTCAGCATGCCGAGCAAGCCCATCGCGGTGGAGCATCCGCGCCTTGCCAGCGTTGCCCCCTCCGACCCGCAGATGCTGGCGATCCAGTACCTCAAGGTGCTGGGCGGGATGGATAATCTGGTGGCGATGAGTGTCTGTATCACCCGCCTCAGCCTGCGGGTGCGCGATATTTCACTGGTGGATCAGTCACGCCTGCTGGGTCTGGGCTGCCTCTCCTGGATCCAGCTCAACGACCACCAGCTGGTGCTGGTGCTGGGCCCCAGCGCCAGCCTGATTGAAGGGCAGATCCGCATGCTGGCGGAGCGCCAGTCGGTCCCGCTCGGCCTCAAACCCAATCAGGAGTCGGCCAGCCAGAGCAGCTGGTAACTCAGGCAAACGGCAACCGCTCGGCCACGAAATCCATCAGGGTGCGCAGAGCGGGGGCCAGATGCTCCCGGCTCGGATAGATAAGGTAAAACGGGTTGGCCGGAATGGGCTGATCCGGCAACACCTTCTGCAATCGCCCCGCCGCCAAATCCCCTTCGCAGACATGGTGTGGCAACAGGGCAATCCCACCGTCATGGAGCGCCATCTCCCGCAGCGCCAACAAGCTGTTGCTGACACAGGCCCCCTGCGGCCGCCAGCCCCCCTCCTGCAATGGCCACACCGGCATGGCCGAGTGCACCAGACAGGCATAACGGCCCAGCTCGCTCAACTGCTGCGGCATGCCGTGGACCGCCAGATAGGCGGGCGCTGCCACCAGATGACGCGCCACCAGCCCGATGCGCCGACAGATGAGGCTGGAGTCTTTCAGCGGCGCCGCCCGCAGCGCCAAATCATAACCTTCCCCCACCAGATCGAGCTGTTCATCGCTCAGGGTCAGTTCCAGCACCACCTCGGGATAGAGGGCGCGAAACTCGGCGAGGATCCGGCCAAGCAATAGAGTACCGGTCGCCTCGGGGGCAGTGATCCGCACCCGCCCCGCCGGGGCCGAGCGCAGCCGTGCCATCGCCAGATTGGCGCTGCGGGCCAGTGCCAGCAGCCCCTGACAGTGCTCCACATAGAGCTCCCCCTGCGGGGTCAAGCTCAACCTGCGAGTGGTACGCTGCAACAACCGCACCCCGAGCTGGGATTCGAGCCGCGAGATCTTCTGGCTCACCGATGACTTGGGCATACCAAGCAGCTCGGCGGCCCGGGTAAAGCTTCCCTGCTCCACCACGGTGGCAAACAGTCCCATCAACTCCAGATCGACATTGTTCATATATTCAAACAGTCTTTACCGATTACCCATCTTAATCTTGATAATCAACCAGACTAGAGTGAGTGGCAATCCCGAACACAGCGATTTGAAAGGAAAAACCATGAAAGCCATTGCCCTGACTCACTATCTGCCAAGCGACCACCCCGACTGCTTCATCGCCGCCAACCTGCCCGATCCGGTTCCGGGCCCGCAGGATCTGCTGGTGCGGGTCACCGCCACCTCCGTCAATCCGGTAGATACCAAGGTGCGCTCCCCCAAGGCCAAAATTGAAAGCTCGCCCCGGGTACTGGGTTGGGATGCGGTGGGGGAAGTGATCGCCACCGGCAGCGAAGTGACCCTGTTCAAGGCGGGCGACCGGGTCTGGTATGCCGGCGATATCAGCCGCCCGGGCAGCAACAGCGCCCTGCAACTGGTGGATGAGCGCATCGCCGCGATCGCCCCCACCAGCGTGAGCGATGTGGAGGCCGCCGCCCTGCCGCTCACCGCTATCACCGCCTGGGAGACCCTGTTCGAGCGCTTCGCTCTTACCCGCGAAAGCCGTGGCAAACTGCTGATCATCGGCGGCGCCGGTGGCGTGGGCTCCATCGCCATCCAGCTGGCCCGCCAACTCACCGGTATGGAGGTGATTGCTACCGCCTCCCGCCCCGAGAGCCGCGAGTGGTGCCTCGAGATGGGCGCCCATCAGGTCGTAAACCACCACAAGTTGCAGGAGGAGCTGACCGCCCTTGGCATCACTCAGGTCGATGCCATCTTCTGCACCAACGCCACCGCCGAGCACTGGGCCACCATGGCCGGGCTGATCCGTCCGTTCGGCCATATCTGCACCATCGCCGAATCGAGCGAGCCGTGGGATCTCTCCCTGCTCAAGAGCAAGAGCGTCACCTTCAGCCAGGAGTTCATGTTCACCCGCTCCCTGTTCCAGACGCCGGACATGATCGAGCAGCACCGCCTGCTCGGCCGGGTGGCGGCACTGGTCGATGAAGGGGTACTGCAGACCACCCTTACCAGAACCATCCCGTCGCTGACCCCGGTCACGCTGGCTCAGGCCCATGCCGAGGTCGAGGCGGGCCGCATGGTAGGCAAGCTGGTGATCGACATGAGCGGCTTTGCCAACTAAGCCCTCAAACGCACCATGATGGGATAAGTTCACCAAGGAGATGCCCCAAACGGGCACAACCAGCGGCACTCATGACTGCCTGTGGCAGGCCAACGTCCGACAATCAGCCAAAAAAGAGGCCATTTCGCGAGAAATGGCCTGAATACCTGAACATTGGGGTAACAATCACACACATATCCTTATGCAGGACATATTAGTCTTTGCATCTGGCATGCCAACAGCAGCATGAATGCGCCAAAACGGCGCTAACCCGTCCTTGAGCAAGGTGCCGACCTTGCTCTTTTTTTGTCTGGCAGACTGTTTACCAAGCAAACAAGTGCAGATAAAAAAATGCCACCCGAGGGTGGCAGTGAAAGATGACGGAACTTGAGCAAAGCGTTCAGCGAAAACCGATCGTCTTCGCCTGTATAGTGCAATACAGGAACCGTGCCAATCCGGCAAAAGCCCCCGTATCCCTCCACGTCATGGGCAAACCACGACAGCACTGCCCCATGATGGTAGAATCTCGCGGTTTCACATTTATGAAGAGTCGATGCCATGCCCTGGATACAAATTCGAATCAACGCCACTGCCAAGACCGCAGACAAGGTGAGCAACATGCTGCTGGGGCGTGGAGCCCAGGCGGTGACCTTTATGGATGCCAAGGATGTGCCCGTCTATGAACCCATGCCCGGTGAAACCCCGCTCTGGGGCGAGACCGAAGTGATGGGTCTGTTCGATGCCGAAACCGATCCGGCTCCCACTATCGCCTTCTTCCAGCAGATCTTCGGCGAAAATGTCGGCTACAAGGTCGAGCAGCTGGAAGACAAGGACTGGGTGCGCGAGTGGATGGATCACTTCCACCCCATGCAGTTTGGCGAGCGCCTCTGGATCTGCCCGAGCTGGCGCGATGTGCCGAACCCCGATGCAGTTAACGTAATGCTGGATCCGGGCCTGGCCTTCGGTACCGGTACCCACCCCACCACGGCACTTTGCCTGCAGTGGCTGGACGGGCTGGATCTGACCGGTAAAACCGTGGTCGATTTTGGCTGTGGCTCCGGCATTCTCGGCATCGCCGCCCTGAAACTGGGTGCCGCCCGCGTCATCGGCATCGACATCGACCCGCAAGCCATTCAGGCCAGCCGTGACAACGCCGCGCGCAACGGCGTTGCCGACCAGATTGAGCTCTATCTGCCAGCCGACCAGCCGCAAGATGTCGAAGCGGACGTGGTGGTCGCCAACATCCTGGCCGGCCCGCTGCGCGAACTGGCTCCACTTATCGCCGGCCACGGCAAGCCAGGCAGCCTGATGGCCCTCTCCGGCGTGCTGGAGAGCCAGGCCCCGGAGCTGGAAACCATCTACGGCCAGTGGTTCGAGATGGACCCGACCGCCGTCAAGGAGGAGTGGTGCCGCCTCTCTGGCCGCAAACACGGCTAAGTGCTGCCAACAATGACATCAACTTAATGCCATCAGGGCTCCCGTTCGGGGGCCCTGACTGTTTTGGCCTGCCGGGCTCTTCCCGGTCCGTGGACATGGGCTTGATTGCACTCCCTTCTGATTGTGTTCGTTTGAAAACAACAGACACCTTTTATTCCGGTAAGATAGCGGTCCGAGCCAACGCAACCGAGAAGGATTTCTTATGCGGATTGCCATTCTGGATGACTATCAGGATCAGGTGCGCCACCTCCCCTGCTTTGCCCTGCTGGCGGGTCATGATGTCACCATCCTCAACCAGAGCGAACCCGATACAACGCGCCTTGCCGCCCTGCTGGAAGGAATGGAAGCACTGGTGCTGACCCGCGAGCGTACCCGCATCGACGAACAGCTGCTGATACAGCTTCCCCCCCTTAAACTCATCAGCCAGACCGGAAAAGTCAGCCAGCATATCGACCCGGCACTATGCCAGCAGTACGGCGTTGCCGTGGCAGAAGGGATCGGCAGCCCTATTGCTCCCGCCGAGCTCTGCTGGGCGCTCATCATGGCAGCCTCCCGCCATATACCTGTTTACAGCCAGGCGTTAAGCCAAGGCCAATGGCAGCAATCTGGTGACCTCGGTTTGGGACGCACGCTGCATGGGTTAACGCTCGGCATCTGGGGTTACGGCAAGATAGGCCAGCGGATCGCCCGCTATGGCAAGGCATTTGGCATGTCGGTACTGATATGGGGCAGAGAGGTTTCGCGCAGGCAGGCCGAGCTGGATGGCTATGCCTGCGCCTCCAGCAAGGAGGCTCTCTTCAGCCAAGCCGATATCCTCACGCTGCATCTGCGCCTGAGCGAGGCAACCCGCAGCGCTGTTACCCGCGCAGATCTGGCTCGCATGAAAGTTGACTCTCTGCTGGTCAATACCAGCCGTGCCGAACTTATCGAGCCGGGCGCTCTCTATGCAGAGCTCAGTAACCATCCTGGAAAACGGGCCGCGCTCGATGTATTTGACATCGAGCCGGCGACACAGGAAAGCGAACCCCTGCTGCGCCTACCCAACGTCTTGGCGACGCCTCATCTCGGCTATGTGGAGCAAAACAGCTACGAACTCTACTTTCGCGTGGCGTTCGAGAATGTGCTGGCCTTTGCCGAAGGCAAACCTGCCAACCTGGTTCTGCCCATATCGGGTGGATGATCACGTTACTTCTGCCGTATTGGCGCCAATATCCAAATCCCTGGCAGATAAAGGAAAGCAACCTTCATGAGCGAATACCAGAAGATGATTAGCAGCCAACCGTACAACTGCATGGCACCCGAGTTGGCCCAGTTGCGCCGGGAAGCGGCACGGCGCTATCGCCGTTTCAATCAGGCGGAAGAGGAAGCAGAGCAGCGGGCACTACTGGCGGAGCTGATTGGCGAATTGGCTGAGAATGCCTTTATCTGCCCGCCACTCTACTGCACCTATGGCCGTCATATTCAGCTTGGCAAGAACTCCTACATCAATATGGGGGCGACCCTGCTGGACAATGCCCCCATTCGCATCGGCGCCCATGTGATGATTGGGCCAAACGTGCAGATCTATACCGCAGCCCATGCACTGGAGGCCGACAAACGGATTCAGGGCACAGAGACGGCGCTGCCGGTCACCATTGAAGACAAGGTCTGGATTGGGGGCGGCGCCATCTTGCTGCCCGGCGTCACCATAGGGCGGGAGGCGATCGTCGGCGCAGGCGCCGTAGTCACCAAAGATGTACCGGCCGGTACTCGGGTAGTCGGCAATCCAGCCCGGATCCTGCCAGCCAAAAACAGGGCATAAGGCTGCAAACCGGGCTGCATCTTGATGCCGCCATCAACTCACAACAACCCTGACACCCCATAAAAAAATAAAGCCCAATGTCACGAAGACGTTGGGCTGTTAAAAGGTGCTACGGAATTGCGACTCTCATCGCAGAAAAATTAGAAGGAGTGCCCTTCTAAACTGGCAGGGAGATATTAGCGAATGCGCAAACGTTTTACATAGTGAAATACAACAGGATTGCGAGGTACATCGCACTATTTAAATAATTACCTGCTATGGCGCGCGAAGCCTCTTTGAGCCATTTATTTTCCCCAATTTCTCTGGTTACTATTCACGGTTAAACAAAAAAGCCCCGATTTCTCGAGGCTTTGCTTCTCTCAACCGCAACGTGGCCGAAAAGTCAGAAACGGCGGACAAACTCATCGAGCGGCAGCTCGCGCAGTTTGCGTGCTTCCAGCATGGGAGTACCGAGATAGAGGAAACCCACCAGCTGATCCTCTGCCGCCAGTCCCAATCCCTTGTTGATCTGCTCATCGAAGATAAACCAGCCGGAGCGCCAGATACCGTTGAAGCCCTGCGCCTGCGCGGCCATCTGCATCGCCATCAGGGCACAACCGGCAGAGAGCTCCTGCTCCAGTTTCGGCACCTTGGGGTGATCCTGATAACGGGTTGCCACGGCGACGATCAAGGGCGCCCGCAGCGGCGCTTCGCTGCACTTCTTGATGCTCTCTTCATCTTCGCCACGGGCACGGGCCGCCTCGGCCAGCAGTTTGCCCAGCCGCTCGCGCCCCTCTCCTTCAAACAGAATGAACTGCCAGGGAGTCAGGGTGCCGTGATCCGGCGCGCGCAGGCCCGCCTTGAGGATATTGTCGAGCACCTCACCGCTCGGGGCGGGCTCGGCGAGACGGCCACAGGAGTGGCGGTTGAGCAACAGGGTGAGGGCATCCATGGGCAATTCCTTCTCTGGGGCAATGATGGCGCTACCTTAGCACAGCACCGAATGAAGAAAACCCCTGAGGCTCAGGGGTTTATCGCACTATAAAGGACAAGAGGGCACAGTTGGCTAGATGACAGCAGCCAGTTCGGCGCCCTGTCTGATCGCTCGCTTGGCATCCAGCTCGGCAGCAACGTCGGCTCCGCCGATGATATGCACCGGCTTGCCTGCCGCCTGCAACCCGGCCTGCAGCTCTTTAAGGGGCTCCTGCCCGGCGCAGACTATCACCTGATCCACCGGCAGACACTGCTTGGACTCGCCCACCTGAATGTGCAAGCCCTCGTCATCGATCCCCAGATATTGCACCCCGGAGAGCATCTGCACCTTGCGGTTCTTGAGCACGGTACGATGGATCCAGCCGGTGGTCTTGCCAAGTCCGTCACCCACCTTGCTCTCCTTGCGCTGGAGCAGCCAGATCTGGCGCTCGGGGGCGTCAATTTCAGGAACCGTGAGGCCACCGCGCTCGCCAAGCTGTTTGTCGATGCCCCACTCCTTGAGCCAGTGATCACGGTGCCCATCGGCATCCGTCTCCACCTTCTTCTCGACCAGATACTCAGCTACATCGAAGCCGATGCCGCCGGCACCGATCACCGCCACCTTCTGGCCGACCGGTTTGTGATCCCGCAATACATCGAGATAACTCATCACCTTGGGATGTTCGATGCCCGGAATATTGGGGGTGCGCGGACGAATACCGGTAGCGAGGATCACCTCGTCAAAACCACCGCCGAGCAGGCTCTCGGCACTCTGGCGCTGGCCGAGATAGAGCTCGACGCCGCACTTCTCCAGCCGCTTGGCGAAATAGCGCAGAGTCTCGTGAAACTCCTCCTTGCCCGGGATCTGCTTAGCGAAGTTGAACTGGCCGCCAATCTCGCTCGCCTGATCGAACAGGCTCACCTGATGGCCGCGCTCGGCAGCGTAGCAGGCAAATGCCAGCCCGGCGGGGCCCGCCCCCACCACCGCCAGCTTTTTGGGCTGGGGCACGCGGCCAAAGGTCAGCTCGGTCTCGAAACAGGCGCGGGGATTGACCAGACAGGAGGCGCGCTTCTGCTTGAACACATGGTCGAGGCAGGCTTGATTGCAGGCGATACAGGTGTTGATCTCGTCCGCCCGGTTCTCGGCCGCCTTGATGACAAATTCGGGATCAGCCAGGAAGGGGCGCGCCATGGAGACCATATCCGCCTCGCCACCCGCCAGAATCCGCTCTGCCACCTCTGGGGTGTTAATCCGGTTGGTAGTGATAAGCGGCACCTTGAGATGCTTTTTCAGCTCGGCGGTCACCCAGCTGAAGGCGCCGCGCGGCACGCTGGTGGCGATGGTGGGAATACGCGCTTCGTGCCAACCGATACCGGTGTTGATGAGGGTCACCCCCACCGCTTCCAGCGCTTTGCCAAGGGCAATCACCTCTTCCAAGGTCGAGCCCTGCTCCACCAGATCCAGCATGGAGAGGCGGAAGATAATGATGAAGTCGGTGCCGACCCGCTCGCGGATGGCGCGGACAATCTCCACCGGGAAGCGCATCCGGTTTTCGCTGCTGCCACCCCAGCCGTCCGTGCGTTTGTTGGTGCGCTCGCAAATGAACTGGTTGATGAGATAGCCTTCCGAGCCCATCACCTCGACGCCGTCATAACCGGCCGCCTTGGCAAGCGCAGCTGTAGCCGCGAAGTCGCGAATGGTGCCGCGGATCTGCCGCTCGCTCATGGCGCGTGGCTTGAACGGGGAGATGGGTGCCTTGAGGGCGCTCGGGGCCAGACTGAAGGGATGATAGGCGTAACGACCGGCATGGAGGATCTGCAACGCTATCTTGCCCCCCTCCTGATGCACGGCACTGGTCACCTTTTTGTGCTTGCTTACCTGCCAGGGAAAGCTCAGCTGAGAGCCGTGAGGCACCAGCCGTCCACGCAGGTTGGGGGCGATGCCGCCGGTGACGATAAGGCCGACGCCGCCGCGAGCACGCTCGGCATAGAAGGCGGCCAGCTTGTCAAAACCGCCCTTCTCCTCTTCGAGGCCGGTATGCATGGAGCCCATCAACACGCGATTGCGCAGCTGGGTAAAACCGAGGTCAAGGGGCTTCAGCAGATGGGGATAGCGACTCATGATGCCTTCCTCTTTAAGGCCGGGGTGCATGGAACAACGCCCAACACCCGGTTGCGCAGCTGGGTAAAACCAAGGTCGAGCGGGGTCAGCAGGGTCGGATAGCGGCTCACGATGCCTCCAGTTAATTTTTTGTTATCAAACTGAGGCTAGAGTAAAGAATCGAAAATTCTTTTTCAAACAAATGTTTGGACAATTTTTCAGCGAACAGCCGTGCCCTGAACGAAGATAGACGGGATCCGCCAGTCGGAAATGGCAATTTCGCCCGCAACTGGTTAATAATGGCTCTTCTCTACCCATTAACAGGGCGATAACGCGACTATGTCTATTTTCAAAGGTCTGGGTTGGTTGTTCCGCAGCCTGTGGCGCCTGCTCAATTTCACCCGGCTGATGCTGATCAATCTGCTGTTTCTCATCGTAGTGCTGGTCATCGTCTTCAGCGTCAGCCAGAAAGAGGCGCCCAAGGCGCCCATCGAAGGGGCGCTGACCCTCAATCTCAACGGCGTGCTGGTGGAGCAACGCTCCCAGACAGATCCCACCGTACAACTGCTGCGCCAGATGGACAGCAGCGACGAGCAGCCGAGCGAGATCGTTCTCTCCGACCTGCTGTGGGCCATCAAGAGTGCCAAGGATGACGAGCGCATCAAGGCGCTGGTGATCAAGCCACAAGGGCTGCAGGGAGCCAACTTCACCAAACTGCAGGAGGTGGCGAGCGCCATCGACTCCTTCCGGGAGAGCGGCAAACCGGTGATCGCCATGGCCGACTTCTACACTCAGGGGCAATACCTGCTGGCGGCCCACGCCGATCACGTGCTGCTCAACCAGAGCGGCGCCGTGGTGATCGAGGGGCTTGGGGTCTACCAGACCTACTTCAAGTCGGCGCTGGAGAAGCTCAACATCACCCCGCATGTATTCAAGGTCGGCACCTACAAATCCTTCGTCGAGCCCTATACCCGCGACGAGATGTCCCCCGAGAGCAAAGAAGCGAACCAGCGCTGGCTGGATCAGCTGTGGCAATCCTATGTGGCTGACGTAGCCGAGCAACGGGAGATCGAACCGGATGCCGTGGCACCGGGCAAGGAGCGCTTCCTCGAGCTGCTGCGCAAGGCCGGTGGCAATGCCGCCAACTACGCCCTCGACAACGGTCTGGTGGATCAGCTGGCGACCCGCGACGAGATGACCCAGGCGGTCATTAAAGAGGTGGGTGAAGCGGACGACCACGGCTGGAAAGGGGTCGGCCTGAAAGAGTATCTGGCTGCCATTCCGGAACAATATCCCCAGAGCGGCAAGGATGAGGTGGGTCTGGTGGTCGCCAGCGGCGCCATCATGGATGGCGTACAGCCTGCCGGCACCATCGGCGGCGACAGCCTCTCCGACCTGCTGGCCGATGCTCGCCGCGATGACAAGGTCAAAGCCGTGGTCCTGCGGGTCGACAGCCCGGGCGGCAGCGCCTTCGCCGCCGAGCAGATCCGCGCCGAGCTGCTGGCTCTGAAACAGGCTGGCAAACCGGTAGTGGT
This sequence comes from Aeromonas sp. R2-4, assembly GCF_040908365.1. Taxonomy (NCBI): domain Bacteria; kingdom Pseudomonadati; phylum Pseudomonadota; class Gammaproteobacteria; order Aeromonadales; family Aeromonadaceae; genus Aeromonas; species Aeromonas sp. R2-4. Next base: position 259,786 of record NZ_JBFODO010000013.1, read on the forward strand.
CTCCATGGGCAGCTATGCCGCCTCCGGTGGCTACTGGATCTCCGCCGATGCGGACAAGATCTTCGCCTCCCCAACTACTCTCACCGGTTCCATCGGGGTGTTCGGCATGTTCGCCACCATCGACAAGGCGTTGGCTCAGTTCGGTGTGCATACCGACGGGGTCGGCACCACAGATTACGTTGGCGTCGGCCCGACCCGCGCTCTGCCGGATCACGTCGGTCAGGCTATCCAGCTGAGCGTGGAAGATACCTACCAGCGCTTTATCGGTCTGGTCAGCAAAGGTCGTGGTCTGAGCCCGGAAGAGGCCGAGAAGGCGGCCGAAGGCCGAGTCTGGACCGGCGAAGATGCCAAGGCCCTGGGTCTGGTGGACGAGTTCGGCAATCTGGATGACGCCATCAAGGCCGCCGCCGACCTCGCCAACCTCAAGGAGTGGCAGGTGACCCCTATCGAGCAGGAGGAGTCCACCAAGGACAAGTTCCTGCGCCAGCTGTTTGACAGCAGTGCCCAAGTGCTGGCCCCCCAGTTGCAAAGCTGGCTGCCGGCTGGATTTGGCAAGGCATTGGTGGAAGTGAACCGCAGTCTCGACCCGCTCACCCGCTTCAACGATCCGCAAGGCACCTACGCCTTCTGCCCGGTCTGCGTGCAGTAAGCAAGCGGCGAATGCCCCATAAAAAACGGCGACCATCTGGTCGCCGTTTTCTTTATTCAGCCAGTGCGCGCGGCACCGCCAACTTGCTCAATCATGGATTGAGGCGGGTCGGCATACCGGTACGCTGTTCCAGCACCTGCTTGACCACGTTGGAGTCAGACTCGGCGTGGGCGATGAAGCGGGTGATAGCCGGTGTCATCGGGAGCGGCACGGAGGCGGTGGAGTTGAACTCCTCCTCGGTGCGCGACAGCGGCTCGTGTACTTCCATGTAGCGACCGCCATCCGGCTCGACCGTGGTCTTGACCGGCTGGTTGACGAACTGGACGCGGGTGCCGACCGGCACGTTGTCGAACAGATACTTGATGTCGTCAGCGCGCAGACGCACGCAACCGCTGCTCACCCGCAGACCGATACCGAAGGTGGCGTTGGTGCCGTGGATGGCATAGAGGTTGCCGATATAGAGGGCATGCAGACCCATGGGGTTATCCGGACCCGCTGGCCATACTGCCGGCAGAGTCTTGCCCTGGGCGGCATAGCGACGACGGATGTTCTCGGTCGGGGTCCAGGTCGGGTTAGCGCGTTTGCGCTCTACCTTGGTGATCCAGTTCTCCGGGGTGTTTACCCCCAGCTGACCGATGCCGATGGGCAGTACTTCCACCACGTTCTTCCCTTTCGGGTAGTAGTAGAGACGCATCTCGGCAACGTTGATGACGATCCCTTCGCGGGGCGCGTTGGGCAGGATCAGCTGGTGGGGGATGATCAGGGTGCTACCCGCTTTCGGCAGATAGGGATCAACGCCCGGGTTGGCTTCCATGATGTTGGTCAGACCCAGCTGGAAGTCAGCAGCGATCTGCTCCAGCGGACGGTTGTCCGCAGGCACCACGTATTCCTGATTTTCACCGATCAGGCGGCTGTTGGCCGCAGGCAGACGGTACTCGACGGCGGCAGCCTGCTGGCTGACCAGCGCAAATGTGCATAAAAGGGCCGAAGCGGCAGTGCGAAGGGGATTCATAAAATTCCTGTGTGGTTTCCTGTACCAAATGGGCCGGGGGCCGTCTCATCCTCGGTCTGCCGGTGGCGGGTCAACCTGCCCCACGACGCCAATAACCGAGCGCGCATTCTTTCCTGAGTCGGCCAAAATTTCAACTTCCATATGTTGCTTTTCTTGTTAAAAGTAGCCGTTTTCGGTGTGACGCTTATCAACAGGGCAAAAGCCACACTGGCAAGTCGCAGCAAAGAGAAAGATGAATGGCACTGCCCGCCTGTCAGCGAGCCACCCGAGCCCCCGTCAACCACAGCGCAGCGCCACCTGGTGTCACGGTTGCAGCCCTACCCAAACGTTTGTCACATCCGGGAAGATAGACCAATGTCGAGGGAGGCTCTTTATTGGTATGAAGAGGGATAAAACCGCGCATCGGCCACCAGCCGGTGCCGGTTTCAGCTATAAAAAAACCGCTCCGAAGAGCGGTTAATGGAGCCACCAGGCAACCATAAAAGGGACTACAGGTAGTTGTCATTGGAATTACTGGACGGCTGCCTCCCCTGCACCGCTCTGCTCCTTGAGGAAGCTGATCCAGGGGGATGCCCGACCGCTGACGTTGCCATTCTGAGCCGCCTGGGTGAAGGCGTTGAGGGCCTCCTTCGGCTTTTGTTGCTCAAAATAGGCGACCCCGGTCAGGAACTTGAGATCCGCCCGCTGTTCACCATTTGCATTGGCTGCCGGTTTGGCGGCCAGCGCCACCAGATCCTGATAGCGTTTGCTCTGGATCATCATGCGCGCCATTTTCAGCTGCAATTCGGCGCTCGGGGCCAGCTGGTAGGACTTGGCCAGGGTGTCGATGGCCGGATCCAGCTCCTTGGCCTGATGCCAGTAGTTGGCCAGGGTCTTGTAGTTGCCAGCGCTCTGCTCAATCACCCCGTCCTTCATCCCCTTCTCCATCACCCGTGCGGCGCGATGGGGAATGCCGGTGAAGGCGAGGTAGTTGGCGAGACGCTGCAGCTCGGCAGCCTCGGTCAACATGCCGAGGTTGTAGGCCGACTCCAGCGCCGCCAGCGCCTTGGCATCGTTGCCTGCCTGCATATGCATGGCCGACAGCTGGGTCCAGTACTTCTTCTTCTCCGGGAACATGTTGACCAGAGAGGTCAGCACCTCGGTCGCCGGTTTGTACTGTTTCAGCTCGTAGTGAGCGCCCATCTTCAGCAGATACCAGGACTCCGGCGCTTTACCTGCCGACAGCTTGATCGCCTGATCCACCGCCGGGATCGCGTCACGGTACTGCTTGAGCTGCACGTGGGCGTTGGCTAGCGTGATATAGGCATGAGAGTTGGGCTTGTCATCTTTGCCCTGGTTGGCAAACCACTCCTTCATGGTCTTGATCGAGCCCTGATAATTACCCTCAGCCATATAGAGCTGGGCCAGGTTGTAGCGCACCTGCTGGGCCACCGGTGGCGGCAGGCCGCCTGTCGCGATGGCATCGGCAAAGTACTTGGTCGCCTGACCGTATTTCTCCTGCTGGGCGGCTACGAAACCGAGAGTCTGCAATATGACCCCCTTGTCGTAGACCCGATCACCCACGCTGGAGAGTGCCTCCTGCAATCTGGCATTCGCCAGACCGTATTGCTTGTCAGTGATCAGCTCCTGCGCCTTGTTGACCGCCCGATAGGCCCGATCCGACAGGGCCGGCTGCTCGGCGGCCCAACTGGCGGTGCTGAGCAGCACCGCCATGGCGACCGGGGCGAGGATCATCTTGTGTAACTTGTTCATCGCCACCTTCCTTAGTTGACCGCAAACTCGATCTCTTGCTGCATACGGCTCGCCTGCGGCTTGCCATCTACCATGGCCGGTTTGAACGTCCACTTGGCGATGGTTTTGCGCGCCTCTTTGCCGAGGTCATAGCTGCGCGGCTCTTCCTTGACGATCCGCACGTTGCTGACGGTGCCGCGCTCGGTGACGGTGAACTCCACCAGCACCTTGCCGGAGGCCAGGCCCGCCAGTGCCGCCTTGCGGGGCATCATGGGCTCGAAGGTTGCCAGCGGAATGGCGCCGTTGTTGCCACCAACGCCACCACCACCGCCGCCGGTGCTGTAGGCACCCAGCGCGTTGCCACCACCGATGTTGACCGGGATGTCGAGCTTGGGCATGTCCATCGGCGCGCTCTCCATCTTCGGCCGATCCGTGCTGGCCACTTCCATCTCGGGAGGCGGTGGCGGACGCTTGGGCGGCGGCGGTTTGGGCAGCTCCCGCTGTTTCTCTTGCAAGGTCTCCTGGGGCTTGAGGCGGATGAAATCGGTCATGGTGACGTCATCCTTCTCCACCAGCTCCCGGTGATCCGGTGTGATCAGCTTGTTCATTCCCAGAAACAGAAAGAACACCACCACACAGGAGACCGCCAACGATATCAGGTATCTCATAGGTCTCTCTCCGGCATCAGCTGCTCTTGTCTGCCGCGATGGAGATGTTCTGGACACCGGCCATGCGGATCTGATCCATGACCTGTACCACCAGACCGGAACGGGATTCGTTATCGGCCTGGATCACCACGGCGCTCTCCGGGTTTTCGGCCCGCAGCCGCTCGATGTTGGCGCGTACCGCCCCCACCTCGACCACCCGCTTGTCGACCCAGACCTGACCGTTTTCGCGCACCGCGACCATGATATTGCCCTTCTTCACCGTCTCGGCCGTGCTGGCACTGGGACGGTTGATCTCGACACCGGACTCCTTGACGAAGGAGGTGGTAACGATGAAGAAGATCAGCATGATGAACACTATGTCCAGCATGGGGGTCAAATCGATAGCCGCCTCGTCAGCACCACTGTCGCTGTAACGTTTTCTCATAGCAGAAACTCCTTGCTTGTTCTGTGCCCCCGGCAGGCCATGCCTCGCCGGGGGTATGCATCCTGCATCAACCGTGTTTCAGGTTGTCTTCCAGCTTTTGCACCGCCAGTTTGGCCTTGTGATCGAGCTGGTTGACAAAAAACAGGCCGGAAAGGGCGGCAATCATGCCCGCCATGGTCGGTACCGTTGCCTTGGAGATCCCCGATGCCATCGCCCGCGGCGAACCGGTGCCGGTGATGGCCAGGGTGTCAAACACCTGCACCATCCCGACCACAGTGCCGAGCAGCCCCATCAACGGGCAGAGAGCGATCAGCACCTTGATGACCGGCATCCCCTTGTCCACCGCCATGGCAACCCGTGAGACCAGCTCGCGCCGGATCTGCTTGGCAGACCAGGAGAGATGATCGGTACGGGCCAGCCAGGTGTCCTTGGTCTGCTTCACCTGCTTGGGGTAGACCGCCATGAAGTAGAACCAGCGCTCCAGCAACAGGGCCCACATCATCAGGGTCAGGAAGAACAGGGCGACCAGTACATCGCCCCCCAATCCCAAAAACCGGCGGACCGACTCGACTTCTTCAATCAACCAGAACCACATGGGTGACTCCTTACGCTGCGGCTTTGGAGGCGTGCAGACGTTCCTGATAACGGGCGACGAAACCGGCGCTCTGCTCTTCCAGCACCTGGATCAGACGACGGCTCTGGGTCTGCACAATGGTGTAGAGGAACAGCATGGGCACCGCGACGACCAGACCCTGCATGGTGGTCACCAGCGCCTCGGAGATACCGCCCGCCATCAGCTTGGGATCGCCGGTGCCGAACAATGTGATGGCCTGGAAGGTGGCGATCATCCCCACTACGGTGCCGAGCAGGCCCAACAGCGGTGCGACGGAGGCGATCAGCTTGATGAGGCTGATGCCCTTCTCGAACTTGGGCACGTTGCGCAGGATGATCTCATCGAGCTTGGACTCCAGATCCTCGATGTTGTCACCGCGATGGTTCTGGTAGGCCCCCAGCATGTCACCAATGGGGTTGCCCTTGATGATCTGATCAGATTTCAGCTGCTTGCGCATGGACGAGCCGATCAGCGACAGGCGGATACCGCAGAAGATGGCCAGCAGGGTACCGATGACCCCCAATGCCAGGATCACATAACCCACGGAACCACCCTGATCGATACGCTCCTTGAGGGTCGGTGACTGCACCAACAGGGAGAGGATCACGCCGCGAGACGGGTCGATAAAGATGGGCTTGACCCCGTCACCACCCTGTTCAAACTCGGCGACGGGAGCCAGCACGCTCTTCTCCGGTTGACGGGAGAGCTGCTCGAACTTGCCGGTCTCCGGCACGAAGGTGAGGTACTTGCCTTCGGAAACAGTGTTGAACTCGCCGATCTGGGTGACGGTCTTCTCGGCCTGGTTGCCTTCGCCGTAGACCACGGTCGCCGGGATCTGGCTCACCTTGCCACCGTCTACCATGCGGCTGAGGGTGGTGGTCCAGAACGCTTCCAGATCGTCGCTGGAGGGGAGCTCTTTACTCTCGGCCAGACGGGTCAACAGGGCGGATTGCTCCGGATGATCGACCCGACGAGCGGAGGCGTTGAAGATCCCCTTGAACTCACCGGCGAACTGACGCAGCACACCAAACATCTCGCCCATGTTGCCGGAACGCTGGCGCAGGGTTTCAGCCAGCTCGGTCAGCTGCTTGTCGTTGGCATCAAAGGTCGCCTTGAGCTGCTCGCCCTTGGCGGTTTCGGCTGCCAGCTCGGCCTTGGCCTTGGCCAGCAGCGCCCCCTGCTCGTTCTTGTCAGCCAGGAAGCGGGCTTCCCGCTCCTTGTTGAGTTGGGATTCGCTCAGGCTGGAGGCCTTGACCTGATTCAGCAGCGCATTGAGATCCACTGGTTTTTCGGCGGCGGTCACCGGCAGGGTGACCAGGGTTGCTCCCGCAATCAGGGAGGCAATAGCAAGTTTGATTCCTTTCATGATGCTTTCTCCGCAGTTTGAACCGGCAGCTTGATCAGCGCGGGAGGCGCCTGCTTCTTGGCGATGCGAAGGCCCTGTTCAACCGCACTGCGATACTCCTGGGGCAACTCTTCCCACTGGCGAGTCTTCTTGTTCCACATCCCGGTCTCATTGCCATCCGGGGATTGATAGAGCAGCGCGATACGGCCAACCCGCAGGAACTCGTAGGTCTTCTCGCTGCCATCCTTGTCCAGGCTCGCCTTGTAGGATTCGATGGTGCGGCTGAAGCCCTCCTCGATCTGGTAAGCCTCCAGGATCTTGCGGTACTTCTCGGAGATGGTGACATCAGCACGGTTCATCAGGTCGGTCAGAGCCGCCACACGGTCCTCGCGCTCGACCTTCTGGAACGGCAGATCCAGCGCCACAAACTGCTCGAGGGAGTCGATCATCTTGAGCATCAGGGGCACCACTTCGGTGCTGGTCTGGTCGATCTGGGCGATCTGCTTTTGCATCGACGCCAGCTCGGCACTCTGGGACTCGACCATCTTGCTCACCTGCTCGTTGTAGGTGCGCAGACTGTCGACCTGACGCAGGGCGGCCTTGTACTGGGCCAGTGCGGATTCTGCAGATTCGGCATAGCTGTCGATCTTCTGCTGGGAAACTTTTGATGCGTTGTCGGTGGCGGCTTGAGCGTCCACGGCCTGACCGGCAGTGGCGGCACTCAGATTGAAGCTGGTCAACAAGGCGGCCGAAACCAGGCTGCCAAGGAGCGCTTTCTTCATTGTAATGGTCCTTGTCTTCATAGGATTACCCTATCTCCGTAACTTCCTTGGACGTTGGGCACAGCCGGCCCGACCGGGCCGGCTGAGGTTGTATATCAACGGGGTTGATTAGAACTTCTGGGTGTAGTCGATGTAGTAGACGCGACCGTCGATGCCGTAGAGGTATTCATCGTAAGTGAAACCATCGTTGGACAGGGAAGGCCCGCGGTTGAACATGTTCTTCACGCCGGTCTGGATCTTGGCATTCCAGCTGGTATCGACCGCGACGTTCAGGTTCCAGATGGTGTTGGAAGCAATATGGCCCTCTTCCTTGTCATCCACATAGTCCTGGCTCTGGGAGTCGATATAGTTGGTGCTCAGGTAGGTATCCAGATTCCACAGCTGCGGGAAGTTGGCACCGATCCCGGAGTTGAAGCGGAAGTCGGGTTTGCCATTCCAGCCCTTCTTGTCGACCATTGGGCCACCAGCAAACAGACCTTCCTCATATTTCAGGATGTAGCTGCTGCCAAAGTCGTAACGCAGGGTGAAGGAGTTGAAGTCGTACTTGTAATCCGCCTTGAAGTCGATACCACTGGTCTTGAGCTGCCCCAGGTTGACCATGCCGGCATAGACCTTCTCGACATCGCCGTTGGCATCACGGATGACGTTCGGGTTGCTGCCGGTATTGAGCTCCTGATAGAACTGGGTCTGGGTGGTAGCAAGCTGGATCACGTCATCAATCTTGATGTAGTAGTAATCGAGCGACAGGTTCAGGTTGTCCAGCGGGTTGTAAGCAGCACCGATGGTAAAGGTGTCAGCCGTCTCTTCCTTCAGGTTCTTGTTGGATTGACGTGTTGTCTCGTACTGCGCTTCGGAACAGTTGGCAATGCCATTGGCCTGGCAGTAGACATAGTCCTTGGCAAAGTCCGCTGACTGGGCATCCGCCGCATAGAGATCGTTCAGACCCGGCGCGCGGAAAGACTGGGACCAGGAGGTACGGAACATCAGCTGGTCGAGCGGTTGATAACGCAAACTCGCTTTGGGCGAGAAGGCGCTGCCAAAGTCGCTGTACTTGTCGTAACGACCCGCCAGGTTCAGCTCGATCTGCTCGGTGATGGGGATCAGGCTCTCGATGTAGGTGGCAAACACATCGCGCACACCGCCACCAGAGTTACCGGATGAGCCCAGTACGTTGCCTGCTTCGGACTGGCTGTCATAGGTATCGGAGTAAACCCAATCGTTATACTCAGCCCCCAGATACCAGCTGACCGGGCCAGCGGGCAGTTCACCCATCTCCCAACCCACGCCACCGTACCACTGGAAGAAATCCATCTTGGAGTTGCGACTGGTGGTATAAGAAAGATCCTTGGTCGCCGCATCAGAGAAGCTGCCATTAACGAACTTGCCGGTATTGACCTGAGTTTCCACAGCGGGAGCCAGCACATACCCATTACCAGTACTCTGGTTATCTGTTTTGGAATACATGTAACCGGCATTCCATTCCACATCGCCTACCGCTTCGGTCGGCACCACCCCTTCAAAACCCAAGTTCAGGGTACCGGTCAAGTCAGTCACATCGTTGTCACGGGGGCCGACGTTGTTAAAGCGGTAGTACACGGTCGCGGCCTTGGCGGTGCTGAAGTTGTTGGCAGACAGAACTGCTGCGCTTTCAGGGGTGGAACCATCCACGGTAAAGGCACCGGCAGCTGGCGCGAAGCGGCCAAAACTGGTGACGCGGGAACCAATCATCTGTGGCACGAAATCCACATTGTCGTTGATATGGTAGCGCCCGTTGAGATAAACGGTATCGCGGGTACGAGAGGCAGTCTTGGCAGCGACCTGGGCAAAGTCGAAGCGGCAAGCCGTGCCCTTGGTGACGAAACCGGTGCCGGTACCTTCACAGTCAACTCCCTTCAGGGTACGGGTAACCGTCTTGCCGGTAGTGGCATCCACTCCCTTGATATTGCGGCCATAGAGACTCGGAGCAGTTGCCCCCTCTTTCGCCAGATAGTCGCGATCCTTGTAATAGATCTCGTCTTTCACATCGTGCTCGTAGACCATCATCAGGGAGCCTTTCTCACCCGAGATGCCGCTAACGATGGAACCACTCTGCTCGTCACCACCCTCTTCGGTCGGTGAACCAATACGTCCCTGGAAAGTCAGCCCTTCGAAACCCTCTTTGAGGATCACGTTGATAACGCCGCCGATGGCATCAGAGCCATACAGGGCGGAGCCACCATCCAGGTTCACTTCCACCCGCTCAACCGCCGCCATGGGGATGGTGTTGAGGTTGATGGCAGTGCCGCCCATGGAGGGAGAACCAGCGATACGCTTGCCATTAAGCAGCACCAGCGTGCGATCTTCACCAAGACCACGCAGCCCTACTGTGGCTTGTGATTGGGCGGAACTACCGGAGGATGGGGAGAAACCACCAAAGGAGTTGTAGGAGGCCTGTTTCAGATAATCCGCCACAGTCTGCTGACCAGACTGTTCAATTTGAGCCTTGCTGACAGAGACAACCGGAGTCGCCCCCTCAACATCAACACGGGAGATACGGGAGCCAGTGACTTTGATTTTCTGCAGTTTTTCGACGTTCTGCCCTTCTTCGGCAGATACGGATGGGGCCGCCGCAAGGCTCGCCAAGGCGAACGCAATCGCAGCAGAGATTCTGCTCTTCCTAAGCATCGCTTATATCCTTCCTGGTTGTTTATTGTTTGCTTCCTGATACCGCCCTCTTTGGAGCGATGTGTAAGGCTTATCAATCTTTGACTAGCGACGTCAATGGAGCAGGGGTGTGGCGAGGTCAGGCGTAGAATAAGCGGAGTGTATTAATTTTAACCGGCATAATTAGTGAATAATTCTGCCAAAAACAACCCGCGCAATGTAAAAATATTGTTAAATAGCGTAAATGGCGCTGAATTAAAATTTGATGAACTTATTAGTTAACGAGCTGTCCGTTTATATCTTATTTTGATTTATTGGCATTAATAAGAATAAAACACTAACTTCATGAGGATTGAACCTGACCGCTCCCATGGGGATAACAGTTAAAGTCGTCGAGATGATATCGTTTTCCTTCAATTTCACCACCCAGACAAAATCGTTATAAATCAACACCTTAAAAACACTAAAAACTCAAACAAACAGCTGTTTATATTTTTTAAAATAATGTTGAGCAGTAGCGTTTTGTTTTGATTTTCACTTTTCAGATAAAAAACGTCATTTTTCGGTGCTTTTGGTCTCAGTGAGTCATTTGTCCCAGTTTTCCATTTCCTTGTACTTGATTTTTGTTGCAGAGCTTTTACAGTGGCCAAGCGGATTGTCTGCTGTTTGGCAACCAATCCAGCGCGTAATGCCAGGAAGGACAGGCCCGTCACCGGATTTGACTGGCCGCAAAAAAGAACAACAAGGACGAGGTTCCACCATGCTGTCGTATTTCCTACGCCGGATGCTTTTGATCATCCCGACGTTTCTCGGTATCACCCTGCTCGTCTTCACCATCACCCGTTTCGTGCCGGGCGGACCGGTCGAACGCATGCTGCTGCAAGCCCAGGTTTCCCAGAATGAATCTGGCCGCTCCAGCGGCAGCAAGGGGGCACAGGCCCTCTCCGATGAACAGATCGAGGAGCTCAAGGCCTTCTATGGCCTCGACAAGCCCATGCTGGTCGCCTACTGGGAGTGGCTGCAGAAGCTGGCAGTGCTGGATCTGGGCGAATCGACCCGCTACTACGAGCCGGTGTGGGATCTCATCAAGGAGCGGCTCCCGGTCACCGCCTTCTTCGGGCTGGCGACCTTTCTGCTGAGCTATGCGGTCTCCATTCCGCTGGGGGTGGCGAAGGCGCTCAGGCACAACAGCCGCTTCGATTCGTTGAGCTCCATGCTCATCTACATGGCCTATGCCCTGCCCGCCTACGTGGTGGGGATCTTCCTCATCACCGTGTTCGCCTTCCATCTGGAGTGGCTGCCGATGGGCGGTTTTCCGGGGGATGATTTTGAGTACATGGAGAGCAGCTGGGATCAGATCCGCACCGTCTTTGCCCACGCCCTGCTGCCGCTTATCGCCTACGCCATCGGCGATTTCGCCATCCTCACCATGACCATGAAAAACAGCCTGATGGAGAACCTGTCGGCCGATTATGTGCGTACTGCGGTGGCCAAGGGGTTACCGTTTCGCAAGGCGGTCACCGACCACGCCATGCGCAACAGCCTGATCCCCATCGCCAGCCACCTGGGGTCTGTGCTCACCGTTTTCTTTGGCGGATCCTTCCTCATCGAGACCATCTTCAACATCGACGGCATCGGCCTGCTCGGTTACGAGGCGATCGTCGAGCGGGACTACCCCACCGTCATGGGCATTCTGGCCATCACCTCCATGCTGATGCTGATTGGCAATATCGTCTCCGATATCTGCGTTGCCCTTGTTGATCCGCGCGTGCGGTTTGGAGATTGACCATGAACCAGACCTCTATTGCCATGCCTATGCTGATATCACGCCATATCGTCTCCGATATCTGCGTTGCACCCTCTGTTGATCCCCGCGTGCGGTTTGGAGACTGACCATGAAGCTCAATCCGGTTACCTTGAAAAAACTCAAGCGCTTCAAGTCGATCAAGCGCGGCTACTACTCCTTCATCATCTTCACTACCCTGGTGCTGCTCTCCCTGCTGGCGGAGCTGCTGGTCAACAGCCGGGCGCTGATAGTGAGCTATCAGGGCCAGCTGCACTTCCCCACCTATGGCGATGTGATCCCCGGTCAGCAGTTCGGGCTCGATTACGAATACGAGACCAACTACCGCCAGCTCAAGGCCAAATTTGCCGCAGAGGGCCAGGGCGACTGGGTGCTGCTGCCGCCGGTGCCCTGGAACCCCTACGAGCAGGATTTCAAGGAGGATGCCTACCCACCCTACGCCCCCAGCGCGGCCGAGCGCCACTTCCTCGGCACCGACACCAGCGGCCGCGACGTGCTGGCTCGACTGGTTTACGGCTTTCGCATCGCCATCGGCTTTGCCTTTATCGCGCTGGCGGCAAGTTACGCCATCGGAGTCACCATCGGCTGTCTGATGGGCTTTCTCGGCGGCCGCTTTGATCTCATCCTGCAACGCTTTATCGAGATCTGGTCCCAGGTGCCGTTTCTCTACGTCATCATGATCCTGGTGTCGCTGGCCAAGCCCAACTTCGGCCTGTTTGTCGCCATCAACGTGCTGTTCGGCTGGATGGGGATCACCTGGTATATGCGCACCCTCACCTACAAGGAGCGGGCGCGAGACTATGTGATGGCGGCGCGGGCACAAGGGGCGACCACCGGGCGGATCATCTTCAACCACATCCTGCCCAACACCCTGATGATGATCGTTACCCTGGCGCCATTCGCCGTGGTGGGCAATATCTCCACCCTGACGGCACTCGACTATCTGGGCTTTGGCCTTGCGCCGCCGACCCCGAGCTGGGGGGAGCTGCTCTCCCAGGGCATCAACAATCTGGATGCCATCTGGATCGTCAGCTCGGTGGTGGCCGCGGTGAGTCTGGTACTGATCATGGTCTCCTTTATCGGTGAGGCGATCCGCGAGGCGTTCGATCCACGCAAATTTACCCGTTACCAATAAGCCAGCCGATGCCAGTGCATCGGCAGGCGTCGGGTAACGAACCGTGATTAATGAAGGACGGGCCGCCGCCATCGGCGGTCCCGGGAGCAAGGGATAATCCCGTTATCAATCAAGACCCCCAGTGCAGGGGCCAGACCTGGAAGTCAAACATGAAAAATAAAATCAAATGGATAGGTGCTCTCTTTGTGCTGGTAAACGGATCCTGGGTCTGGGCGGCCAGCCTGCCCGCGGATCTCAAATGGGAGACCAACGACACGGATCCTGTGTTCGCCTCCCCCAAGGCGCTGTCGGGCGGCAGCCTCAATATGTTTGTGGAGAGCTTTCCGCTGACGTTTCGCACCGTGGGACCTGACTCCAACGGTTCGTTCCGCTCCTTTATTCTCGATAACCAGTTGCGACTCATCAGCTTCCACCCCAATACCGGCAACCCCATCCCCTCGCTCGCGACCCACTGGGCCATCGCGCCAGACAGCCAGACCGTCTACTTCAAGCTGGATCCCCGCGCCAAATGGTCGGATGGCAAGCCGGTCAATGCTGACGACTACACCTTCGGCTACGAGATGATGCGCTCCAAACACATCAAGGGGCCCTGGTTCAACAACTACTACACCACTGAAGTGGTCGCGGTAGAGAAGATCGATGATCACACCATTATGGTCAAAGCGGGCAACCGCAAAGCCAAGATGGACCTGCTCAACACCACCGAGCTGTGGCCCCAGCCCAAGCACTACTACAAGCTGACCCCCAACTGGGTGAAGCAGTACAACTGGGCCGTGGTGCCCACCACAGGTCCCTACGTGATCAGCGACGTCAAGAAGGGCAAGTCGGTCACCTTCAGCAAGCAGAAGGATTGGTGGGCAAAGGATGATCGCTACAACCAGCACAGATTCAACATCGACACCATCAAGGTGCAGGTGATCCGCGACCACAACATCGCCTTCCGCCACTTCCTGAAAGGGGAGATCGATACCTTCGAGATGATCCTGCCCAACTGGTGGCATGAAAAAGCGGTCACCCCGGAGTACAAAAAAGGCTACGTGCAGAAGGTAATGGCCATGACCGACACCAAACAGGGCGGTCAGGGGGTGCACCTCAATGTGGCCAACCCCAAGCTGGCGGACGTGAACGTGCGCCTCGGCATCCAGCACGCCTTCAACATCGACAAGATGATCGAGACGGTGCTGCGCGGCGACTATGACAGAGCCACCACCTTCGACTCGGGCTTTGGCGAGTTCACTGACATCACGCTGCCGGAGCGGGCTTATGACATCGGCAAGGCGCGGGAGTACTTTGCCAAGGGCGGCTACAACAAGCCGGGGCCTGACGGCATCCTGCAAAATGAGAAGGGGGAGCGGCTGACGCTGGCACTCACCTACACCAGTCAGGAGCACTCCAAGCGCCTGACCGTGCTGAAAGAGGAGGCCAAGAAGGCGGGTCTGGATCTGGAGCTCAATCTGGTGGATGGCGCCACCGGCTTTAAGGTGATGCTGGAGAAGAAACACGAGGCGGCCTGGCTCGGTTGGGGCGGCGGCGGTCTCTATCCGCAATATTGGGAATTTTTCCACTCCGCCAACGCCAACAAACCGCAAACCAACAACCTGTTCAACGTGGCTGACAAGGAGCTGGACGCGCTGATCGATGCCTACAACGTCGAATTCGACATGGCCAAGCGGGCCAAACTCTCCCAGCAGATCCAGCAGCGTATCTATGACCTCGCCATCTTCGTGCCCGGGGTGCAGCTCAACTATGTGCGGGCCAGCAGCTGGCGTTATGTGATGCTGCCGGAAGTGCCTGCCACCAAGAACACGCCGGATCTGCTCTACTGGCCGATGGACGGTTATCCTCACAGTAGTGGCGGTCTGCTCTGGCTCGATCCCAAGGTGAAGGAAGAGACCCGCAACGCCAAGGAGGCAGGGGAGGCGCTGGCGCCCATCAACCTGCTCGACAAGACCTATGCACGTCATTGATATTCAGGCCATTGCGAAGGGAGCAGCCGTTATGCCCAACACCCAGGCCCCCATTCTTGACGTACCGGATAACGGGGGGGAGTTCGCCGTTGATAACGGCCAGCACCCAGCCCCAATCCTCGAAGTACGCGATCTCGAGGTGGAGTTCGCCGTCGACGACGGCAAGATCAAGGTGCTCGACGGGGTCAGCTTCAAGGTGGCACCGGGTCAGACGCTGGGGATCGTCGGCGAGTCTGGCTGTGGCAAAAGTGTCACTTCGCTCGCCATCATGGGGCTCTTGCCCAAGCCCCATGGTCAGGTGGTAGCAGGCTCCATCCGCTTTCAGGGGGAGGAGCTGCTGTCGCTTGCGCCAGATCAGATGTACAAGGTGCGCGGCAACCGCATCTCGATGATCTTTCAGGAACCGATGACGGCCCTCAACCCGGTGCAGACGGTGGGGGAGCAGCTGATGGAGGTGTTTCGCCTCCATCGCCCCGAGTATGACAAGGCCCAGCGTAAAGCCGCGGCCATCGCCATGCTGCAGAAGGTGGGGATCCCGGAACCGGCCCAGCGCTTTGCGGTCTAT
The DNA here is from genome assembly GCF_040908365.1 of Aeromonas sp. R2-4. Lineage (NCBI taxonomy): Bacteria > Pseudomonadati > Pseudomonadota > Gammaproteobacteria > Aeromonadales > Aeromonadaceae > Aeromonas > Aeromonas sp. R2-4. The sequence continues at coordinate 275,124 of NZ_JBFODO010000013.1, forward strand.
CCCCACAACCTCTCCGGCGGCATGCGCCAGCGAGTGATGATCGCCATGGCGCTCTCCTGCGAGCCAGACCTGCTTATCTGCGACGAGCCGACCACGGCGCTGGATGTCACCATTCAGGCCCAGATCCTCGAACTGATGAAAGAGCTGCAGGCCCAGACCGGGATGGCCATCATCTTTATCACCCACGATCTCGGGGTAGTGGCTGAGCTGTGCGACGAAGTGGTGGTGATGTACGCCGGGCGGGCGGTAGAGCAGGCCGACGTGTTCGAGCTGTTTGACCATCCCCGTCACCCCTATACCCACGGCTTGATGAGCTCGATCCCGCGCCTTGAGGATGAGCCCAAGAGCCTGCTCAAGACCATCAAGGGACAGGTGCCAGCCCTGCACGAGATGCCCGCTGGCTGCCGCTTCTCCAACCGCTGCCCCCATGCGACCGATCTCTGCATCAGCGCCATTCCGGCGGTGGAGCAACTCAATCCGCGCCACCATGTCGCCTGTCACTACTGGAAGGAGTTGACCGTATGAGCACTCTGTTATCGGTCAGGGATCTGAAACAGCATTTCCGGCTGGGAGGCGGGTTCCTGCGCAAGCAATATACGGTTCACGCGGTGGATGGCATCAGCTTCGACCTGAAACAGGGGGAGACGCTGGGGCTGGTGGGTGAGTCGGGCTGCGGCAAGTCCACCCTCGGACGCAGCCTGCTCAAACTGTTCGAGCCGACCGCAGGCACCATCACCTTCGAGGGACGCGACATCACCGCCCTCAGCCCGAAGGAGATGCGCTCCCTGCGTCAGGAGATGCAGATGGTGTTTCAGGATCCTGCAGAATCCCTCAACAGCCGCCACACCGTGGGCCAGATTTTGGAGGAGCCCTTTATCATCCACGGTAAAGGCAACACTGAGCAGCGCCGCGGCTGGGTGAAGGAGTTGCTGGCAAAAGTGGGCCTGCCGGGCAGCGCGGTGGATCGCTACCCCCACGAGTTTTCCGGCGGTCAGCGCCAGCGGATCGGCATCGCCCGCGCCATCGCCCTTAAGCCCAAGCTGCTGGTGTGCGACGAGGCGGTCTCGGCCCTCGATGTCTCGGTGCAGTCGCAAATCGTCAACCTGCTGCTCAGCCTGCAGCGGGAGATGAATCTCTCCATCATCTTCATCGCCCACGATCTGTCGGTGGTCAAACACATCTCGGACCGGATTGCGGTGATGTATCTGGGACGGATCGTCGAACTGGCGGATGCCCAGTCGCTTTATCTGGCGCCGCGCCACCCTTACACCCAGGCGCTGATCTCCGCCATTCCGGTACCGGACCCGCGCAGACGCAGCCAGCGCATTCTGCTGACCGGCGATGTGCCCTCCCCCATCTCGCCGCCAAGCGGCTGCCACTTCCACCAGCGCTGCCCCCATGCGACCGAGCTGTGCAGAAGCAAGGCGCCAAGGCTTGAGGCGTGTGATGAGTCCCATCATCAGGTGGCCTGTCACACCCCGCTCGCCGTCGGTGGTCACGCTATCAGCGGCAGCGCCATCAGTGGCAACGCCATGAGCGGCGACAGCAGGCTGGAGCAGGCGAGCTAGGCGCAGCGAACAAACATCAGGGTAGAAACAGACGAGGCGGCCATCAGGCCGCCTCGTGCTATCGGGTCACGCTTGTCTTATCGAGCCACTGCCGCAGCTTGTCAGGCAATCTGGTAACGGCCGGGCTTGTGGTTGAGTGTCAACACCAGATTACAGATAACCGCCGCCACGATGGAGAGCGCCAGGATCCAGGGCTGCACTACGAAAAACGAGGCGACAACAATGGCGCAATCGAGCCCCATCTGCAGCTTGCCCGCCCGGATGCCAAAGCGATCCTGAATAAAGAGCGCCAGAATGTTGAAGCCCCCCAGACTCGACTTGTGGCGAAACATGATGAGCAGCCCCATGCCGATCAGGGTGCCGCCGATCAGCGCCGCATAGAGGGGCTCTATCTTGCCGATCTGCAACACCCCGTTGAGGTGATCGGTCATGTAGGAGACCGCCGCCACCGAGACAAAGGTGTTGAAGGTAAAACGTGGCCCCATCCGCAGCCATGCCAGCGCATAGAAGGGCAGGTTGATGCCGAAAAACTGCAGGCCGAAGCTGATACCGGTCACCTTTTGCAGCAGCAGCGCCAGCCCGGCAGTACCGCCAGTGAGCAGGCCAACCTGATGAAACAGAAAGATGCCGAGGGAAACAAAGCCGGCCGCCGTCAGCAGGGCCAGCACATCCTCATAAATAGGATGGGCAGTGCGAATCGAGGTGTTGTCCATAACCTGTATCCAAGCGAAGTAAAGAGAGAGTGTCTGTCGCCTGCCGTTGCGGGCAGGCTGCGAGCCCTGTCCACAGGGCTTCGTTATGGGGTCCAGTCTATTTTTTGTGAAAAGGATCACAACAGTCAGGCTGAACGCCCCATTCTGGTGCCTGTCATCTGGCATTGACACCCGCTGCACCAAGATGCAGCATGCCGCGGTTTAAGCGCGCTATCACTCCATTCACAGCACGAGGCACTTTTCATGAAGGTCACCATTTTTGGCACAGGCTATGTCGGGCTGGTGCAGGCCGCCGTTCTGGCCGAGGTGGGCCATCAGGTCTGCTGCGTGGATGTGGATGACGAGCGGATCGCCGCCCTCAGGCAGGGGCAGATCCCCTTCTATGAGCCGGGGCTGGCCCCGCTGGTCGAGAGCCATCTGGCCAGCGGCCGCTTGAGCTTCACGGTCGATCCCGCCATTGGCGTGGCACACGCCGACCTGCTGCTGATCGCCGTGGGTACCCCGGCTGACGAGGATGGCTCGGCCGATCTGCAACATGTGCTGGCGGTGGCCGACACCATAGGCCGACTGATGAGCAGCCCCAAGCTGGTGGTGACCAAGAGCACTGTGCCGGTCGGCACGGCGCAGCAAGTAAGAGAACATATTGAGCTACAGTTGGCCGAACGTGGGCTAACCCTCACCTGCGAGGTGGCGGCCAACCCCGAGTTTCTCAAGGAGGGAGCGGCGATCAACGACTGCATGCGGCCAGATCGCATCATCATCGGCTGTGACAGCGAGCGGGCGCTTGAGCAGTTGCGCACCCTCTACGCCCCCTTCAACCGCAATCACGACCGGATCGTGGTGATGGATCTGCGCAGCGCCGAGCTCACCAAATACGCCGCCAACGCCATGCTGGCCACCAAGATCTCCTTTATGAACGAGATTGCAGCCCTCGCCGAGCAGCTGGGGGCCGATATCGAGGCGGTGCGCCAGGGGATGGGGGCCGATCCCCGCATCGGTTACCACTTTATCTACCCGGGCTGCGGCTACGGCGGCTCCTGCTTCCCCAAAGATATCAAGTCGTTGCGTCATACCGCGGCGAGTGTCGGCTGCGACGCCCCGCTGCTGACGGCGGTCGAGCAGGTCAACCTGCGCCAGCAACAGAAGATGGCGCAAACCCTGCTGACCCGCTTCGGCCCGGATCTGCGTGGCCACACCTTTGCCCTGTGGGGACTGGCGTTCAAACCCGGCACCGACGATATGCGCGATGCGCCGAGCCGCCCGCTTCTGGCCGCTATCTGGGCTGCCGGTGGCCGGGTGCAGGCCTTTGATCCCAAGGCGATGGAGCGTGCCCGCCAGATCTACGGCCAGCGGCCGGATCTGCTGCTCTGCCCGACTCAGGAAGCGGCACTGGAAGGGGCCGATGCCCTGCTGATCTGCACCGAGTGGCAGGCGTTTCGTGCCCCCGATTTCCAGCAGCTGAAAGCGCTGCTCAACCAGCCCGTCATCATCGATGGCCGCAACCTCTATGATCCGCGCCAGCTCAGCGAGCTCGGGTTTGACTATCACGCCATCGGGCGGCCACATCTTCCCGCCAAAAAGCAGCCTGCCAACACCAGTTGCAACCCGGAGACCCAACCATGACGTATCTGGTCACCGGCGTCGCCGGTTTTATCGGTTTTCATGTAGCCAGCCAGCTGTGCGCCGCAGGTCATCGGGTGGTGGGGATCGACAACCTCAACAACTACTACGAGGTGAGTCTGAAAGAGGCGCGGCTGGCCCAGCTGGCCAGTTTCCCCCATTTTCACTTCGAGCGGCTGGATCTGGCGGATCGCGAAGCGATGGCGGCTCTCTTTGCCCGTCATGGTTTCGAGCGGGTGATCCATCTGGGGGGGCAGGCGGGGGTGCGTTACTCCATCGAAAATCCGTTCGCCTATGCCGACAGCAACCTCACCGGCATGCTGACGGTGCTGGAGGGGTGCCGTCACCACGGGATCCAGCACCTCATCTACGCCTCCTCCAGCTCGGTCTATGGCATGGGGGATCAGATGCCCTACTCCACCGAGCAGCAGGTGGATCACCCGGTCTCCCTCTACGCCGCCACCAAGAAGAGTGGCGAGCTGATGGCCCACGCCTATTCGGCGCTCTATGGCTTGCCCACCACAGGGCTGCGCTTCTTTACCGTCTACGGCCCCTGGGGTCGGCCCGACATGGCCATAATCAAGTTCACCCGCGCCATTCTCGCGGGAGAGCCTATCGACGTCTATAACAACGGCGATCTCAGCCGCGACTTCACCTACATAGACGATATAGTCGCGGGGATCCTCGCCGTGGCCGACCAGCCGCCCTGCCCCAATTCCGATTGGCACGCCAGCGAGCAGAGCGCAGCCGAGAGTGCCGCTCCCTACCGCATCCTCAATATCGGCAACGGCCAGCCGGTGCGGCTGCTCGATTTTATCGAGGCTCTGGAAGAGGCCATCGGCAAACCCGCCATCAAGCGAATGCTGCCGATGCAGGCAGGTGACATGCACGCCACCTGGGCTGACAGCGAGCCGCTGCACACCCTCACCGGCCTGCGCCCCGCTACGCCCCTCAAGCAAGGTGTTGCCAAGTTCGTCCGCTGGTATATCGACTACTATCGGCCCGCCCGCTGACGAGCGCGGGTAGCCCCTCGGTCATTGATGAGTTAATCAGATACCACTGATGCCCCGCGGGTTTTAGGATGGCTGAACGCACTGTCTGCGCACCATAGCGAGGATTTGAGATGCAATCACAGGAACAGGGTCTGATCGATGGACTGTTCGACCGCCTCAAGCAAGCGCAAGCCAGGGATAGCAAGCGAGACCCACAAGCGGATCAGCTGATCCGCCAGCATCTGGCAGAGCAGCCCGATGCCCCCTACTACATGGCCCAGGCGCTGCTAATTCAGCAGGCTGCCCTTACTCGCTTCAACGAGCGGGTCAAGGAGCTGGAAGCCAGCCAGAGCGCCCCAAATGGTGGCAGTTTTCTCTCCGGCCTGTTTGGTAGCGAAAGCAGCCCTCCTCCGCGCTTTACGCCGCCACCGGCAACTGCGCCTGCCCAGCCAGCATCCCGTGCCAGCTCCTTTTTGGGCGGCGCCCTGCAAACCGCCGCCGGTGTGGCCGGTGGCGTGATGCTGGCCGATATGATCGGCGGACTGTTTCACAGCAACCGGCCCGAGGAGATCATCGACATCATAGAGCCTGCCCCCATTGCCAATCCGGTCGATGCGGAACCGGTGCGCTGGGACGGCTGGGATTCATCTCCCGATGTTGGCAGCAATTTTCTCGACGACGATAGCCAGAGTGGCGGCTGGGCCGACAGTGACGATAACAACGGCGGTTTCTTCTGACCATCAAACCATTACTGGCCCCGCATCTGGCGGGGCCCAACTCGATACGAAACCCATGACTATGGAAAGTGTGATGACACCACGGATCGGCAGCGGCATGACGCGATATACTCAGCGCGCTTCGTGCCACCCGGGAACAACTCCCGACCCCAGGCGCTCTGTCCGTGGCCACGCAACACCCCCATGACGACAAGGAGCCACCTCATGATCCGAACCCTGCTTTTGACCGGTGCCGCCATTGCGGCCTATGCCCTGACCCAGAGCCACTCTCTGCTTCCCCTGCTCAGCCTGCTGGCCCTGCTTTCGCTCTGGGTTGTCAGCGAAATTAGCAGCTTCTATCGCACGCTTCCTCCCACGGTGCTGGATGAGCAGGAGTATCACCACGACTTCTAACCGGATGAAAAATGGTGTGAAACTGTCGAGATGCCGTTAGTTCCATACCGTTTTGCTCTCTGAAATCAACCGGCTATAACCACAGGATCCACTGGGTTCGTGGCGATAGCAGCCATGTTCCTCTATATCTTCTGTACTCAAACAGGAGATAACCCATGAGGCACATCAGCGAAAACGGACTGTTTTTGCTGCTTTTTTTGTCGTTGTTACTGGCAGGTACGCCACGGACGATGGCACAAGGCAGGGATTTCAGACAGGCCCCCAAGGCGCTGACGGCGATCAAGCAGGGTCAAGTTGCCCAGCAAAACGGTCATCTGCAAAAAGCCATCGCCCTTTACTGTGTCGCCGCCAGCACCGGCAATCCCGAAGGATATTTCCGGATCGGCCGTCTGCTCGCCACCGGCCCAGCCTCGGTGCGCAGCGCCAAGCTGGCCAACAGCTACCTCGCCATGGCAATGCGCCTTGGTAACCGACAGGCTGCCCGCTACTACAACGCTCGCATCGGCAATGCCCCCATGGGTGATCATTGCGGCATCGGGATCCGTGGCAGTCAGGGTGGCTATCTGGCCGGGCTCCCTTCCACCCCCTTCAATGTCGACACCTGGGTTGCCCGCCAGCCTCCTGCCAAGCAAAAACTGGTCACCATGCTGCGCCACGCAGCCAAACACCATAAGGTGGATGCCCGGCTGGTACTGGCGATTGCCATCGCCGAATCCAATCTCAACAGCCGTGCCGTTTCCCCCAAGAATGCTCAGGGGCTAATGCAGCTGATCCCCGAAACCCAGCAACGGTTCGGGGTAACCCGGCCATTCGATCCGGCCCAGAACATCAAGGGTGGCGTCAGTTATCTCAAGTGGCTGGATCGCCGCTTCGATGGCGACTGGGTACTGATCTCGGCAGCCTACAATGCCGGGGAAAAAGCGGTGGAACGCTATGGCGGGATCCCACCCTATGACGAGACGCAGGAGTATGTGAAACGGGTGCTCTACTTCGCTGGCCACAAGCAGCCCTGAGCGGGAGGTCAGGAGCTCGCCCGACCGGAAGGCGGCACACGCCCCTTTCTGCGGCCACTGTGGCGGCCACGCCCCCAATAATCGAAGCCATAGTGGCGGTAGTAACCCACCAGATTGCTGACCAGAAACAGCCCCTCCATCAGCGCGGCGACCGGTGAGCCCACCAGCAGGTTGTTACCCAGCCAGCAGAGGGTACCGAGCAGCATCCAGCGCCGCAAAAGGCGATCATCCGGGCAAAACGCGGCCCGGGTTTGCAGCAGGCTCGCCAGCAGCCCGATCAATGAGAGTGCGCCCTGATAGGTCGCCAGCGCCGCCGCACAGGCCAACCCCATGAAAAACCACATCAAGATGCGGCGAACCAGCCAGATGCTCACCAGAAAGCGCAAGCTGGCCAGCAGCAACAGGCTGGCAGCCGACCACTGCCCGAGCAGGGTAAAGTGACCGGCATTGAGGGCACAGGAGAGGGCCAGACAGGCCAGGATCCTGCGGCGATCCCGCAACTGAAACGACAACAGATCGAGCAACAAGGCCAGGCTTACCACCAGCTGCGACCACAGAAACAGCGACATCATCCACACCTCATCCGTTATTTGGATGGTGCAGCATGAGGGGATGGTCGGAGAGCGGCATTAACCCGTGTTAATGCGCCTGCGGATCCGTGACAGAGTGACCGGAGTGATACCGATATAGTTGGCGAGCTGCACCTGAGTGAGCCGCGCTGGCCAGTGGGGGAAGGTGTGGCAGAGCTCCCGATAACGTTCCTCGGGGGAGTGGAGCAGCAAAAACGCCTCCTTGCGCTCCTTGTAACCGAGCTGCTGTCGCAGCAGGGCCATGCAGACCGGCTGCCAGGCGGGCTCATCCAGCAGGGTGAGCGGCATCCGCACCACCTGCAACTCCGTCAGCGCCTCCAGCTGGTAGCGGGCGGGCGACCCCGTGAGCCAGCTGTCATAGAGCAGGCAGAGTTCCCCCTCGAAGTAGAACTCCTTGCAGCGCTCCTGTCCGTCCCGGGTGTAGTGGCAGGCGCGAGCGATGCCCGCTTCGATATAGAAGGCAGCTTCCTGCTCTGCCCCTTGCGCCAACAGTGCCTGACCGGCGCGCAGCGTCTGCCGTGGCAAGCGCAGGCTGATAGCTTCGCTCAGCGCGGCGTCCAATCCCATTGTGCAGAGAAAGGCGGTCAGCGAAGGGGCTTGAGGAGATGGGTTCATGAGGGCTCCGGGACAAAACGGCAGCCCACATCATGCCCAAATTGCACGACTGATGCAGCAAGGCGTGACCCTGTTGGCAAAGGGGGGACATAGCCGGGTGCCGCCTTTGCCCCCCCTCGTCCGTTGGTTTACAATCGACGGGTTTTTTGGAACCCGGTTGACCTGTGTCGACCTGGCCCCACCACGACATCAGTCTGTTAATGCCAAGACATTAACCTGCTGAAAAGGAAGAGAATTAGCCAATGGCTCAATTTATTTACACCATGAACCGGGTCGGCAAGGTAGTGCCGCCCAAGCGTCATATTCTCAAGAACATCTCCTTGAGCTTCTTCCCGGGCGCCAAGATCGGCGTGCTGGGTCTGAACGGCGCCGGTAAATCGACCCTGCTGCGCATCATGGCAGGCATCGACACCGAGATCGAAGGGGAAGCCCGTCCGCAGCCCGGCATCAAGATCGGCTACCTGCCGCAGGAGCCGAAGCTGGAGCCGGAGCAGACCGTACGCGAAGCGGTCGAAGAGGCCGTTGGCGAAGTGAAGCGCGCCATGGCCCGCCTGGACGAGGTCTATGCGGCCTACGCCGACCCGGATGCCGACTTTGACAAGCTGGCCCGCGAACAGGGCGAGCTGGAAGCCATCATCCAGGCTCAGGGTGGCCACAACATGGAAAACCAGCTGGAGCGCGCGGCCGATGCCCTGCGCCTGCCGGCCTGGGATGCCAAGATCAAGCACCTCTCCGGTGGTGAGCGCCGCCGTGTGGCACTCTGCCGTCTGCTGCTGGAAAAGCCGGACATGCTGCTGCTGGACGAACCAACCAACCATTTGGATGCGGAATCCGTGGCCTGGCTGGAGCGCTTCCTGCACGACTACGAAGGCACTGTAGTGGCCATCACCCACGACCGTTACTTCCTCGACAACGTGGCGGGCTGGATCCTGGAGCTGGACCGCGGCGAAGGTATCCCGTGGGAAGGCAACTACTCCTCCTGGCTGGAGCAAAAGGACGCCCGTCTGGCGCAGGAAGCAAGTTCCGAAGCTGCCCGTCGCAAGTCCATCGAGAAAGAGCTGGAGTGGGTTCGTCAAAACCCGAAAGGGCGTCAGGCCAAGTCCAAGGCCCGTATGGCTCGCTTCGAAGAGCTCAACACCAACGACTACCAGAAGCGCAACGAGACCAACGAGCTGTTCATTCCGCCCGGACCCCGCCTCGGCGACAAGGTGGTGGAAGTGGCTAACCTGCGCAAATCCTACGGTGATCGTGTACTGATCGACGATCTGTCGTTTGCCATTCCGAAGGGTGCCATCGTCGGCATCATCGGCCCGAACGGTGCCGGTAAGTCGACCCTGTTCCGCATGATGTCGGGTCAGGAGCAGCCGGATTCCGGGGCCATCACGCTAGGTGAAACCGTGGTGCTGGCCTCCGTCGATCAGTTCCGCGACAGCATGGATGACAAGAAGACGGTCTTCGAAGAGGTCGCAGACGGTCAGGATATCCTGCGCATCGGCAACTACGAGTTCCCGAGCCGCGCCTATATCGGCCGCTTCAACTTCAAGGGTTCCGACCAGCAGAAGCGGGTTGGCGAACTCTCCGGTGGTGAGCGCGGTCGTCTGCACCTGGCCAAGCTGCTGCAGACCGGCGGCAACGTGCTGCTGCTGGATGAACCGACCAACGATCTGGATATCGAAACCCTGCGCGCCCTCGAGAACGCCCTGCTGGAGTTCCCGGGTTGTGCCATGGTCATCTCCCACGACCGCTGGTTCCTCGACCGTATCGCCACTCACATCCTGGACTATCAGGATGAGGGCAAGATCGAGTTCTTCGAAGGTAACTTTACCGAATACGAAGAGTGGAAGAAGAAGACCTACGGCGCCGAGGCGATCCAGCCCCATCGCGCCAAGTACAAGCGCATCGCCAAATAAGGCTGACTACGTGTTGAGGGGAGCTTCGGCTCCCCTTTCTCTTGCCTTTTGACTTACAATCCTAGACGGATGCCTTTGCATGGATGTAGCACGATGACGACCCCCATAGAGAAAAAACTCACCATCCAGATCCGGGTTGAACCGGGTTGCCTCGGGCCGGATGGCAAGGAGCACATAGAGACCTTCTGTGCTGCTGCCGCCAAGATTTTTGCCGCCGTGGAGCCCGAGCTGGTGAGCTGGGTGCTGATCCCCCGCTACGACAAGCAACTGCCTGAGCAGGAGTTCTTTATCGAGGGGCGCAAGCTAACCGAAGAGCAGGCAAGCCTCTTTCTGCGCCGCTTCGGCCGTGAACTGGGTGAAGTGCAAGACCGGCTCGACTCGGTGCTGGCCCAGCTGGTCGAGCGCTACTTCAAGACCCTTTAAGCCCCCAATTTTCGATAAAAGGTTCTCTGCTGAGAACCTTTTTTCATGCTCAAAAAGCAAACGTTTGAATTTTTGCTCTATTCATTGATCTGCTTCGCAGATCCGGGGTTTGTAAACGGCGCCGCCTGTGTAAAAATGTGCGCGCTGTCACGGTATCAGGACGAGTCTGGTTACTTAACCGCCAGAAACAGGGCAATTTACCCCGCATGGATGGGATAGCCCGTTCCCCTGCTGCTTATTTCACGTCACCTATTGGAATCCAACATGAATCAACAACACCAAGCTGCCAATCAGGCCGCCGGGCAAGGATTGCTTGAGCGCCTGTTTGCCCTGCAAGGCCATGGCACTACCGCCCGCACCGAAGTGATTGCCGGTATCACCACCTTCCTGACCATGGTCTACATCGTGTTCGTCAACCCGCAGATCCTCTCTGCGGCGGGCATGGACACCCAGGCCGTGTTCGTCACCACCTGCCTAATCGCCGGTATCGGCAGCATCCTGATGGGCCTGTTGGCCAACCTGCCGATCGCGCTGGCCCCCGCCATGGGCCTCAACGCCTTCTTCGCCTTCGTGGTCGTCGCCGGCATGGGTTACTCCTGGCAAGTGGGCATGGGCACCATCTTCTGGGGTGCCATGGGTCTGTTGATCCTCACCCTGCTGCGGGTGCGCTACTGGCTGATCGGCAACATCCCGCTCACCCTGCGCGTCGGCATCACCGCCGGTATCGGCTTGCTGATCGCCCTGCTCGGCCTGCACAACGCCGGGATCGTGGTGGCCAGCCCCGCGACTATGGTGACCGTGGGCAACCTCACCTCCCTGCCCTGCCTGCTGGGTCTGCTCGGTTTCTTCCTGATCTGCATTTTCTCCGCCCGCGGCGTCCACTCCGCCGTGCTGATCGCCATCGTGGTCACCACGGGTCTGGGCTGGCTGTTTGGCGATGTCACCTTCAAGGGCTTTGTCTCCATGCCCCCCAGCATCGAACCGGTGTTCGGCCAGCTGGATCTGATGGGATCGCTCGATATCAGCCTGGCCGGGATCATCTTCTCCTTTATGCTGGTCAACCTGTTTGACTCTTCCGGCACCCTGATCGGTGTCACCAACCGCGCCAAGCTGGCCGATGACAAGGGCCACTTCCCGCGCATGAAGCAGGCGCTGATGGTGGATAGCGTGAGCTCCGTCGGCGGTGCTTTCATGGGCACCTCCTCGGTTACCGCCTTTATCGAGAGCAGCTCCGGCGTCGCCGTCGGCGGCCGTACCGGTCTGACCGCCATCGTGGTCGGCCTGCTGTTCCTGCTGGCGATCTTCTTCTCTCCGGTCGCCGCCATGGTGCCGGCCTACGCCGCCGCTGGCGCCCTTATCTATGTGGGCGTGCTGATGTGCTCCGAGCTGACCCGGGTGAAGTGGGAAGATCTGACCGAAGCGGTACCGGCCTTTATGACCGCCGTCATGATGCCGTTCAGCTTCTCCATCACCGAGGGGATCGCCGTGGGCTTTATCTCCTACTGCGTGATGAAGGCAGGCACCGGCCGCTGGCGCGAAATCAACCCCTGCGTGCTGGTGGTGGCCCTGCTGTTCGTCCTCAAGTTCGTCTGGGTCGACAGCCACTAAGCGGCACTCTGTCCCAATAAAAATGCCAGTCAGCTGACTGGCATTTTTTTATCCAAAGTATTTTCGACCTGTGCGCTGGCCATAAAAAAATCCGAAACCAGTGGTTTCGGATTTTTGCTATTCAGTATGTGGCAGAGCGGGGTAAGCCCCTCGTCTGCCACATCGGCAGAGCTTACTCGGCAGCCATGCGGGCTTCGATATACGCCAGCGCGCGGTCAATACGCGCCAGGACGCGCTCCTTGCCCACCAGTGCCATTACGGCGTCGATGGCAGGGGATTGGCCCAGACCGGTGACGGCCACGCGCAGCGGCATACCAACCTTGCCCATGCCCTGACCCAGCTCGGCGGCGGTCGCTTCAATCAGCTCGTGCAGCGCTTCGGTGGTCCAGCTATCCAGTGCAGCCAGCTTGGTTTTGGCCAAGGTGAGCGGCTCGGCAGCGACGCCACGCAGGTGCTTCTTGGCGGCCGCCTCGTCAATGACTTCGTACTCTTCGAACAGATAGCGGCTCTGGGCAGCCATCTCGACCAGGGTGTTGCAGCGCTCGGCCAGCAGGGTGACTACCTCGGCCAGAGCCGGGCCATTGCTGGTGTCGATCTTCTGGTTTTCCATGTGCCATGCCAGATGCTTGGCAACATAAGCCGGATCCAGGCTGCGCATGTAGTGGTTGTTCAGCCACAGCAGCTTGTCGGTATTGAAGGCAGAGGCGGACTTGGAGATGGCATCCAGGCTGAACAGCTTGATCATCTCGTCCAGGGTGAAGATCTCCTGATCGCCGTGGGACCAGCCCAGACGCACCAGGTAGTTCAGCAGCGCTTCCGGCAGGTAGCCATCGTCGCGGTACTGCATCACGGAAACGGCACCGTGGCGCTTGGAGAGCTTGGCGCCGTCGTCACCCAGGATCATGGAGACGTGGGCAAATTCCGGCACCGGCGCGTTCAGCGCCTTGTAGATGTTGATCTGGCGCGGGGTGTTGTTGATGTGGTCTTCACCACGCACCACGTGGGTGATCTCCATATCCCAGTCATCGACCACTACGCAGAAGTTGTAGGTCGGCGCGCCGTCGGTACGGCGGATGATCAGATCGTCTAGCTCGGTGTTGGCGAACTCGATGCGGCCACGGACGTGGTCATCGAACACCACAGAGCCTTCGGTCGGGTTGCGGAAGCGGATCACGTGCGGCGCATCGGCCGGGTGATCGTGGGCGTGGTCGCGGCACTTGCCGTCGTAACGGGGCTTCTCGCCGTTGGCCATCTGGCCTTCGCGCAGTGCTTCCAGACGCTCTTTGGAGCAGTAGCACTTGTAGGCGCGGCCATCGGCCAGCATCTCGTCGATCAAACCGTTGTAGCGATCGAAGCGCTTGGTCTGGTAGTAGGGGCCCTCATCCCAGTTCAGCTCCAGCCATTCCATGCCCTCAATGATGGCGTCGATCGCCTCCTGAGTGGAACGTTCCAGGTCGGTATCCTCAATACGCAGCACGAACTCACCGCCCTGGTTCTTTGCAAACAACCAGGAATAGAGTGCGGTACGGGCACCGCCGACATGCAAAAAGCCGGTCGGGCTGGGAGCAAAACGGGTTTTGACTTTCATCTTTAAGCCTTGTGTAGAGGGCCTTGGGCCAATTCGTTAAAAAAACCGTCGCATTTTAGCACCGACAATCACGGATGGGAAAACCATGACGCCATTGCGGGCTAAAGTAGGGGATTAAATCTGTCGCCATTTGCATCTGTAGCCCGATATTTGAAGAGGATCGCAAAACCGAAGCCCCGTTTCCGATTTGCTATGCACAATGCTGGAGAGCTGCCTCCTCCGGTCGATACCCAAATAACGCTCACCACACTTCTCACGAACAAGGAAGAGACGATGCAGTTCCGTTCTATCCAGAATCGCATTCTAGTGATGGCCGGGATCGCCATGACCGCAGCCCTGGTCATCCTGATCCTGCTCAACCAATACTCCGGCAAACAAACCCAACAACTCACCATCAGCTCCAGCCGTGAAGCGCTGCAGCAGGAGGCATGGCAGAAGGTCAGCGCCAATGCCCGCGCCGAGGCGGCCACCATCACCCAGCTGCTGCAAAAAGGGCTCTCCTACACCCAGCAGATGGCCAGCGCCCTCGCCCTGCAACAGCAAGGCAAACTGCCGCTGGATCGCCAACAGGCCACCGACCTGCTCAAGGCGCAGCTCGCCCTTGAACCCCAACTCTATGGCGCCTTCGCCGGCTTAGAACCCAACGGTTTCGACGGTCAGGATGCCAGCTTTGCCGGTCAGACCGAGCTCGGTAGCGACAGCAAGGGGCGCTTTGTCCCCTACTTCTATCGCGACAAGGATCAAATCGGTACCGATCTGCTGCTCTCCATCGAAAAAACCGACCCGGACGAATTCGGCAATCCCGCCAACGACTACTACGCCTGCCCGAAGCGGGAAGGACGCTCTTGTCTGATCGATCCTTTCAAAGTGGATATCAACGGTCAGCAGGTGCTGGTGAGCACCATCACCACCCCCATCATGGTGGATGGTCAGTTCAAGGGGATCGCCGCGCTGGATCTGGCGGTGGACTCCATCAGTCGTCAGGCCAAGAGCCTCAACAGCAATATCTATGACGGCAAGGGCGAAACCCTGATCGTCAGCGCCGCCGGTGTCATCACCGGCACCAGCGGTGATGCCAGCCTGCTCGGTAGCAGCGCAAGTAAGGTGCTGGGCGACCAGTGGCAGCAGTACCTGAAACCGGAAATTCAGCGTCAGGAGCTGGACGAGTCATTCCGTATTTCCGTCCCCATCATGGTGTCGGGAATGAGCCGCAACTGGGCCATCATCGTCACCCTGCCCTACAAGGTGGTACTGGCGGGCGCCGATCAACTGGAAAGCCAGCTGAGCAACATGAACCAGGCAGCCATGACCCAGCAATTGGTGGGCGCCGTTATCGTACTGGTGCTGGCGCTGGCCACCATGCTGGTGATAGCCCGCAGCATCACTGGCCCCATCCGTCAGATGGTCAGCTTGGTGGATGACATCGCCGATGGTGAAGGGGATCTCACCAAACGCCTCACGACCCGCTCGGTGGATGAGCTGGGGGATCTCGCCAAGGGGATAAACCGCTTTATCGACAAGCTGCAAGGGCTGCTCGGGGATGTGCTCAAGACTGCCAGCGAGGTGAACCGCTACGCCGGTGATACCGATCGCATCGCCGGCCAGACCGACAACAACCTGCAGCACCATCAGGCGGAGATGGAGCAGATGCTGACCGCGGTGCAGGAGATGTCCTACGTCAGTCAGGAGGTCGCCACCCACGCCAACAACACCGCCGACTCGGCCAAACAGGCGCAAGGCGCAGCCGATCAGGGCAAGGAGCGCTTCCAGCAGGTGATCCAGTCGATGCACAAGGTCGCGGCAGAAGCCGGTAAAGGGGCCGAAGTGGTGGAAGGGCTGGCTCACGACAGCGCCCAGATCACCAGCATCCTCACCGTCATTCAGGGGATTGCCGATCAGACCAACCTGCTGGCTCTCAACGCCGCCATCGAGGCTGCACGGGCTGGCGAACAGGGCCGCGGCTTTGCGGTGGTGGCCGACGAGGTGCGCAAACTGGCGGGCAATACCCAGCAGGCGGTACAGAACACCCAAGAGTTGATAGAGAAGATCCGCCTCAGCTCCACCAATGCAGTCAACGCTATCACCCAGAGCCAGCAGCTGACCCATCAGGCGGTGGGCGAGGCGGATCTGGCGGAAGAGGCGCTAGGCAGCATCTACCAGGCCATCTCCACCATCAACGACATGACCTATCAGATCGCCTCCGCCGCCGAAGAGCAGAGCTCGGTCTCAGAAACCGTCTCCGGCAACCTGTCAAAAACCAACGCACTGGCCAACGACATTGCTCAGGATGCGACCGAAACGGCCAAAGCCAGTCAGGCATTGCGTCAAGCGGCCGACAAATTGCAGCAATTATTGGGTCAATTTCGTCTCAGCTGATAATTTTCCGCCTCAGGACTCTCCCCCTCGGGGGCGAGTCCGTTTACCATAGGCGACGAATTTGCCTGATGGCAGGCAATGTAGTGAGAGGTAAATGCCGTGCCCACCCCGGACCGTCGCCCACGAGGCCATAACAGACGAGCCCAGCAGCGTCGCCAAGACGAATCTCAAGGATCCCTGCTCCATCGCATCAATGCCGCGACCCTGTCCCTGCGCCAACGTTTTGGCCAAGGGATGAGCAACCTCGGCCAACGCCGCCAGGATGCCAAAGCAGGCAAATTCAAGCTGTCCAGCCCGCTGCCCCGCAAAAACACCATAGGTCTGCTGATCCTGATCCCGCTCTGGTTGCTGGTGCTGGCCTGGGAGCCAGCGCCATCCGCCCCCAAAGCCGCCCCTTCCGGCTCGCTGGAAGTGCCGCTGGCCGTGCCTGCTCAAGCTCTAACTGTCGGCAGTGGCGCGGCAGGCAGTGCCCCCGCGGCAGCCAAGCCGGTCGAAGAGAAGGTCAACGGCACCTGGCTGCAACACGATGTGCAGGCGGGTGAGACCCTCTACTCCATCTGGCGTAAATTCGAGTTGCCGGGTGCCGAGCTGAGCCGCCTGATCGCCATCGAGGGGCCGGATCGTCCCCTGACCCGCCTGCAATCGGGCCGCTCTATCTTCATCCTGGTGGACGACACCCGCCGCATCCAGCGGGTGGAGATCCGCTCCTACGGTCAGGCGGTTTACCGCTACGACCGGCAGGGCGAAGGGTTCGCCCTCAAGGAATAACAACATGGGAGGCGCTGGCCTCCCGTTTTTTTTCAGTCAAATATCTTCAAATAAGCTACTGACTTCACAATATTTTTAGCTTGTTCAAAAAACGAAAGGGGTCAAATTGACAAGGATCGGCGCTAACGTACAATCGTTTGTGCTTTAGACAGGGATTGTTCTACGTGCTACTGGGACAAAGAGACGTGGTCAGTCATGAGCCAACCCCTGCTTGCAAGGCAAATGCAGCCCAGCACGGGCTTAGTTTCATTTTGTTATTGATAGGATTTAGCACATGTCTGACATTCGCACCGGCCAGGTAAAATGGTTCAACGAAACCAAGGGTTTTGGCTTTATTGAACAATCCCAAGGTCCGGACGTATTCGTTCACTTCTCCTCCATCCAGAGCACCGGTTTCAAAACCCTGGCTGAAGGTCAAAAAGTCCAGTTCACTGTGACCCAGGGCAAAAAAGGCCCTCAGGCTGAGAACGTTACTCTGGTCTAAGCCCGCGCCAGTGAATCATGCAGGAGGAGCCAAGGCCCCTCCTCTTTTTTGCCCGCAATTCTCGCCTCCCACCACCTGTTACAACCGCTTGCCTCGTACAATCCGCACCATGAGCCCACATCCCCTTCCTGTTGGCAGGAGGTGGTAGAGACGCACCTAGTAAACGCCAGGTACGACAAAGCATCGCAGCGCGATGTGAGGGGCAATTCAGAGGGATTATGAAGACTTCGAAGAGAGATTGGAGCGGGAAACGAGACTCGAACTCGCGACCCCGACCTTGGCAAGGTCGTGCTCTACCAACTGAGCTATTCCCGCAACAGAATGTCATTTACAAGTGATTGGAGCGGGAAACGAGACTCGAACTCGCGACCCCGACCTTGGCAAGGTCGTGCTCTACCAACTGAGCTATTCCCGCAACGAAATGTCACTTACAAATGTTTGGAGCGGGAAACGAGACTCGAACTCGCGACCCCGACCTTGGCAAGGTCGTGCTCTACCAACTGAGCTATTCCCGCAACAGAATGTCATCTGCAAGTGATTGGAGCGGGAAACGAGACTCGAACTCGCGACCCCGACCTTGGCAAGGTCGTGCTCTACCAACTGAGCTATTCCCGCATCGGAATATCACTTACAAATTTTTTGGAGCGGGAAACGAGACTCGAACTCGCGACCCCGACCTTGGCAAGGTCGTGCTCTACCAACTGAGCTATTCCCGCAACAATTTGGTTGTCTTGAGGCTGGCTGATGATTGGAGCGGGAAACGAGACTCGAACTCGCGACCCCGACCTTGGCAAGGTCGTGCTCTACCAACTGAGCTATTCCCGCATCGGGCTGGTTTGCACCAGTGTCATCATCAGATTTTTGGAGCGGGAAACGAGACTCGAACTCGCGACCCCGACCTTGGCAAGGTCGTGCTCTACCAACTGAGCTATTCCCGCAACTACCTTAAAACAGGCCGTACAGCATTTGGTTGCTTGCGCTACTGTACGGGAGCCGAATTATAAGAGCAGTCATTCCAATTGCAAGGGCTTTTTTGTCTGGTTGCGCGCGTTCGCTCAAAAGCTGGCCGAACTGTCGATTTTAGCAGCCAGAGTATGACAAACCCTTGCCGGGGAATCAGATCTTGAAGACGTGGCTGCGATAGAACTGCAGCTCGGCGATGGATTCGCGGATATCGTCCAGCGCCTGGTGGGTGCCGCTCTTCTTGAACTGATCCAGCAGTTCCGGCTGCCAGCGGCGTACCAGCTCCTTGATGGTGCTGACGTCGACGTTGCGGTAGTGGAAGAAGGCTTCCAGCTCGGCCATGTGCTTGACCATGAAGCGGCGATCCTGACCGATGCTGTTGCCGCACAGCGGGCTGGTGCGCTCCGGCACCCACTGGCGAATGAACTCGAGGGTCTCGGCAATGGCTTTCGCCTCATCGTGCTGGCTCGCCTTGACCCGGGCCACCAGACCGCTCTTGGTATGGGTGTTGACGTTCCAGTCGTCCATCTTGGCCAGCTCTTCATCACTCTGATGGATGGCGATGACCGGCCCTTCGGCCAGTACGTTCAGATCCTTGTCGGTGACTATGGTGGCAATCTCCAGTACCACGTTCTCTTCGGGGTCCAAACCCGTCATCTCCATGTCGATCCATACCAGGTTCTGCGCGCTGACTGTCATGATTGCTCTCTCTATTGGGAGGAATGGCGGAATTTTGCCAATTTGCATGTATCATACTGGCTTTGGATCTGTTCATAAACTGGCGAATCGAGTGGCAAAGAAAGCAAAACTCAATCTGGGTCAACAAAGGCGCGTCCAGGCCAACCGCGAACGGCGGCTGCAAAAAGATCACTCCACAGTGGTGGATGACACCCTGTTTGGCCCCGCCATCGAAGGGGTGGTGATCAGTCGTTTT
Source organism: Aeromonas sp. R2-4 (assembly GCF_040908365.1). Classification (NCBI taxonomy): domain Bacteria; kingdom Pseudomonadati; phylum Pseudomonadota; class Gammaproteobacteria; order Aeromonadales; family Aeromonadaceae; genus Aeromonas; species Aeromonas sp. R2-4. The sequence goes on from NZ_JBFODO010000013.1 coordinate 294,419, forward strand.
GGTCAGCACGCAGACGTGGAAGCGGTCGATGGCACCATCCACCGCAGCAACCTGCGGCGCAGCAGCATCAGCAGTCTGGTGTGCGGCGACAAGGTGGTGTGGCGTCCCGGCCTCAATGCCGCGACAGCGGGCGTCATCGAGGCGGTGCATCCGCGCCACTCGGTACTGACCCGGCCGGACTTCTACGACGGGGTCAAACCCATCGCCGCCAATATCGACCAGATCATCATCGTCTCGGCGGTGATGCCCGAGTTCTCCACCAACATCGTCGACCGCTACCTGGTGGCCGCCGAGGATGTGGAGATCCGCCCCCTCATCGTGCTGAACAAGGTCGATATGCTTGATGATGCCGCCAGAGCGCGCATCGAGCTCCAGCTCGAAACCTACCGCAAGCTCAATTACGAGGTGCTGCTGGTAAGCTGCGAGAGCGGTGAAGGGCTGGATGAGCTGAAAGCCAAGCTCACCGACAAGATCAGCATCTTCGTCGGCCAGTCCGGGGTGGGCAAATCCTCGCTCACCAACGCCCTGATGCCGGGGCTGGATGTGCTCACCGGCGAGATCTCCGAAAACTCGGGGCTCGGCCAGCACACCACTACCACGGCGCGGCTCTACCACTTCCCGAGCGGTGGCGATCTGATCGACTCCCCCGGGATCCGCGAGTTCGCCCTCTGGCATCTGGAAGCCGACCGCATCACCTGGTGCTTCGTCGAGTTTCGCGACTATCTGGGTGGCTGCAAGTTCCGCGACTGTACCCACAAGGACGATCCCGGCTGTGCCCTGCGCGCCGCGGTCGAAGCGGGCGCCATCAGCGCCGATCGCTTCCACAACTATCACCGCATCCTGGAAACCATGCAGGAAGCCCGTCACGGTCGCCAGCAAGCGCGCCTGTGACCCTGTTTAACCTACGTTGATGATGAACATGAGCATTACTGACAACCTGAAAATTGCCGGTCAATACTGTCTGCCCAAGCACGCCCTCTCCCGTCTGATCGGCAAGTTTGCCGCCGCCGAAGCGGGCAACATCACCACCAAAGTGATCGAGGCCTTTATCAAGCAGTATCAGGTCGACATGAGCGAGGCGCTGCACGAGAGTCCGGCCCACTATAAGAGCTTCAACGAGTTCTTCACCCGCGAGCTCAAGCCCGGTATCCGCCCCGTGGTAGAAGATGCCATGACCCTGGCGCTGCCGGTCGATGGCACCGTCAGCCAGCTCGGCCCCATCCAGCAAGGTCGCATCATCCAGGCCAAGGGCCACGACTACAGCGCCCGCGAGCTGCTGGGTGGCTATGAGGATTTGGTGGCGCCGTTCAAGGATGGCGACTTCGCCACCATCTATCTGGCACCCAAGGATTATCACCGCATCCACATGCCGCTGGATGGTGTGCTGGAGAGCATGGTGTTCGTGCCGGGGGATCTTTTCTCCGTCAACCCGCTCACCGCCGAGAACGTGCCGAACCTGTTTGCTCGCAACGAGCGGGTGGTCGCCACCTTCCGCACCCCGCACGGCCCGATGGCGCTGGTGCTGGTCGGTGCCACTATCGTGGCCAGCATCGAGACCATCTGGGCCGGCAACATTGCGCCGACCAAAGAGAAGAAGGTGGTGCGCTGGGACTACACCGGCGACGAGGCCATTACCCTGCAGAAAGGTGCCGAAATGGGCCTGTTCAAGCTGGGCAGCACCGTGGTCTGCCTGTTTGGCCCGGGTATGCTGGCCGGTTTCGAACCTCACTTGGCCAACGGGGTCACCACCCGCATGGGTCAGCCCTTTGCCAAGCTGGCGGAGCAGGCATGAGCGAGCAACCGAACGCCTCGCAGAAGAACAACCCGCTGCACGGGCTGACGCTGGAAGCCATCGTCACCGCGCTGGTCGAATACTACGGCTGGGAAGAGCTGGGGCAGCAGATCAATATCCGCTGCTTCACCGATAATCCCAGCATCAAGTCCAGCCTGAAGTTCTTGCGCAAGACCCCATGGGCTCGGGAGAAGGTCGAAAGCCTCTACCTCTACGTCCAGCGCAAGCAAGCCAAATCGAAGAAGGAAGGGCAAGATGGCCTTTAAGATTACCTACACCTATAAAAAACAGGCCAAAGAGATCGGCTACGCGAACGACAAGTTCCGCAGCATCTACGACGCCATCGCCGCTGCCGAAGGGCTGGATCTCACCAGTTTTCACGCCATGGAGGCCCAGCTGGCTCAGGTTTGTCGCCGTGACAAAAAGAGCGTGAAGGATTATCAGGAGAACTACTTCAAAGAGTTGGGATTCTCCAACATCGTCATCGAACGGGATCTGCAGGAGTAACCATGCGCACATTGACTCTGATGGCCGCCTCTCTGCTGCTGGCGGCATGCAGTACACCGGAACAACATCTGGTGGGCGGCGATCGCGACAGCCACGGCTGTATCGGCAGTGCGGGCTATCAGTGGTCAGCGCTGACTGGCAAATGTGTGCGCCTGTTTGAAGAGGGTATCCGGCTCAATCCAACCGATGCCAGCCAGACCAGCAGCGCCTTCGTGCTGTTCAACGCCGATCAGAGCAAGGCAGAGCTCACCCTGCCGACCGGCGAGCTGCTTGCGCTGACCCGTCAAGGTGCGGAGGGCAACTGGTCGTGGCAGGGTAGCGGCTACACCCTCTTTATCTGGAAGGGTTATGTGCTCAAGCACGGTGACAAGGCGATCTATCACGGGGAATAACCCGAGCGCCTGATATCTTCACGATATCCACCAAATAAAATGCCGACCAAGAGGTCGGCATTTTTATATCTGACACAACAGGTTATCAGGCGCGGCTGAGGTAATCGGCCTGCCCTACCCACTTGTAGCTGGTGAGCTCGGTGAGCCCCATGGGGCCACGGGCATGCAGCATCTGGGTCGACACCGCCACTTCAGCACCCAGACCAAACTGGCCACCATCGGTGAAACGGGTGGAGGCGTTGACATAGACAGCCGCCGAACCGGCTCCGTTGACGAAACGCTCGGCGTTGGCCAGATCGTTGGTCAGGATGGCATCGGAGTGGCCGGCGTTATGCTCGCGCATATGGGCCAGCGCTTCGTTCACATCCGCCACCAGCTTGACCCCCAGGGTCAGCCCGAGCCACTCGGTATCGAAATCCTCCGGCCCTACCTCGCACAGGTTGTCCGCGCCCGCCAGCAACGCCATGGCATTGGGCGCGGCCACCAGCGTCACCTTGCGCTCGTTCATCAGCGTCACCAGCTGCGGCAGGAAAGCCGAAGCGACTTTCTCGTGTACCAGCAGAGTATCGAGGGCATTGCAGGCGGAGGGGCGCTGCACCTTGGCGTTATCGATAACCGCCAGAGAGCGCACCAGATCAGCACTCTCGTCGACGAAAATATGGCTGATACCGAACCCGCCGATGATGACCGGGATGGAGCTGTTCTCCTTGCACATCTTGTGCAGGCCCGCGCCACCACGGGGGATGATCATGTCCACATAGCGGTCGAGACGCAGCAACTCGCCGACCAGCGCCCGATCCGGGTTGTCGATGTACTGCACCGCCGCCTCGGGCAGACCGGAGGCCGCCAAGGCATGCTGGATCACCCGCACCAGCTCCAGATTGGAGTGGAAGGTCTCGCGCCCGCCGCGGAGTATGCTGGCGTTGCCGGTCTTGAGGCAGAGGCTGGCGATGTCGATGGTGACGTTGGGTCGCGCCTCGTAGATGACGCCGATAACCCCGATGGGCACCCGACGACGGGAGAGCCGCAAGCCATTTTCCAGCACCCGGCTATCCATTTCGGCGCCGACCGGATCATCCAGCGTGATTACCTTGCGCACATCCGCCACAATCCCGGCCAGCCGGGCCGGATTGAGCAGCAGGCGATCCAGCATCGCTTCTGACAAGCCAGCCTCACGCCCTGCCGCGATATCCTTGTCGTTGGCCGCGAGGATCTGCTCACTGCGCGCCTCAAGCTCGTCGGCGATGGCGGCCAGCGCCCGATTCTTCTGCGCCGTGCTGATGGTAGCCAGCTGATAGGCGGCTTCTCGGGCCGCCTGCCCCATTTTCTCCAGACTCATCTCGGTTCCCTTTTGTTCATGCCGTGCCGCCCTGATTAGAGCAGCACCATATCGTCTCGATGGATGGCTACTGAACCATATCCATAGCCCAGTACCTGCTCAATCTGATCCGAGTGGACGCCACGCAACTTCTCCAGCTCCAGATGGTCGTAACGGCAGATGCCACGCGCCAGCTCAGCGCCTTTGGGATCTAGGATCCGCACCACATCGCCCCGAATAAAGTCGCCCTTGACCGCGACGATCCCCTTGGGCAGCAGGCTGGAGCCTTTCTCCTTCATGGCGGCGACAGCCCCCTGATCCACATGCACTTCGCCGTGAGGGGGCGGGCCTGCCAGGATCCAGCTCTTGCGCCCTTCCAGCGGGGAGGCCAGCGCCGGGAACAGGGTGCCAATCCGCTCACCCTTGGCAAGACGGCCGATCACCTCCGGCATCTGGCCGGTCGCGATCACCACGTTGACACCAGCTCGACGGGCCACATCGGCGGCCTGCAGCTTGGTAGCCATGCCGCCGGTGCCGAGGCCGCTGACACTGTCACCCGCCAGCGAGCGCAGGGTATCGTCGATGGTCTGCACCTCTTCAATGAGCTGGGCGTCGGGATTGGTGCGCGGATCGGCGGTAAAAAGCCCCTTCTGGTCAGTCAGCAGGATCAGCAGGTCAGCATCCGCCAGAATGGCGGCCCGTGCGGAGAGGTTGTCGTTGTCGCCGACCTTGATCTCGGCGGTCGCCACCGCATCGTTTTCGTTGATCACCGGAATAATGCGGTGATCGAGCAGGGTGCGCATGGTGTCGCGGGCGTTGAGGTAGCGCTCCCGATCTTCCAGATCGGCGCGGGTCAGCAGCATCTGGCCGATATGCAGGCCATAGAGGTTGAACAGATCCTGCCATACCCGAATAAGCTGGGTCTGACCAACCGCCGCCAGCATCTGCTTGTTGGGCAGGGTTGGCGCCAGTAGCGGGTGGCCCAGATGTTCACGCCCGGCGGCGATAGCTCCTGATGTGACGACCACGACCCGATGGCCGTGACGGTGCAAGGCCGCACACTGTCTGACCAGCTCGACCATATGGGCACGATTGAGCTGGGAAGACCCCCCTGTGAGCACGCTGGTGCCCAACTTGACGACTATGGTTCTGTTTTCCATGGGAGCATAAAGGCTAAAAAAGTAAGGAATATCTTTATACCCACGGCCATGGAGCCCTGCAAGGCAATTCATGGTGCGGTGGAAGAGGAGAAAAAACGGGAGGAGAGAGAACTGAAGCCCTGCGAGTGACAGATGCAACTCGCAGGGCTTCAGGGGATCAGGCTGCCGTTACGGTCAACTCATTGGTGACCTGATCCGCTGGCGCTAACTGACACTCCAGAGCCGTCAGTTTGTCGCTGATGAGCTTGTAGAAACGGTTGAGGGTCCGCTCCACTTCTACCTGGTGCTTCTTGGGGATCGGCTTGTCCAGCCACTCGCCATCAGCATTGTAGAAACCGAGCTGATAGTGGTAACGGAAATGGTGATCGTCCTGCTCCAGCACCAGCCACCAACCCCAGAACTCCCGCTTGTCCGGCGCCGGCTTGGCGCTGACACAGACCGACAGGCAGTCGAAACGATAACGCCCCTCTTCGCAGAGATCTTCGCGCAAATAGGGGCCGATGGCAGCAAACTGCCTCAGCAGTCGCTTGTAGGTCACTCTTTCAGACATGTTAACCTCCCTGTTAAACAAGCCGCGCCACCTCGGGATGGCGTCAGTTCTTTAGCGCAATGTCAGGTACACAAATGCTGTTTCAACCACTCGACGATTTCGTCCAGTGCCTTGTCATACACCTCCAGCAAAGGCTGTTTATCAAATACGATGGCCTTGCCGTTACGACTGGCCGCCGCCAATGCCCGTACATCCTGCTCGGGACAAATAAAATCTCGCTTGTGTCCAATACTCAATATCGGCACAGAGGTGCGAGTCCCCAGTAATCCTTGTGTTTTAAGTGAAAAAACCTGGCACTTGGTACGCATGCCGTCCCACTGCGCCGCATCCGCCCCCAACCGGTTGGCCAGACTGTCCCGCATCATGCGCGGGCACTTGGCAAACAGCTCCTGATTGGTAAACACCTGATTGACCCCGGCGCCGACACAAACCACGGTGCGCAGCTTGAACGGCTCGATAAAGGCCAGTCTGGCTGCGATATTGCCCGCCAGACGCATCCCCACCATGGCGATACGCTGATGATCGACCCAGGCCACTTCGGAGAGGTAATGGAGCACCGCCTGATGGAGACGGCTGGTATCCTGCACCAGCGGCCAATGCTCGGCATAGCCAACCCCGGGCATATCGAGGGAGAGCATGCCGATACCGTTGGGCTCGAGCCGTTTGAGATAGAAGTTGAGGAAATCGAGCTGCAAGGAGTCGATCCCGCCGCTGATGATCACCAACGGCACCGGTTTTTCGGTCGTCGGCAGGTGGAGATAACCCTGAATATGCTTGCCGCGAAAAGGCACCTGGATCTCTTTGAGCGGAACCTTGAACAGGCGGCCCGCCTCGCGATAGGCCATGTTGCCAAGCAGCTGGGCTTGATCCGCCAGCTCGTCATCCTTGAGATGGGGATAGCTGGCGATGGAGTAGTAGCGCACCGCCTTGAGCAGCTGCTTCAGGGCACCAGAAGTATCCCCCTTCTCGCGCAGTTCGCGGCCCTGCTTGAAATAGTTGCCAGCCACCTGGCTCCATTCGTAGATCCAGTTGCCGGGCACATAGCCCTTGATGGTATCGAGATAGCAATCGTGGGTGCGCTCACCGGTCGCCATGGCGATACGGGCCAGGGTCTGCTCCACTTCGATGGGATCTGCCCCCTGCCAGGTCCAGGAGGGGCGGCGCAGCAGGCGATACCAGCTCTTTGACATGGAGCCGTCGATAAACATCTCGTCTGACTCGGCTTGCGCCAGATCAGCCGCACTGGAGTTGGAGATCTCGGATGTTTCCAATACCTTCTTGACGCGGGTAAAGAGCTGTTCGGTCAGGTTTAGGTCTTCGTTCAAGTCCAAGATAGTGTCCCATTCATATCAGGCAATAGCTCATCTTAACCACTTTTACTGCCCATCAGCCACCCTGCAACAGATTGATACACAAAAAAACAGGGCTCCAAATTGGAGCCCTGTGAAACCATTATTGCCGGTTGCGACCAATGGACACAGCGAGCGTCACATCCCGATCCTGTTACTTTTCGTCGCAAATCGGTGTGGCGAACTCCAGTGCCATATCCCATGGCTGTTCGATCCAGGTATCCTGCGGGATCGCCACTTCGAAATCGTCCAGCAGCGCTTCGCCCATCGGCTTGGCGAAAATCGCGATGAACTTGGCTTTCGGGTAGAGCTCGCGGATCGCCTTGGCGGTAGTGCCGGTGTCTACCAGATCTTCCACCACCAGCCAGCCTTCGCCGTCACCGGCGGTGGTGGCAGCCTTCACGACCACCAGCTCGCGCTGGCTGTCATGGTCATAGCTGGAGATGCAGAGGGTTTCCACATTACGAATGCCAAGTTCACGGGCCATCAGGGCTGCGGGCACCAGGCCACCACGGCTGACCGCGATGATACCTTTCCACTGGCTGACAGGCAGCTGACGACGGGCCAGACGGCGAGCTTCACGTTGCAGGTTGTCCCACGACACATAGAACTTTTTCGGCATGTTATCGATCTCGAATAGTTATTTAAAAACAATCACTTAAAATAACAACATCCGCAATTATCCCTGCGGATGCCAGTAAATGGCGGCCCTTGCCCGACTGAATTCAGATTGCACTTCGGCTGCCTCAGGACTAAGCCTCGGCAGCAAATCTGATAACAATGGAAGCAAGATGGGCTTATCCGGCGATCGGTTAGATGATGTGTCCAAACCGCGGACAGGCTGTTGGGCCGATATGATAGCACCGTTTGCAGAGAAAATGCCTGGCAAACGTATGCCAAAAACAGGAAAAATCGGCATCACCCTCTCCATTCGGCCCATCTCGAGCGCCAAACGACTAACCTGCCGTCCCTGCTGCCGAGTCCTAATGAGCTGTGCGGCAAATCGCAGATAAAAAAATAGCAGGGGGAGGATTTACCTCACGCACCTGCTGCTTTCTCGCCTCTGCCTGGTTGGGCAGCTCGTCTTAGCGACGAGTGACGAAGGGGTTAGGGTAGCTGAAACCCTGGGTATACAAAGAGGGGGCAAACCAATAGGTTGAGTTGCTGCCTGGCATATTGAAACTCCTGATTGCTTAACAAGTTACGTACCTTTAATGCGGGCTCAAATCCTTGAACGAACACTCGGTTCCATGGAGGCGCACTTGCTTTGCTTCGGTTCCCTGGAGGCTTTCATCGTCATCCTGACGGGTGGCGAACCACGGGAGCTAATTTACCAGTCGGTGCGTTAAATTCAATATTTTTGTGAGATCGGTCACACATTTTCTTTTCTATCGGTCAGCGTCGTCCGAACCTGACGATCGTACTGCCTGGTTGCCATCAGCCAGCACAAGCTGCCTGCGATTTGCGCTGATTGCTCACATTTTTGTGTGATTGACTGTATTATCGTTATCCTCTTCCCCGGCCCGCTGATGGGGCCCTGTTAATTCCGTGCTGGTAAGGAGTCCCGACGTGGCACAGCTTAGCTCTCTCTCTCCCAAACTGATTTGGCATTTCTTCGAACAGATCTGCTCCATTCCCCACCCTTCCAAACATGAAGCCAAACTGAGCGCCTGGATCATCCAATGGGCTCAAGGGGAAGGTCTGGCGGTCAAGCAGGACAAGGTCGGCAACATCATCATCAAGAAACCGGCCACCCCGGGGATGGAAAACCGCAAAGCCGTGGTACTGCAAGCCCACATCGACATGGTGCCGCAGGCCAACGCCGACACCAAACACGACTTCGCGACCGATCCCATCGATGCCTATATAGATGGCGAGTGGGTCACTGCCCGTGGCACCACCCTGGGTGCCGATAACGGCATCGGCATGGCCGGTTGCCTGGCTGTGCTGGCTGACAAGACCATCAAGCACGGTCCGCTGGAAGTGCTGCTGACCACAGACGAAGAGACCGGCATGACCGGCGCTTTCGGTCTGGAAGCGGGCTGGCTGGAGGGCGAAATTCTGCTCAACACCGACTCCGAAGAGGATGGCGAGGTCTACATGGGCTGCGCTGGCGGTGTGGATGCCAATATCCGCTTCCCGCTCGAGCTGGTTGATGCTGCTGAAGGTGAAGCGTTCGAGCTGGCGGTCAAAGGGCTGCGTGGCGGCCACTCCGGTTGCGATATCCATCGCGGTCGTGGCAACGCCAACAAGCTGCTGGTGCGTCTGCTCAAAGCAGCCGAGCCGCTCGGTATCCGTCTGGCCGAGATCCACGGCGGCACGCTGCGCAACGCCATCCCGCGCGAAGCTCGCGCCACCCTGCTGGTGCCTTCTGCCAGCGTAAACGAGTTCAAGGCGCTGGTTGACCGCTACACCGGGATCTACCAGACCGAACTGGCCGCTACCGAGCCGAACCTGACCGTGCTGGTCAACAACGCCGCCAAACCGGCCAAGTTGATGAGCGTCTCCCTGCAGCAGCGCCTGCTGGATGCCCTGATGGCCTGCCCGAACGGCGTGATGCGCATGAGCGATGCCATGCCCGGCGTGACCGAAACCTCTACCAACCTGGGGGTCATCAAGACTCAGGATGGCGAAGTGTACGTCCAGTGCCTGATCCGCTCCCTGATTGACTCCGGCCGCGAGAGCATCGAGCAGATGACCCGCTCCCTGTTCACCCTGGCAGGCGCCAGCTGCGAATTCACCGGTGCCTACCCGGGTTGGGCGCCGAACGTGGACTCCCCCGTCATGGCGCTGGTACGTAACAGCTACCAGACCCTGTTCGGCACCATGCCCAACGTCATGGTGATCCATGCCGGTCTCGAGTGCGGTCTGTTCAAGAGCGCCTATCCGGATTGGGACATGGTCTCCTTTGGCCCGACCATCCGCGGTGCCCACTCCCCTGACGAGAAGGTACATATCCCGGCGGTCGAACGTTTCTGGCAACTGCTGGTGCACGTGCTGGAAGCCATTCCGGCCAAATAACCCGGCCTGCGCCACACGGCAAAGCAAAGCCCCGCACTGCTGCGGGGCTTTTTATTGTCTGTTCCAACCTGACGTTGGCGCTTACCGGATGCCGCGGGCCTCGCGGATCCACTCCCAGGCTTGCTGGATCTCCTGGGTCTTCTCCTTGGCCATCTCCATCATCTCCGGCGGCAGCCCTTTGGCGGCCAGCTTGTCCGGGTGGTGCTTGCTCATCTCCTTGCGGTAGGCGCGCTTGATATCCTGATCGCTGTCGCTCTCGCTCACTCCCAGCAACTGGTAGGCATTCTTGAGGCGATCCGCAGAGGGTGCCGCCTGCCGATACTGCTGACCACCGGAATGGCCCCCCTGATACTGGCCATGAGCCTGATTGAAGAAGTTCATCTGCGCTTCGGCCATCGCCAGAATGCGAGCCAGCTCGATGCGGCTGAAGCCCAGTTCGTCGGCAATGGTGTGCAGAATGGCGCGCTCGCCCTCCTCCACCCGCCCGTCGGCAAAGGCCGCCTGCAACTGCACTTCGAGGAAGAAGCGCAGAATATCGCGCTGCCCCAGACTGGCACGGCGGAACTCGGCCAGGGTCTCGCGCAGCGGGAAGTCGGCCTCTTTACCGAGACGAAACGACTCCTGCGCCCGGGCACGCTGTTCACCCGCCAGCCGCATCCGATCCATCAGGTTGGAGGCAACCCGGATCTCCTGCTCGGTCACCTGACCGCTGGACTTGGCGATATGGCCCATCACCGAGAAGGTGGCGTGGAAGAAGACGGCTTGCTGCTCCTGACTCGGGCCGCGACGAAACGCCCCCTGCAACCCCATGCCACGGTCGAAACGGTGGCCGATCCAGAGGCCAATCAGGGCGCCGATGATATTGCCGAGCAGAAAACCGAAGAAGGCGCCCAGCACCTTACCCCAAATACGCATGGTTCAAGACCTCTTGAAGTTAATGAGTGCGGGCCTGGAGCTGGTCATCCAGCTCGCGCAGTCGATCGACCGTGCCGATATCGCGCCACTCGCCAGCAAGCAGGCTGCCGCCCACCCGCCCTTGCGCCATCCAGTCACGCAGCAGGGGCGCCAGCTTGCGGGCGCCGCCCGCGAGACCGGCAAAGGCCGCCGGATCATATAGTCCGACCCCGCTGAAGGTAAACGCTGGCGTATCCATGACTCGCCCTTCTTGCAGGGCAAAGTCCCCGCTCGGGTGCTGGGGCGGATTGGGCACCAGCCAGAGGTGGGCCAGATCATCGCCAAGGGGCTGGCTGACCAGAGTGTGATAATCGAGATCGAGCCAGGTATCGCCGTTGATCACCAAAAAGGGTTCAGAGCCCAGCAGCGGCAGCGCCTGCACAATGCCGCCCGCGGTCTCCAGCGCACTCTCCTCGGCTGACCAGTGGATGGTCACGCCCAGCGCACTGCCATCACCAAGGCTCTCGACCAGCTTGTGGCCGAGCCAGGCGTGGTTGATCACCAGCTCGGTCACGCCAGCTGACTTCAACTTTTCGATATGGTGGACGATAAGCGGCTTGCCCCCCACCGCCAGCAGCGGCTTGGGCAGCAGGTCGGTCAGCGGGCGCATCCGCTCGCCACGGCCAGCGGCCAGGATCATCGCCTTCATGGTTTAACCCCGGCGTTGGCGATCCCCGGCAACACCACCTGCTCCAGCCACTGACCAAAACGGGCCAGTACCGGATAGGCACGACCATGAGTGCGACAGACATCCACCACATAGCCGAGGGTACGGGGAATATCCTTGAGATAGCCGGACTTGCCGTCGCGATGATAGAGCCGGGTGAAGATCCCCGCCGCTTTGAGGTGGCGCTGCATGCCGGTCAGGTCGGCATCACGACGGAAACTGGCATAATCGAGCTCGCCAAGCAGACCCGTCTGTTGCAGGGTAGCAAAGCCGTGGCGCATCCCTTCATCGATCACCTCGTCAGGCCAGCGTATGTAGCAATCTTTAAGCAGGGAGACCAGGTCATAGGTGAGCGGCCCGATGACCATATCCTGAAAATCGATGATGGCCAGCCGGCTGCTCTCGGGAGTATCCCCGCCACACACCATCAGGTTGCGACTGTGGAAATCTCTATGCATCACCCCCTGCGGCTGGGCCAGATTGCAGGCGGTGAGGCAGGCAAAGGTCTCGTCCAGCAGTTGCTGCTCTTCATGGCTCAGGGTCAGTTGCAGATGATGACCCAGCAGCCACTCGGGGAAAATGCTGTTCTCCCGCGCCATAAAAGCTGCATCGAAGGGTTCAAGCGCCAGTTCAACCGCCCCCAGGCGGGGCAGCAAATCAATCGCCTTGCCATACCAGGCCAGCACATTGTGTTCGTTCAGGCAGCTGATCAGCTGGGTATCGCCCAGGTCACTGACCGCCAGCAGACCCTGTTCGTAGTCCACCGCCTTCACCTCTGGCGCCAACAGCTGACGCGCCAGCAAGGCGGCCGAGTTACGAACAAACTCATGATTTTTTTCGGTTTTCGGATTGGCATCCACCCACACAAGACCACCACCACGAGAGTAGCGGCGGAAGCTGGCATCACCGGAAATGAGGGTAAGCGTGAGAGTGGCATCACCGGAAATACGGCGTGCCCACTGCAATAGCAGGGAATCGCGATCGTGCATAAGTAGAGGACCAAGGTGGAAAGCAGCACTTGGCTGTTAGCCCTGGCCGCAATAATGCTTTATCATTGCCGGCTAACATAAAGCAATGACATGCAATGTCAACTCGATGAAACCTGTCGTAAAATGCATGCCTTGGATCAACCGTATCTATCACGGATTGCACGAGTCTTTCACATGACAAAATGGACACTGGGGTACCGCTATCCCATCGCCCTGACTATCAGCCTGGCCCCCGCACTCACCTCTATGATGGTGCAGGCGGCCCCGTTCGAAGCGCCGCCAGCCACCGGCATTCTAGATAGTCTCTGCTATGACTATGTTCCCAAGATAGAGAAGCCAGCATCGGATCAGGATGCCAACGCACAGCCGGTCGAGGTTGATGCCGACCGTCTCGAGGCCAAACAGGGCGGCACCGCCGTCTATGAAGGTGACGTCAAGGTTCGTCAGGGGGTTCGCAAGTTTGACTCCGACTATGCCCAGCTCGATCAGAAGAGTCGGGATGTCATCGCCATCGGCAACATCTATTACAACGACGGTCAGGTGACCGTCACCAGCGACAAGACCCTCAAATCCAACCTGGATACCAAGAACTCCGAACTGGAAGAGGGCAAGTATCAGGTGCATGGCTCACCAGTGCGCGGCTTTGCCAAGCGCGTGGTGATGACCAACAACAACCAGAACATCACCATGGAGGGTGCCCAGTACACCACCTGCCCCCCCGGTCAGGAAGTGTGGACCCTCAAGGCGGGCAGCATCGACATCGACCAGAAAGAGGTGTTCGGCGAAGCCTGGAACGCCAGCCTCTGGCTCTATGACTACCCGGTGTTCTACTTCCCTTATATCAACTTCCCCATCAAGGATGAGCGGAAGACAGGCCTGCTCTACCCGGGTTATAAACAGAGCTCCAGCAATGGCATGGATATCACCCAGCCCTTCTACTGGAACATTGCCCCCAACTACGATGCCACCATCACCTCCCGTTTTATGGACAAACGCGGCCTGATGGAGCAGGTGGAGTTCCGCTACATGCCGGATCCCGCACATGCAGGTATTCTGTACTTTGAAAATCTGGCGGATGACAAGCAGTACAGCCCGAGCAATCCGAGTCTGGCTGGCCTGTCCGATGGCCATCGCTACATGATGAACGTCCGACACGGCTCAGCCCTGATGGATGGCAGCCTGCGTTTTGGCATCGACTACACCCAGGTGCGTGACAAGGACTACAACTACTTCAACGACTTCAGCCCACAGGTCGGCACTCAGGTCGACAGCCAGTTGCAACAATCCTTTACCGCCGGCTACTACCAGCACAACTGGAACCTCACCTCCGAGGTGCGCCGCTACCAAATCCTGAGCCCATATGCGCTGCTGCCCCACGAGATGCTGCCGCGTATTGACTACAACTACTATCAGCAAGGTAAGTGGTTCGATCTGGCCTGGAACAGTGAACTGACCAAGTTTGGTTATGACAGTGGCAGTGCCGACACTTTGCAAGCAGGTGAGCGCTATACCGCCACCCGCCTGCATCTGGCACCCACCCTGACTGTGCCCCTGGTGGATGCACCGGGTTACTACCTGACCAGTCAGTACAAGCTGATGTTTACCTCCTACAACCAGGAGGTACCCGATAATCTGGTTAGCCAGGACCGCAGCCGCTTCACCGATGCAGACAGCAAACAGCTGACCCTGAAAGAGGGCACCATTACCCGTACTCTGCCCTCCTTCCGCCTCAAGGGGGGCGTCAACTTCGATCGGCCACTCGACTGGTATGATGGCAAGGGCACCCAGACTCTGGAACCCGAGTTTCAGTACCTCTATATCCCTTACAAAAATCAGGACGAGATCGGGATCTACGACTCCACCACCACCCGTCAGGATTACTACAGCCTGTTCAGTGATCGCCGCTTTGCCGGTCTCGACCGCATCAGCGATGCCAATCGGGTCACCGTTGGCCTGACCAGCCGGGTCTATGACAATGTGGGTGATGAACGGTTGCGTCTGGCGGTGGCCCAGGCCTTCGAAATGACACCACCCAAGGTGCGCCTCTACCCTTCAAATCCGGAAAGCACCAACGCCCGCTCCCTGCTCTCGTTCGAGGGGGATGCCCGGATCACCGATGAGTGGTTTGCCCATGCAGGAACCCAGTACGATACCTCCGAGGGTGAATTTACGGCTGGCAACGGTGCAGTCGAGTACCGGACCGGCAAGCTGACCACTCAGGTCAACTACCGCTACATCAAGGATGGCAACCTGGACTATCGCTATCCGACCAACACGGCGCTGGCAGAAGATCTGAGCCAGGCGGGTCTGGTGATGATGGCGCCGATCGCCGATCAGTGGCAGATGTATGGCGGTTACTACCGTGACATCAAGCAGGATGTGAACATTGACCGCAAGATCGGTGTCAAATACGACTCCTGCTGCTGGAGCATCAACATGAGCCTGGAGTGGCACAATCAGCCGGACAACGTCACCCTGAAACCCACTTCGGAAAAAGTCATTGGTCTGCAGTTTGAAATGAAGGGACTTGGCAGCGTGGGTACCGGTGGCCGCAGCGTCACACTGGATACCGAGCTGTTGCCCTATGTTCGCCCGTTTAATCTGAAAGGCCAGCAATGATGCTGGTCCAGCCTTGAGAGATGGATATGAAAAAGACCCTGATTGCCCTGCTGACCGCGGGAATGTTCGGTGCCATGAGCCAGGCCGCACTGGCTGCGCCCGAGCTGATGGACAAGGTTCTGGCCGTGGTCAACAAGGACGTGGTGCTGTCCAGCCAACAGGACGCACTGGTCAACAAGGTAAAACTCTCCGCCCAGGAGAGCGGCCAGTCCCTGCCTGACGATGCCACCCTGCGCAAACAGGCGCTGGATCGCCTGATCCAGGAGAGCCTGCAGTTGCAACTGGCGGAGCGCCAGGGGCTGAAGATCAGCGACACCCAGCTGGAACAGGCTATTCAGGGCATCGCTGCCGACAACAAGATGACCCTGGATCAGCTGCGGGCCCAGCTCGCCCGTGAAGGGATGACCTATGCCCAATATCGGGAAGAGGTTCGCCGCGAGATCCTGATGAACGAGGTGCGCCGCAACCAGGTGCGCCGCCGTATCAACATCTCCGAGCAGGAGGTGAAGCAGGTGGTGGAGATCCTGAAGAAACAGGGTCAACAGCAGAACGAATACCACGTCGGCCATATCCAGATTGCCCTGCCGGACAACCCCACTGCCGCCCAGCTGGATGCCGCCAAGAGCAAGATCGAGCGCATTCTGGCTGCCCTCAAGCAAGGTGCCGACTTCCGCAAACTGGCCATTGCCGAGAGTAACGGTCCCAAGGCGCTGGAAGGGGGCGACTGGGGCTGGATGAGCCCGCAAGAGATGCCGACCCTGATGGCGGAAGCGGTACAGGGCGCCAAGAAGGGCGACATCGTCGGCCCGCTGCGCTCCGGCGCCGGCCTGCACATCGTCAAGGTGTTCGACACCAAGGGTCAGCAGCAAGTGATGCAGACCGAGGTGAAGGCCCGTCATATCCTGATCAAGCCCTCCATTATCCTGAGCGAAGAGAAAGCCAAGGGAATGCTGGATGGCATTCTGCACGACATCAAGAGCGGCAAGGCAAGCTTCGCCAGCATGGCGGAGAAGTACTCCGAAGATCCGGGCTCTGCGGTGCAGGGTGGCGAACTGGGCTGGTCTGATCCCAACGTCTATGTCCCCGAGTTCCGCGACATGGTCAACCGTCTGCAACCGGGCCAGATCAGTGCCCCGTTCCGTACCAGCCACGGCTGGCACATCGTGCAGGTGGAAGATCGCCGCAGCCAGGATGCGACCGACAAGGCTCAGGAGCAGCGCGCCTACCAGCTGATCTACAATCGCCGCTTCGTGGAAGAGTCCCAGGCGTGGCTGGATGAGCTGCGTGACGAGGCCTACATCCAGATCGAAGGAGCCGGTAGCTGATGAGCTGCCGCCGCCTTGCCGTTACCCCGGGCGAACCGGCCGGGATCGGCCCGGATCTGGTGCTGCAGATTGCCCAGCAGGATTGGCCCCACCAGTTGGTGGTGATCGCCGATCCGGCGCTGCTGTGCGAGCGGGCAGCCCTGCTGAGGCTCAGCATCGAGCTTGAGCCCTATGACGCAACCGCCCCTGCTCATCCGCAGCGGGCGGGCACCCTGACCGTCTGTCCGGTCACCCTCGGCGCCCCCGTGGTGCCGGGCGAGCTGAACGAAAGCAATGGCGCCTATGTGCTGGCAACCCTGCAGCGCGCCTGTGATGGCAACATGAGCGGCGAATTTGCCGCCGTGGTGACCGGGCCGGTGCACAAGGGAATCATCAACCAGGCCGGGGTCTCGTTCAGCGGCCACACCGAGTTCTTTGCCCAGCAATCCAACACCGCCGATGTGGTGATGATGCTGGCAACCGAGGGGCTGCGGGTCGCACTGGCGACCACCCATATTCCGCTGGCCTATGTGGCGATGGCCATCACCGAGGATCGCCTCGGCAAGGTGATCCGGATCCTCAACGAGGATCTCGCCACCAAGTTTGGCATCGCCAAACCCCGTATTTACGTCTGCGGCCTCAACCCCCATGCAGGGGAAGGTGGCCATCTTGGACGTGAAGAGATTGATGTGATCGAACCCGCTCTGGCCACGCTGCGCCAGGAAGGGATCGATCTGGTCGGCCCGTTGCCGGCCGACACCCTGTTCCAGGAGAAATACCTCAAGGATGCGGATGCGGTACTCGCCATGTACCACGACCAGGGGCTGCCTGTGCTCAAATACAAGGGCTTCGGCAGTTCGGTCAATATCACCCTGGGGCTTCCCTTCATCCGCACTTCGGTGGATCACGGCACCGCGCTGGATCTGGCAGGCAAGGGCCTGGCGGATTCGGGCAGCCTTGTCACCGCGATTAACCACGCCATCAAGATGGTAGAGAAAAAAAGATATGAGCAGTAAGGTGCACATGGGCCACACGGCCCGTAAGCGTTTCGGTCAGAACTTCTTGCACGACCGGTATGTGATCGATCAAATCGTCGCCGCCATCAACCCGCAGCCGGGTCAGAATCTGGTGGAGATCGGTCCGGGTCTGGCCGCGCTGACCGAGCCGGTTGCCGCCCAGATGGACAAAATGACCGTGGTCGAGCTTGACCGGGACCTGGCAGCTCGCCTGCGCGAGCACCCGACTCTCAAAGACAAGCTGACCGTCATCGAAGCGGACGCCATGCGTTTCGACTTCGGCACCCTGATGGGTGAAGGCAAGGGGCCGCTGCGTATCTTCGGCAACCTGCCCTACAACATCTCCACCCCGCTCATCTTCCACCTGTGCGAGTTCGCTGATCGGGTAGAAGACATGCACTTCATGCTGCAAAAGGAAGTGGTGTTGCGTCTGGCCGCAGGCCCGGGCAGCAAGGCTTATGGCCGTCTGAGCGTGATGACCCAGTACTACTGTCAGGTAGTGCCTGTGCTGGAAGTGGGCCCGGGTGCCTTCAAACCGGCGCCGAAAGTGGACTCTGCCGTGGTTCGCCTGATCCCGCACAAGAATCCGACCATAGTCGCAAAAGACATTCGTTGTCTGAATCGCGTCTGTACCGAGGGCTTTGGCCAGCGTCGCAAGACCATCCGCAACAGCTTCTCCAACTTCATCACCGACGCCCAGCTGACCGAACTTGGTATCGATGGCAACCTGCGCCCGGAGAATCTCTCCCTCGAGCAGTTTGTCATGATCGCCAACTGGCTGGCGGATCAGCAACAGGCCTGATCCTGTGGCACTCCCGCACATCGAGATCCGCCCATACCCCGTGTATGTGGCGGGCTCCAAAGACCCTTACCAGTTTCACTATCTGATCGAGATTGAGAATCTGGGGCCCGGCCCGGTGCAACTGCTGCATCGGCGCTGGCTCATCACCGATGCCAATGGCAAGATGCTGGAAGTGGCAGGCCCGGGCGTGGTCGGGGAACAACCCGTCATTGCCGAAGGTGAGACCTACCGCTACCAGAGCGGCGTGCCGCTGGCGACCCCGCTTGGGGTGATGGAAGGGAGCTATACCCTGCAAGATGGCTCTGGTCAGCAGTTTGAGGCGCCCATCGCCCCCTTCACGCTGGCTATCCCCAATATTATCAACTGAGGTTTCATGGCGAACTGTTTTGTCGGTGACATCCAGGGCTGTTACGACGACTTGCGCCGTCTGCTGGATCTTGCCGCGTTCGATCCCGAAAATGACGTGCTCTGGCTCTGCGGCGATCTGGTCGCCCGCGGCCCGGACTCCCTCAATACCCTGCGTTTTGTCAAAGGGCTGGGCAACCGTGCCGTTACCGTGCTCGGCAACCACGACCTGCACCTGCTGGCGGTCGCCGATGGCGTTGCACCGCTCAAGAAGAAAGACAAGCTGCAAAGCCTGATGGATGCCCCTGATCGGGATGAACTGCTGGAGTGGCTGCGCCACCGCCCACTGCTGGCCGAACATCCGGATCTCCCCATCATGATGGTGCATGCCGGGATCTCCCCCGCATGGGATGTCCGCACCGCGCGCAACTGCGCCCGCGAGGTAGAGAGCCTGCTGCGCGGTGACCAGTACAGCTGGTTGCTGCACAACATGTACGGTGACCAGCCCGATGGCTGGAAAGATGATCTGGTCGGGATCGACCGCTACCGCTACATCATCAACACCTTCACCCGGATGCGCTTCTGCTATTTCGACGGTCGTCTCGACTTCAAATGCAAGAAGGGGCCCAAGGAGTCGACCCCGGGGCTGCGTCCCTGGTTCGAGCAGCGCGAACACCACGTGGATGACCCCATTCTGGTGTTCGGCCACTGGGCAGCGCTGATGGGCAACACCGGCAAGAGCGATATCAAGGCGCTCGATACCGGCTGTGTCTGGGGCAACAGCCTCACCCTGTGGCGCTACGAGGATGATGCCCTGATCGCCACCCCCTGCCCGGTTCACGCCAGCTAGGGGGAGCACTGCAATCAGGCGGTCGCGATCGCTGCCGCACGGATTGCCACAACCCGTTCCAATAACAAAGCCCGGCTGGTTGCCGGGCTTGCTGTTTTAGGTTCCCTGTTTTCCGGCGAATGAAGTTACAACTTGCGCCCCAGCCGCTTCTCGATCTTGCGCCTCTCCCACTCGGGGCCAAACAGCTTGAAGGGCTGAAACACCCGAACAGCATGGGAGGCAAGCCCCAATCCCCAGCCCAGGGTTGGCCACCAGGCCCAGATGTACTCCGGATTGCTCAGGTAGTTGATAACAAACAGCCCGCAGATAACCACCACGTAGCTGGCAACATGGTGATAGAAGCCCTTGAGCTCCTCCACATAGCGCATTGCCGCCCGCTCCTCTGCCGATACCTGCACCGCATCCTGACCCATAGTGTCACTTCCTCTCATCTCGCGCTCCTGTTGCTTTGACCCATCCAGTTGAGCCACATCGAGTTCAAAGACCGCGGCCAGGGCCTTGAGAGATTCCAGTCCGGGTTGCTGCCCCTGCTCGATCCGCTGGATAGTGCGGACACTCAAACCAGTCAACGTTGCCAACTGATCCTGAGACCAACCCCGTTGCAATCTCAACTTCCTGACGATCATCTCGAACTCCTTGTGGTAATTGACAGGGCCAGCATAGGGCTAACGCCGCGAAAGGTGACACGACAGATGGCCGACATACATCTGACAATCCTTTAAAATCAGATGGTTAAGATTTTTATCTTGTCAGTCAGCCGCTCGTTCCCCCAGATATTGCACAAACCGTAACAGATAACCATCGGGATCCTGCAGCAAAAATTCGCGCTGCCCGGCCAGCATCTCGCCCACTGGATACCAGACCTCAGTAGGCTGCCGGAAAAGTGCAATCTCGGCGGCCTGTAATCGGTCGAGTAGCGGCTGGATCTCGGTCAGCTCCATCTGCAGATTGATCCCCCGACCGAACGGTGGCTCCAGCGCCCCGACCTGCCAGCCCGCCGGATGTACCTGCTCCAGCATCAGTTGTACCTGTTGCTGTTCAAGATAAGCAAAAGGAGGGTCATCGCGCCGATAGCGGACCGAGAAGCCCAACAAACCGGTATAGAAAACCAGAGATCGAGCCAGATCGGTAACCGACAGCTCCGGTACCATGGGATTCCAATACACCTCATCCACCGCGACAGTAGGGTTCGTCATGGCTTACAGGCTCTGCATCAGCTCGGCGGCAATTTCAAAGGAGCGCAGTCGGGCCTGATGATCGACGATGGGCCCATTGAACATCAGCTCATCGGCACGGGTTTCCGCCAGCAGCGCCTTGAGGCCATGACGAACCTGCTCCTGGTTGCCCACCAGAGAGCGGGCCAGGGTCTGCTCCATCGCCATCAGCTCACGGGGAGACCACTCATCGCCAAGCTGGACGACCGGCGCAGGCAGCTTGCCCGCATCACCGCGATGGAGGCGCAAGAACTGCTGCTGCACGGTAGTGAACTGGAAGCGGGCCTCCTGCTCGCTGTCGGCGGCGATCATGTTGATGCAGACCACCGCATGGGGCTTGGGCCAGCGAGCAGAGGGGCGATACTGGCTGCGGTAGATCTCCAGCGCCTGCAGCAACATGGCGGGCGCGAAATGGGAGGCAAACCCGAACGGCAAACCCATCGCCGCCGCCAGTTGCGCGCTGTAAAGGCTGGAACCCAGCAGCCAGATGGGCAGATGCAGCCCCTGGCCGGGCACCGCCTGCACCGCGCCGATCTCGTCGCCAAAATAACTCATCAGCTCGCGCACATCGGCCGAGAAATCATCCACCTCGCCACTGCGCATACGCCGCAGCGCCCGCATGGTGCGCTGATCGGTACCGGGGGCGCGACCAAGGCCCAAATCGATGCGGTCGGGATAGAGCGAAGCCAAGGTGCCAAACTGTTCGGCAATCACAAGCGGCGAGTGGTTCGGCAGCATGATGCCACCCGCGCCGATCCGCAGAGTGGTGGTGGCTTCAGCCAGATGGCCGATCAGCACCGAGGTAGCTGCACTGGCAATGCCCGGCATGTTGTGATGTTCGGCCAGCCAGTAGCGCAGGTAACCCCAACCCTCGGCATGGCGGGCAAGATCCCGTGAACGGCGAAACGACTCGGCAGGCACGGAACCTTCGGCAACAGGCACCAGATCGAGCACGGAATAGGGGATGGCAGACATGGGTCACTCCATTGATTTACAGACCAGTAACAAGTGGGGCAATGTAGCACGGGATACCTGAATGAATCACTATCTCCTGCCACACTCTGCCTGCCAAGCGGCAGCAATCGAACGGAACAAATCTCAGGCAAGTATTGTTTGAACGCTCATCCTGCTGGCCGCGCAAGCCTGGGGGTGGATCATATTTTCTTACATTTGCGGGCTGGCCTGAGCGCCCCGGGCTGGTTATAACGGTGCCCCTATAGCGAAGGGGGAGCAACAGACTCCCCCTCACTCTTTGTCACACCACACTGTTCAGGTTATCTATGTCAAAACATCTCGTTCTGCTGGGCGCGCTGACGCTCTCCGGCTGCGCCCTGTTGTCTCCCCCCGCCCCCACCGTCACCCCGGTGCACCTTGCCGATACCAGCCAGCGCGGCTTCTACATCGAGTGCAGCAGCATGAAAGCCTGCTTCCAGCAGGCCAACCAGACCTGTCCGCAAGGTTACAAGGAGACCGATCGTCGTCAGCAGACGCTCTACAGCACCCAGTATCTGGGGGGAAGCTATGACGACGAGAAGAAGGTCTACAAAGCAGCCAAGCCCTATCGTATCGCCAACACAATCCACTCGCTGACCATCCAGTGTCCCGTCACTACAGGCTGAGCCAACCGAAGGGGTACTCTCTCCCGTTACTGCGAAAAAGAAAACGGTCAACCGAGGTTGACCGTTTTTCACTGCGCTGCGCCCTTAGAACAGCAGGTGTGCCACCCCGGCGATAACCGGCAAGGTAACCAGAGTGCGCAGCAGGAAGATAACGAACAGCTCCCACAGCTTGACCGGGATCTTGCTGCCCAGCAGCAGTGCCCCCACTTCAGACATATAGATAAGCTGGGTCACCGACATGGCCGCGATGACGAAGCGGGTCATCTCGCTCTCGATGCTGGATGCCAGCACAGCCGGGATAAACATGTCGGCAAACCCGACCATGATGGTCTTGGCAGCCGCTTCGGCCTCCGGCAGCTGCAGCAGTTCGAGCAAGGGAACGAACGGTGCGCCCAGCCAGTTGAAGACGGGGGTATGTTCAGCCAGCATCAGGGCACAAGTACCGATCGCCATCACCACTGGCAGCACGCCAAACACCATGTCCAGCGCGTTCTTCACCCCTTCCCGTAACACAGCGCCGAGATCGGTCATCTTCTCCGCCTTGGTCAATGCACGCTCGAGACCATAGCTCAGCACACTGTGCTGATGCGGTACCGACTCCTGCTTGCGGCACAAGGGGGAGCCATCGATATAGACATCCTTCTTCCAGCAGAGCGGCGGCAAACGTGGCACCACGATAGCCGCGACCACACCAGCCAGGCAGACGGTCAGGTAGAAAGGAACAAACATGTGCTCCAGCTTCACCTGGGAGATCACCACCAGACAGAAGGTGATGGAGACCGCAGAGAAAGTGGTGCCAATCACCGCGGCTTCACGCTGGGTATAGAACTTCCCTTCGTACTGCTTGCTGGTCAGCAGGATGCCGACGCTGCCATCGCCAAGCCAGGAGGCAAAGCAGTCCACAGCCGAACGACCCGGCAACCGGAACACCGGACGCATGATGCGGGTCATCATGGTGCCGACAAATTCCAGCAGCCCGAAATCGAGCAGCAACGGCAGCAGCAGGCCGGCAAAAATGAAGACCGAGAACAGCACCGGCAGCAGATCGTTGAGCACCAGTCCACCGGTTGCGCCGGAGTAAAGCACCTCAGGCCCCACCTGGAAGAAGGTCAGCAGCACGAAGATACCGCCCAATACCCGCACGCAGGCCCAGAAAGGGGAGACATTGAACAAACTGTTGAGGAAAGGACGACGCACCAGAATCGCTGGCTTGAACAACCAGGCAATCAGCGTCATCAGCATGGTGGTGGTGATCACCGCACTGACCATGGCGACCAGATAATCGGCAAAAACGCGCTGCACCAGCTTGGCCAGCACGGCCACCGGGATGGTGACGTTACCGTCATAGACGACCGGCGTCATGAACAACAGGATCCCGATAAGTGACGGAACCAGAAACATCAACAAGTTACGGCGAGTATTGACCGCAGGTGCTTCGAGACTCTTTTCCAACATGATATGACTGCCCTAATGTTACTTTTCCCTAGCCCGGCCAACCTGCGTATTCATGCATTAACCGGCAAAACGGGCGCAAGAATACTCTAAAAAAATGCACAAACAAGCCCTTAAGGCAGAAATCTACGCATAAATATTTCCACAGGTAAACCTTCCATTAAAACAATAAGATACAGAGGCGCATATCGATTCAATCGACATCGCCAGATGATTGTTTCGTTATTGTTAATTTTGGTGGGCAGTATAATCGGTTATCAGTGGCAGGCAATAAGTGACATCACAAATATACCTAATGAGTTGCTGCTCGATAGACATAAAAAAACCGGAGCCTGTTCAGGCTCCGGTTTTCAATGAGAGTGACGGGGATCAGTCACGGACGTAGATGACTTCAACGCCATCATCTTCGTCGTCATCCCAATCGTCATCATCAAGCCCTTCATCGAAGGCAAGAGAGGCAGCCAGTGCTTCCGCTTCAGCCTTGGCCAACTGGTTCTTGTGGTAGTCGTCCCACTTGAACTCCACCTTCTCGATGGCGTCTTTGGCATCTTCCGCCAGCTGACGGGGCATGGTATCCAGCAGATCCAGAATGTCGTAGCAGACCTTCTTGGTGCCTTCCTTGCTGATGGCAGTGATGGCATAGACCGGACCTTCGTGGTTCAGGGCCGCCTTGACGCGATCCATCACCTCCTGGGCTTCTTCTTCCAGGATCAGGTCCATCTTGTTAAACACCAACCAGCGCGGCTTACCA
The DNA here is from genome assembly GCF_040908365.1 of Aeromonas sp. R2-4. Lineage (NCBI taxonomy): Bacteria > Pseudomonadati > Pseudomonadota > Gammaproteobacteria > Aeromonadales > Aeromonadaceae > Aeromonas > Aeromonas sp. R2-4. The sequence continues at coordinate 319,090 of NZ_JBFODO010000013.1, forward strand.
GCCAGTTCCGGGCTGTACTTCTCCAGCTCCTTGACGATGGTCACGGCATTTTCAGCAGGATCGGAGCCATCAACCGGGCAGATATCCACCAGGTGGATCAGTACGCGGCAACGCTCGAGGTGTTTCAGGAAGCGGATACCCAAACCTGCACCTTCGGCAGCGCCTTCGATCAGACCCGGGATATCGGCGATCACGAAGGAGCGGGAGTTCTCGCCACGCACCACACCCAAGTTCGGTACCAGGGTAGTGAAGGGGTAATCAGCTACTTTCGGGCGAGCCGCAGAAACGGCGCGAATAAAGGTAGACTTGCCTGCGTTGGGCAGACCCAGCATGCCGACATCGGCCAGCAGCAGCAGCTCCAGCTTCAGAGTACGCACTTCACCCGGAGTACCATTACTCTTCTGGCGAGGAGCACGGTTGACGGAGCTCTTGAAGCGGGTGTTGCCCAGACCATGGAAACCACCTTTGGCAACCAGCAGCTTCTGCTCGTGGTGGGTCAGGTCCCCCAGCAGTTCACCGGTATCTTCATCGGTCGCACGGGTACCGACCGGCACACGCAGGATCTTGTCCTTGCCGCGGCGACCGGTACAGTTGGCGCTCTGGCCATTCTCACCGCGCTCGGCAGCATGGAAACGCTCGAAACGGTAGTCGATCAGGGTATTGAGGTTTTCGTCGGCGATCAGATATACGTCGCCACCGTCACCGCCGTCACCGCCGTCCGGTCCACCGTTGGGAATATATTTTTCACGGCGAAAGCTTACACAACCGTTACCACCGTCACCGGCATCGACTCGAATCTGGACTTCATCAACAAACTTCATAGGTAACCGTCACCTTAATTCGAAAAACCGATACGCAATTATAGTGGTACAGACCCCTGCGGGCGATACGCATCTTGCCAATCATGCCCGTCAGAGCCAAAGTCAGCTGCGTTCCGTTTTTTCGTCAACGACATCAGAAAGACGTCAGAAAAACAAAAGCCCCGCCTGTTGGCGGGGCTTCGGATCCTTGCGGTCCGTAATTACTCAGCAACGATGCTAACGTACTTACGATTCAGCGGACCTTTAACTTCGAACAGGATTTTACCAGTCGCAGTAGCGAACAGGGTGTGATCCTTGCCCAGACCAACGTTGGTGCCAGCGTGGAACTTGGTACCACGTTGACGAACGATGATGCTGCCAGCCAGAACTGTTTCGCCGCCGAAACGCTTCACGCCCAGGCGTTTAGCTTCAGAATCGCGACCGTTGCGGGATGAACCGCCAGCTTTTTTGTGTGCCATTTATCGGACTCCTCTAATTAAGCGCTGATGCCAGTGATTTTGACTTCAGTGAACCACTGACGGTGGCCCGCTTGCTTACGATGGTGCTTACGACGACGGAACTTGACGATAGTCACTTTCTCGCCACGGCCGTGAGCCACAACTTCAGCTACAACCTTGCCACCTTCAACGAAAGGAGCACCTACTTTAAAAGTGTCGCCTGCAGCAACCATCAGAACTTCGTTGAAGTCGATGGTAGCGCCAGTCTCAACGTTCAGCTTTTCCAGACGAACGATTTGACCTTCGGCCACACGGTGTTGTTTTCCGCCGCTTTGGAATACCGCGTACATTTGATTAACTCCGTAAAGGCATGTCTTTTGCTCAAGGCTAGACATGCGCAAAAACCTATAACAATGGGCGGGCATTCTACGCAAATCGATCTGCTCAGGCAAGGCCAATTTAGCAAAAAGTTTATTTTGTGCGCATATCTGCCGCCGTGGATAAACGCCTAACTGTAACCCATTGTGAAATCGTGTAGAATCCCTGCCATTACTAAAATCGCAGTTATTGCTGCTGTCACGTTACGAGACTTATGGACCAACAGACTATCCGTGCGCTCTGTGCCGCCGACATGACGGCGGTCAATGAACTGATCCTGGCCCGACTCCAGTCCGACGTTAGTCTGATTAATCAGCTGGGTTTCTACATTGTCAGCGCCGGCGGGAAACGGATGCGCCCCATGCTGACCGTGATGGCTGCGCGTGCGCTGGGCTATGAGGGTGAGGATCACCTGAAACTGGCCGCCATCATCGAATTCATTCACACCTCTACCCTGCTGCATGACGACGTAGTCGACGAATCCGACCTGCGCCGTGGCAGGGAGACCGCCAACGCCATGTTTGGCAATGCCGCCAGCGTGCTGGTCGGTGACTACCTCTATAGCCGCTCCTTCCAGATGATGGCCGAACTCTCCAACCTGCGGGTGATGGAGATCCTCTCGGATGCCACCAACACCATCGCCGAAGGGGAAGTGTTGCAGCTGATGAACTGCAACGACCCGGATACCACCGAAGAGAGCTACATGACGGTCATCTACTGCAAGACCGCCAAGCTGTTCGAGGCCGCCACTCGCCTTGCAGCCGTGCTGACTCATCAGCCCGAGCCCGTCGAGCAGGCCATGACCGATTACGGCAAGTATCTGGGCACCGCGTTCCAGATCATCGATGACGTGATGGACTACTGCTCCCAGAGCGAAGAGATGGGCAAGAACGTCGGCGACGATCTGGCCGAAGGCAAACCGACCCTGCCGCTGCTGCGCGCCATGGAAGTGGGCACGCCGGAAGAGCGCCAGCTGGTGCGCGATGCCATCGAGCACCGCAACGGTATGGAACATCTTGAGCAGATCCTCGGGATTCTCGACCGTACCGGCGCGCTGGAGTACTCCCGCATGCGTGCCAGGGAAGAGGCCGACAAGGCCATTGCCGCCCTCGCCATCCTGCCGGACTCCCAACACAAGCACGCGCTGGAAACACTGGCCCACATGGCCGTGCAGCGCAGTGCCTGAGTAAACGGGATGCAATAAAAAAGAGGCCTTCGGCCTCTTTTTTATTGTCTGCTATCTGCTGGACAGTGCATTGCGCCAGACTCAGCGACTCAGCATCCAGAGGATCACGCTACCCGCAACCACTAGCGAGCCGCCGATACGGCGCAACTGCTCCGGTGGCTGATCGCTCAGCAGCCGTAACATCTGCTGCCATGCCCTGGGCATCAACAGCGGGCAGAGCCCCTCGAACAACAGCAGCAATCCCAACCCCATCAGCATGGATGTCAGCATCCGACCTCCTTGAATGCAACCAGCCCCCTGGGTTTACGGCTGGCGTTGGCACCAAAAACAAAAGGGTCTGACAATGCAGACCCTTTGAATGTGACCTCGTGGCGATTACTGCTTGGTGCCGTGAGGAGACTTGAGGTAACGGAAGAACTCGCTGTCCGGCTTCAATACCATCAGGTCGTTGCCACCGGCAAAGCTCTTGCGATAGGCCTCCATGCTACGCACGAAGCTGAAAAACTCGGGGTCTTTCTTGTAGCTGTCGGCATAGATCTTGGCGGCTTCCGCATCCCCTTCACCGCGCAGCTGGCGAGCGTTACTCTCGGCGTCGGCGATCATGACGGTCACCTTGCGGTCGATATCGGCACGCAGGATTTCAGCCTTCTCGCGACCCTGAGAGCGGTGCTCACGGGCAACTGCGGTACGCTCGGCGCGCATCCGCTGGTAGATGGAGTTGGAGACTTCCACCGGCAGGTTGATCTGCTTGATCCGTACATCCACCACCTTGATACCGAGCTCGGAGGAGCGCGCCATCTTCTTCAGGGCATCTTCCATCACGGTACTGCGCTCACCGGAGACGATGTCCTTGATGGTGCGGTTACCGATCTCGGAACGCAGACCGTTATTGATCTTGCGTTTGAGCAGATCTTCAGCCTGCAGCTTGTTGCCACCACCGGTTGCCAGGTAGTACTTGGAGAAGTCCTCGATCTTCCACTTCACGTAAGAGTCGATGATCAGGTCTTTCTTCTCGGAGGTAACAAAACGGTCGGCCTGGCTGTCAATGGTCTGGATGCGGGCATCCATCTTGCGAACCTGGTCGATGAGCGGCACCTTGAAGTGCAGGCCCGGCTCATAGAGGCGGGGTTCACCGGAGTCAACCCGCTTCACCTTGCCAAACTGCACCACAATCCCCTTCTGACCTTCATCAACGATAAAGACAGAGGAGAAGCAGACCATGGCCGCGACAGCGATTGCACCAATAGCTAGCTTTTTCATCTATCAGTTTCTCCCTGAGCTGAAGCGGTCACCGCTACGCAGCGGCATTGTCGGGGTAGAGTTGGCACCCTCGTTGGAAACGGGGACCTGCTCTGTGACCGGGGCGACAGTGGCACGATCAGACTGGGCAGCCTTCGGCTTGCCAGACAGCTTGTCGAGCGGCAGGTAGATCATGCTGTTGTTGCCAGCCGGCATGTCGACCACCACCTTGTTGGCCTGCTGATAGAGCTCTTCCATGGTTTCCAGATAGATACGCTCACGGGTCAGCTCGGGGGCAGCCAGATACTGGGGCAGCAGCTCGTTGAAGCGAGCAACTTCACCTTGGGCTTTCAACACGATCTGGGATTTGTAAGCTTCCGCTTCCTGCTCCAGACGCTTCACCTGGCCACGGGCCTTGGGCTCCACTTCACGGGCATAGGCTTCTGCTTCACGAATGAAACGCTGTTCATCTTCCTGAGCGGAGATGGCGTCATCAAACGCGTCTTTCACCTCTTCCGGCGGACGCGCCGGCAGGAAGTTGACGTCAACGATCTGCAGACCCATCTGGTAAGGCTCGATGATGCCATCGATCACCTGCCAGGTCTCCTGACGCACCTTCTCACGACCGGTAGTCAGGACGTCATCCATCCGGGTATGACCCACTACATAGCGCAGGGCGCTATCGGTGGCCTGACCCAGACTCTCGTCAGCATTGGTCACGCTGAACAGATACTGCTCGGGATTGACCACACGGTACTGCACGTCCATCTCGACCCGTACCACGTTCTCATCCTGAGTCAGCATGAAACCGGAGGCAGGCAGGGAGCGCACGGACTCGACGTCCACCGGGATCACCTGATCGATAAAGGTCGGCTTCCAGCGCAGGCCCGGCTCGACAATATGGGAAAACTTGCCAAACCGCAGCACGGCACCACGCTCCGCTTCGCGAATGGTGTAGAAGCCGCTGACGACCCACACCACCACAGCGACAACCAGCGCGATAGAGATACCAAAGCGACCTACATCGCCGCCAGATTTGCCGCCACCAAACAAGCCACCGAAACGGCGACTCACTTTGCGCAGCATTTCATCCAGATCAGGGGGTCCCTGATTCTTGCCGTTATTCCCCCAAGGGTCACGGTCTTTGCCGTTGTTACCAGGCTCATTCCAAGCCATCAGCGTCTCCATTAATACATGCGGATGGATATCATCTCTATCGGGCCATCATACGTTGAGAAGCCCCTAAGGGGTCATCTTCATCAACGAATCAATGCCTGATAAAGCGTTGTAAACTCTCACCTTCCTGTTTCACGAGGCGGTTCCAGTCGGCCACTTGCAAGCGGACTTCCAGCACGAAATCACCCTCCTCGCTAAAACCTTCCTGCTCAATCCCTTTCAGCTGATAGAGCGCACTGCGCAATCTCGCGGCAGAAGGAGGCAACTGCAGGGTGTGATGCACCATGGAGCCAGCCAGCAATTCGGTCAGCGCCGTAAACAGATGCTCACAACCTTCACCAGTCTGGGCCGACAACCAGACGCGCAACGGGCGCCCCTCGTCATCTCGCTCCAGACCTGCCGGACGATCCGCCAGCTTGTCGATCTTGTTGCAGATCATCAGCTGGGGCCTGTCATCGGCTTCGATCTCGGCCAACACCTGCTGCACGGAGTCGATATTCTCCTGCATCTGCTCATCGGCACAGTCCACCACATGCAGCAGCAGATCCGCTTCACGGGTCTCCTGCAGGGTCGCCTTGAAGGCCGCGACCAGATCATGGGGCAAGTGTCGAATAAATCCAACTGTATCCGCCAAAATCACATCACCCACATCCCGGATCACCAGTTTACGCAGGGTGGGATCCAGAGTTGCGAACAATTGGTCGGCAGCATACACGCTGGCAGCTGTAAGTTGGTTGAACAAAGTGGACTTTCCGGCGTTGGTATAACCAACCAGTGACACCGTCGGCACTTCGTTGCGGTTGCGGGCGCGGCGTCCCTGCTCCCGCTGCTTGGCCACCTTGTCGAGCCGACGCAAAATCGCCTTGATGCGTTCCCGCAGCAGACGTCGGTCAGTTTCAAGCTGGGTTTCACCCGGGCCACGCAGACCGATCCCGCCCTTTTGACGCTCAAGGTGGGTCCAGCCTCGCACCAGACGAGTGGAAAGATGGCGCAACTGGGCCAGTTCGACCTGCAGTTTACCTTCGTGGGTTCGGGCGCGCTGGGCAAAGATATCAAGGATCAGGCCGGTTCGGTCCACCACCCGGCACTGGAACAAACGCTCCAGGTTGCGCTCCTGGGCAGGGGTCAGGGCATGGTTGAAGATGACGACGTCGGCATCCAGCATCTGGACTTGGGACGCGATCTCTTCAGCCTTGCCACTGCCGACAAAAAATTTGGCACTGGGCGCACTGCGACTGGTGGTAATTACCCCCAGCGCATTGACTCCGGCCGAGCTCACCAACATCTTGAGCTCTTCCAGATCCTCCCGCTCACCCTCATCACTGAAGTTGACATGCACCAGAACGGCCTGTTCGCCAGCTTCATAACGGTCAAACAAGCGCTTGCTCCTTAACAGGAATCATGATGAATCTGAGTTGGCGAGTCGACTCGCCCAAGGATATCACGCCTCGGCATCACCCTGTTCATCAGCCGCGCCACCCGGAGTGGGCTGGTGATGATTGACGGCACGGGCCGGTACGACAGTCGAGATGGCGTGCTTGTAAACCATCTGGCTCACGGTGTTTTTCAGCAGGATAACAAACTGGTCAAAAGACTCGATCTGACCTTGCAGTTTGATGCCGTTCACCAAATAGATAGAAACAGGAATCCGCTCACGGCGCAGCGCATTCAAAAACGGGTCTTGGAGAGATTGCCCCTTAGCCATTTTTCTTTTCCTTATAGTTTGTTGTTTTTAAACACCGAATATCAATATAACAACCTGATTATACAGGGAGTGTCAAGCCGCACCAGCGCGAGCAAGCACGCGGTCGAGATTGCCAGACTCACCAGATTCCAACCAGGTCACATCGGGCCAGCCGCGCAACCAAGTCATCTGTCGTTTTGCCAATTGGCGTGTGGCAACAATGCCACGATAACGCATCTCATCATACCCCACTTCACCGCACAGGTAGTCCCACATTTGGCGATAACCCACACAGCGAATGGAGGGGAGATCCGAGGTCAGATCGCCGCGCGCCATCAGCGCACGAACCTCCTGTTCAAAGCCACCTTGCAGCATCTTGTCAAAGCGCTGTTCGATACGCTGATGCAGCACGGCGCGATCACTCGGGGCGATGGCAAACTGCTGCACCCGATAGGGCAAGCCCTCCCCCTGCACCTGCGTCAGCTCGGTAAGGGTCTTGCCGCTGATGCGGTAGACCTCCAGTGCCCGGGAGAGTCGCTGCGGGTCATTGGGGTGGATCCGCGCCCCGGCCACCGGGTCAATGCGCACCAGCTCATCGTGCAGCGCCTGCCAACCGAGGCGGGTAGCCTCTTCCTCAATCCCGGCACGAATGGCGGGATCGGCAGAGGGCAGCGGGGACAATCCCTCCAGCAGCGCCTTGAAATAGAGCATGGTGCCGCCCACCAGCAACGGAATGCGGCCGCGGTCGGCGATCTCTTTCATCTCCCGCAGGGCATCCTTGCAAAAATCGGCTGCCGAATAGCTCAAAGCCGGGTCAAGAATGTCGATCAGCCGGTGCGGGGCCCGCGCCAGTTCATCGGAGGTCGGCTTGGCCGTACCTATATCCATGCCGCGATAGATCAGCGCCGAATCGACGCTGATGATGTCGCAAGGCAGAGCCTGACACAGTTCAATGGCGAGATCCGTCTTGCCGGAGGCCGTCGGCCCCATCAGAAAAATTGCGGTCGGCAAGTCACTCGCCATGTTCAAACTCCTCCAGCACGGTCGCCAGCGAAAGGGGACGCACCATGCGAATGTCTGCCAGTTGGTCACTGAAATCAGTCACAAGTTCCGTCAGCAGACGACTGGCAGTTGAAAAATCGTATATTTTCTCGCGGCTTATCCCCTGCTCCACCAGCCATTGGCATAATACTTCAGCCTGCTGACCAGCATCACTGTCAGATCCGCCCTCGATAATTTGCAGCAATTCGGGTAACAGACGCACCAGATCGGTCTGGCGCAGCAGAGCCGGTACCCGAGTCAGGATCATGGTGTCGCGCCCCCCGCTTTTCAACTCCAGCCCCATCCGTTTCAGCAAACGTTCCTGCTCGGTCACCAGCGCGATCAAATTCTTCGGCAATTTGAAGGAGACCGGCAGCAACAGTGGCTGAGCCGCCAGTCCCTGGCCCCAGGTCTCCAGCAGCCAATGGCGCAGCAGCACACGCTCGGCGCGTACCAGCGAGAGCAGCGCCAGCTGATTATCCCGCTCGATCAACAGGTAGGCCTGCTCCACCAGTGTCAGGGCGCGACATCCCCCCTGTCTGGGTGACGGCACTGGATCAGTGGGCTGCACAGGTGCAGCCTCAGTCGCAGTTGCGATAGGCAGCGTAGTGAGCAGAGCGCCCATGCCGCGCATCACCTCCCTGCTTGGGGGCTCGGGCGGTTGATAATTGCTGGCTCGGCCAGCCCCACCGCCCCCCTCCCGCACCTGTGCAGGTGCCCGGTAGCTGTGCTCGGCTCCGTACCATTCGGGACGTGGCGCCTGACCGGGATATTCAATCTGCGGACTGACCGGCAACTCGACCAGAGTTTCGGCCAGCGGAGTGTCCTGATGAGCGGCGCTGACTCCTTCGCGGCGCAGCGCAGTAAACAGCGCCTGAAAGATAAAGTCGTGGATCAGTCGCGCCTGATGGAAGCGCACCTCATGCTTGGCCGGGTGAACGTTGACATCCACCTGACGGGGATCCAGCTCGATATAGAGCACATAGGCGGCGAAGCGGTCGGGAGGCAGCAGCTCGTCATAAGCCTGACGAATGGCGTGGTTGATGAGCTTGTCGCGCATCATCCGGCCGTTGACATAGGTGTATTGCAGGTCGTTCTGCGGTCTTGCCCCCTCCGGAGTCGCCAGCCAGCCCCACAGTCGCACGTCGCTGTGCTCGCTCTCCACCGCCAGCGCATGGTGCATGAAGGGGGTGCCGCAAACGGCGGCGAGGCGACGCTCCTGCTCCGGCACGGTATTGGCGGCCTTGTACTGGCGCACCACCTTGCCATTGTGGCGCAGGATCAGGGTGGCATCGAAGCGGGAGAGCGCGATGCGGCGCACCAGCTCGTCGATATGGGCAAACTCGGTCTTTTCGCTGCGCATGAACTTGCGCCGCGCGGGGGTATTGAAGAAGAGATCCACCACCTCCACCGTGGTGCCCACCGGATGGGCCGCCGGCTTGATGGTGACGCTCATCTCGCGCCCTTCCGCCTGGGCTTGCCAGGCTTCTGACTGCTCGGCGGTACGGGAGGTGAAGGTGAGACGGGAGACCGAGCTGATGGAGGCGAGCGCCTCGCCACGAAAACCGAGGCTGTTGATCCCTTCCAGATCATCCAGCGTGGCCACCTTGGAGGTCGCATGACGCGACAGCGCCAGCACCAGCTCATCTTTGGCGACGCCACAGCCGTTGTCACGGATGCGGATCAGCTTGGCGCCCCCCTTGTCGATGTCGATCTCGACCCTGTCGGCCCCCGCATCCAGGCTGTTTTCCACCAGCTCTTTCACCACAGAAGAGGGCCGCTCCACCACCTCTCCGGCTGCAATCTGGTTGGCCAGAATGGGTGGCAAAATACGGATCGGCATCATTTACTCCTGAATTTCTATCTTGCGGATGGTCAGTCTCTTAAGGCTCCAGGAGGGCCGCTCTACCACCTCTCCACCAACCGGAATCTGGTTGGCCAGAATCGGGGGTAATATACGGATCGGCATCGCTTGCTCCTGAATTTCAATCTTGCTGATGGTATTTGCTAACAGCGGGAGCGGCATTGCCCGCTCCCGCGCGTCAGTTTTGCGGAATGTAGAGCACCTGCCCTACCTGGATATTCCGCGACTTGAGCTTGTTGATCTCTACCAGCCGTGCCTGACTCACCCCATGTTTCTCGGCAAGGCGGGAGAGACTCTCGCCCCGCTTGACCACATGGCGGATCATCTGCGACTTGTCGTCACTGCGAACGGGAGCAGCAGCGCGGCTCTGCCCTTGCTGGGGAATATAGATGGTCTGACCGATCTGAATATCCCGGCTGCGCAGCTGGTTGATCTCCACCAGAGTGGACTGACTCACCCCATGCTTCTCGGCAAGGCGAGAGAGGCTCTCGCCCCGTTTGACCACATGGCGGAGCATCCGCGATTTGTCATAGTCCCCCACACTGCTGACCGGTGCACCGCTCTCCTGCGCTGCCGCCGAGTAAGGCTTGATCACCCCGGCGCCCGAGCCGGTCGCCGTGCCGCTATCGCGGGCAGTAGCGGGCATCTTGTTGGTCACTACCGGCTGCGACTGTGCCTGCCTGGGCTGGCTCACCGGCTGCCGGGCTACCGGTGCAGGGCGAGTGGTCGCGACAGGTTGGCTCACCTGCCCCTTGCCGGTCAGCATGGCCCCCTTGGTCGGGTGGGCGCGGTAGTAGTTGCGGATCCCCTCGAAGATGGCGCGGGCCAGCTGGTCCTGATAGCTGGCGGTAGCCAGCAGCTTCTCTTCCGCATGGTTGGAGATAAAACCGGTCTCCACCAGCACCGAGGGAATATCCGGCGCCTTCAGCACAGCCAGACTGGCGTGCTCCGGCGCCTTCTTGTGCAGTCGGGCAACCTTGCCCATGGAGCGCAGGATCTGGCGGCTGACGTCATACCCTTCGGCACGGGACTTGTCCATGGAGAGGTCGAGGAAGGTCTGCGCTAGATAGGGGTTGGGATCGGATTCCGCCAACACCTTGCCGACACCGCCCAGCAGCTCGCCCTGCTTCTCCTGCTTCTCCAGCCAGCTGCCCATCTCGCGGTTGGCACGGTTGGTCGAGAGGACCCAGACAGAGGCGCCGCGCGGGGTCGAGTTATGAAAACTGTCTGCATGGATAGAGACCAGCAGATCCGCCTTTGCCTTGCGGGCAATCTCGGAGCGCTTGTTGAGGTCGACGAAGTAGTCGCCACGACGGGTCATCACGGCACGCATCCCCGGCTCGCGGTCGATCAGTGCCGCCAGCTTCTGGGAGACCGCCAGCGTGACCCGCTTCTCGTAGGTACGACGCGGGCCGATGGATCCCGGGTCTTCCCCGCCGTGGCCCGGGTCGATGGCAATCACCACCCCCTTGCCCTTGCCACCGACAGGCGTGGACTGCACCGCAGCAGCCGAGCGCTTCTCTTCATAAGGAAGGTCGATGACCAGACGGTGGCCATAGGGCCCGGCTGGCGCCAGCGGAAAGACCACCGGCTTGATGGCGGAGCTGAGATCCATCACCAGCCGCAGACCGCCCTTCTCCAGCGGAGTGCTCTGGCGGATCTTGCGCACCAGTTCGCTGTTGTTCTCGATCCGGGCCAGATTGGCGACGTTGCTCGCCCCTTTCAGATCGATTACCAGCCGATCCGGGCCGGTGAGGGTGAAGTAGTTGTAATTGGGGGCGCTGCTCATGTCGAGCACCACCCGGGTGTTATCCGGTGATGGCCAGATTCGTACGCTCTTGAGCTGATTCGCCCAAGAGGGTAACGCCATCAAAGAGAGAGCAATAACAAGGATCAAGCGCACGTAGATGACAACCGTTCCAGAATGGCTTCGCCAATAGCAGTGCGAGCCTCTATCAGAACCTCGCGCTGCTCGCCTACATAGGTGAGGGTAATTTCCAGGTCGGGAGCCGGTAACCAGCCCTCGCCCTTCTCGGACCACTCAACCAGACAGAGAGTGTTGGCGGCAAAATAGTCCCGAATGCCCATGAATTCCAGCTCTTCCGGATCAGCCAGGCGATAGAGATCAAAATGGTAGACCTGCCAGCCATCGAGCTCATAGGGTTCGACCAAGGTGTAAGTCGGGCTTTTTACCTTGCCCTGATGGCCAAGGCCCTGCACCCAGCCGCGGGTCAGGGTGGTTTTACCGGCGCCAAGCGTGCCATGCAAAAACACTGTGGTCGCCTGCTGGCAAGCCTGTGCCAGACGGCCACCCAGTGCCACGGTTGCTGCCTCGTCCGGCAGTGTCATCATCAACTGTTTTGCCATGTTCTTCTTTTTAACTTGTAATGGTGTCGGGATTAACCAGTTTGCGGATCAGCGGCAGCAAGTCTGACGCCAGCATGCCCCGCTCGCCGTCAGCGGCGGCCTGATCTGCGGCCTCGCCGTGGATCACGGCACCCAGCCAGCTTGCCATGGTGGCAGACCAGCCCTGGGCCAAAAGGGCGGCGATTATACCAGATAACAGATCGCCCATCCCGCCACTTGCCATGCCGGGATTGCCTTCACAACAGAGAGCGACCCGCTCGCCGTCATAAATAAGTGTTCCCGCCCCTTTTAACAACACCACACCGCCATAACGCCGCTGCAGCGCCTGCACGGCGGCAAACCGGTCGGTTTCAATCTCGGCAATGGAGCATCCCAGCAGGCGCGCAGCTTCGCCGGGATGGGGCGTGAGCACCCAATTATCCTGATGGCGGGGAGATTGCGCCAGCCAATTCAATCCATCGGCGTCCAAAACCAGTGGCAGCCGGTCGGTGAAATAACGGGCGATTTGCGCGCTTCCCCACTCATCCTGACCGAGCCCGGGGCCGATGACCCGCACCGACGCCCACCCCTCGTCATCAGCGGTAGTGAGACTCATCAGTTCGGGTTGATAGAGGCTGACCGGTGGATGATCCGGATGCTGACACACCCGCACCAGCCCGGCCCCCGCCCGCAGGCAGGCGCGGGCCGCCAGCACGATGGCCCCCTGCATGCCGCGATTGCCCCCCACCAGCAGTACCTTGCCATAAGAGCCCTTGTGGGAAGCGCGCGGGCGCGGGGTCAGCTGCGTGCTGAGCAGCGGATAATCGATACGCCAAGCGGCGGGCAGCATAGTGTCATCAGGCGTCACGCCAAGGGGATCACAGTCGAGCTGGCCGACGCAATCCACCCCGTCGCCGGTGAGCATCCCCTGCTTGATACCGATAAAGGTGAGGGTGTGAGTGGCCTGCACCACGGCCCCCATGGCACGGCCGGTATCGCCGTTGAGGCCGGAGGGGAGATCCACCGCCAGCACGGGCACAGCCAAGCCATTGATTGTTGCGACGATCTTTGTCAGTAGTGGCGAGAGGGGCATGTTGACGCCGGTGCCAAGCAGGGCATCGACCACCAGATCCGGGGTGGAGTGCTGGTCCCCATCAAACTGCTCGGCCAGCCAGACCCTGCCACCGGCCGCCAACCACTCATCGGCGGCCTGTTTGGCATCCCCCTTCAGCTGGTCGGGTGCCCTAGCGGCAATCACCACCACCTCGATGCCAATCTGGCGGGCAAGGCGGGCCAGCACATAGCCATCACCGCCGTTATTACCGGGGCCGACGAAAATCCACCAGCAGCGACTGTCGGGCCAATGCAGGGTGGCATAGGTGCGCAGCGCAGCACCGGCTCGCTCCATCAGAGCATAGAGAGGTTGCCCCTCACGCGCGGCCCAGTTGCGCTCCAGTGCGCGGATCTGTTCAGTCTGCCACAGCCCCTGTGGTAAACTGCCCCCCTCTTTTGTGCCCAACGCGCCCCTGATGATCTCTACCATGACGGCTCCCGCCTCTTATCAATCGACCCACGCCAGCAAACTCCGGCCAGGCCAAGCCGCATGAGCGCACCTGACTTCCACCAGCTGGCCCACGATATCAAGCTCTGGGCACGGGAGCTAGGTTTTGACCAGGCGGGCATCACCGACACCGACCTGCGTATCGAAGAGCCGAGATTGCAGGCCTGGCTGGATGCGGGCTATCACGGCAGCATGGATTACATGGCGCGCCACGGCATGATGCGCGCGCGCCCCCACGAGCTGCTGCCGGGCACGGTGCGAGTGTTGTCGGTGCGGATGAACTACCTGCCGTTCGAGGCGGGTTTTGCCGCCACCCTGCGCGATCCGACCCTCGGCTATATCAGCCGCTATGCCCTCGGCCGTGACTACCACAAGGTGCTGCGCAACCGGCTCAAACAGCTGGGTGATCGCATCGAATCGCGCTGCGCCGAGCTGTTTCCAGGCACTGAAGAGACCTTGGGTGAGTGGCGCCCCTTCGTCGACTCCGCCCCCATCCTCGAGCGGCCACTGGCAGCCAAGGCGGGCCTCGGCTGGGTTGGCAAACACTCACTGCTGCTCAACGAATCGGCCGGCTCCTTCTTCTTTCTCGGTGAGCTGTTGCTCAACCTGCCGCTGCCGCTCGACCAGCCAGTGGAGAAGGAGCTGTGCGGCAAGTGTGTCGCCTGCATCAACATCTGCCCGACCGGCGCCATTGTCGCCCCCTATGTGGTAGATGGCCGCCGCTGCATCTCCTATCTCACCATCGAGAATGACGGCCCTATTCCGGAAGAGTTCAGGCCCTTGATAGGCAACCGCATCTACGGCTGCGACGACTGCCAGCTTATTTGCCCCTGGAATCGCTACGCCGATGCCAGCCCGGAACCCGATTTTAGCCCCCGCCCCAGCCTGCACCGCCCGCCCCTGCTGGCGCTGTGGTGCTGGAGCGAGAGCGATTTCCTCAAACAGACCGAAGGGAGCCCGATCCGCCGCATCGGTTACCAGCGCTGGCGCCGCAATCTGGCGGTCGCCCTTGGCAATGGCCCGGCGACTCCCGAGGTGATCGCGGCCCTGCAACTGGGGCTGACCACCGCCGAGCCCATAGTGGCCGAACATATCGAATGGGCGCTGGCCACCCTTGCCCGGCGTCAGGATGAAGAGAACAAGAAGACCCGTTTGCTGATCCGCTGCATCGAAAAAGGTCTGTCGGATCACGCATAAGTGATCTGCCCCTTGCCGGATTGCAGCACTTTTTTCATGCTCTGCCGACCTGCAATGCCCATAACAGCGTGGTCACTGCAAACTGCTCGGCACACAACAAGGACAACACAGATGCATATGTTGGGAGTGGATATTGGAGGCTCAGGGATCAAGGGCTGTCTGGTCGATACCAAAACCGGCGAATTGATTGGCGAGCGCCATCGCATTGCCACACCGCAACCGGCCACCCCGGCCGCCATCGCCCATACCCTCAAGGCGCTGGTCGAACATTTTGACTGGAAAGGGCCGGTGGGCTGCGGTTTTCCTGCCACCATCCACAACGGGGTTGCCAAGAGTGCCGCCAACATCGACAAGAGCTGGATCGAAACCGATGCCGAGCATCTGTTTGCCGATGTCACCGGCAAGCCCTGCTATGTGCTGAACGATGCCGATGCCGCCGGTCTGGCCGAAATGCGTTTTGGCGCCGGCAAGGATCGCAAGGGGGTCATCATCCTCATCACGGTCGGCACCGGCATCGGCACCGCCATCTTCGTCAACGGCCATCTGCTGCCCAACACCGAGCTGGGCCATCTGATGCTGGAAGGAATGGTCGCCGAGCACTACTGCTCCGATGCGGCACGCAAACGGGAAGATCTCTCCTGGAACCGCTGGGGCAAACGCTTCAACAAGTATCTGGCGCGCCTCGAGTTTCTCTTCTCCCCCGACCTCTTCATTCTGGGGGGCGGCAGCGCAGCCAAGCTGGATAAGTTTGTCGATCGCATCGAGACCCGGGCGCCGCTTATTCCGGCGGCCAGCCTCAATCAGGCGGGCATTATCGGGGCCGCTCTCTACGCGGCCGAGCAGCAGGGCTGACCGACGCTCACGGCAAATCAGCAGATATCCAATGGAAAGGGCCCGGCACTGCTGCCGGGCCCTTTTGTTTGGCCGTCATCTTGCAAGTTTGACGCTTATCACCCGCTACATGTCGTCGAGTCGGTGCACTCCGTGCACCAGTCGGGTCAGGCGGGTCTGCTCCAGCCCGGCCAGATTCTCGAGCAAGGCGGTGGTGGCCGGTGTCGGGCACTCCCGGGCCAGATGGCTCAGCTCGCCCACCAGCTGCTCTTCCCAGCGGCATACCTGAGTGACGATATCCTGGGTCTGGACTGATGCCGGCAGCTCGAAGCGGGTAATGGCAGGCAGCATATCCTCGCTGAAACTCTGGTTCAGCCAGGTCTCCCTGACTGCATCTCCCAACTGAGCGGCATATTCGTGCAGATGGGCACTGGCCGCATCCTCACGCCCTTGCAGATAGACCAGCAACATCCGGCTCCGTTCGTTGTCCACCTGACTGGTCAAACGCCCGTAACAGAGTCCGAGCTGGTGGTGAACCTGCTCAAGATAGTGCAGCAACTCTTTGATCTGTTGGAATCTCATCGCACTGCCCTCCATGCTTGTCGACAACATCAGTATAAAAAAACGGCGCCACCGACCCAATCCCTATCCGAGCCCCCCTTGCGCTGCATCAAGGTTGACGCCGACAAAGTGGCCGCCAGGTGCTACGGTCACGAATAGGGAACGATTTGTGCAGCAATTTGTGCAACGATGGAGGAGCATTAAGCTCGACAGCCGATATGGACAGAAACGGGCTGACACACTAATAAAACCAGCATTTACCGTGTATAAACCATCTTTAATTCGGTCATATCCCGTAGGGACGAAACAGGATCTGGCAGAGCAACAATACCATCCTGATTGTTATCCGCCCGACAGAAATCCTTATCACTTTTTTAGACGTCTAGACGTAAAAACATGCGTTGACATGGCCATCCAGACATCTTAGCATCATCCTCCATGATGACAGAGTAACCCAGTGGAACCTCTGCCCAATTTCCCCGCCTGTAGCGCCCTGTGCTTTAAGGCTGTTAGCACGGAAGAATCCATGATTAAGTTGATCGGTCTCAACAAAGTCTACGGTACAGGCAGTGACGCCGTGCACGCCCTGCGTGATGTGAGTCTGCATGTACCCCAAGGCAAAATTTTCGGGGTGATCGGTGCCTCCGGTGCCGGCAAGAGTACCCTCATTCGTTGTGTCAACCTGCTGGAGCGCCCGACAGAGGGCCAGGTGATTGTCGATGGCCAGGATCTGGTCGCCCTGAGCGAACGGGATCTGACCCAGGCTCGCCGCCAGATCGGGATGATTTTCCAGCACTTCAACCTGCTGGCCTCCCGCACCGTGTTTGCCAACATCGCCTTTCCGCTGGAGCTGGCAGGCTGGAGCAAAGAGAAGATCCAGCAACGGGTTGCCGAGCTGCTGGCGCTGGTCGGGCTGGAAGCCCGTGCCCAGGCCTATCCGTCCGAGCTTTCCGGCGGTCAGAAACAGCGCGTCGCCATTGCCCGCGCACTGGCTCCGGCCCCCAAGGTACTGCTCTGCGACGAGGCCACCTCGGCCCTCGACCCGCAGACCACCCGCTCGATCCTGACCCTGCTCAAGGAGATCAACGTCAAGCTGGGGCTCACCATCCTGCTCATCACCCACGAGATGGATGTGGTGAAGGGGATCTGTGACGAAGTGGCCATCATCAGCGACGGCAGCCTGATCGAACAGGGCGAAGTGGCCTGGTTCTTCAGCAACGCCAAAACCCAGCTGGCCCGTGACTTCATCCACTCCACCATCCATCTGGAGGTACCGCAGGAGTATCAGGATCGGATGAGCAGTGAGCGGGTGCCGGGCAGCTATCCGCTGGTGAAGCTTGGCTTTACCGGCAGCACGGTCGATACGCCGCTCATCTCCGAGGCGAGCCGCCGTTTCAATATCGACATCAGCATTCTGAGCGCAGACATCGAATACGCCGGTGGCGTCAAATTCGGTTTCCTGCTGGCCGAGCTGTTCGGGGATGAAGCCCAGTGCGAGGCCACCCAGCAGTTCCTTATCGACAACCACATTCAGCTGGAGGTAATGGGTTATGTCCGAAGCCATGATTAATCTGCTCATCACGGCCCTGGGCGACACACTCATCATGGTGTTTGCCTCCGCTCTGTTCGGCTGCCTGCTGGGTCTGCCGCTCGGCGTGGCACTGCATGTGACCAAGGCGGGCCAGATCCTGGCCAACCCCTTGCTCAACCGTACTCTGGGTATGGTGGTCAACGTGGGTCGCTCGGTGCCCTTTATCATCCTGCTGGTCGCCATCATTCCGCTAACCCGGCTGATTGTCGGCACCAGTATCGGCACCATCGCTGCCATCGTGCCGCTGACTGTCGGTTGCATCCCTTTCATTGCCCGTCTGGTGGAAGGGGCCCTGATGGAGGTGCCGGACGGCCTGCTGGAAGCGGCCAAGGCGATGGGCGCCAAGCCGCTGCAAATTATCACCAAGGTGCTGCTGCCCGAGGCTCTGCCCGGCATCCTCAACAGCGTCACCATTACCCTCGTCACTCTGGTGAACTACTCGGCCATGGCCGGGGCCATCGGTGGCGGTGGTCTGGGGGATGTGGGTATTCGTTATGGTTATCAGCGCTTTGACCCGACCGTCATGCTGGTGACCGTGGTTATCCTGGTAGTACTGGTTCAACTTATCCAGAGCGCGGGTGAGCGCCTGGTCAACAAATGTGATCATCGTTAATCGTCGATTTCTGACAGGAGGTTTTATGAAATTTGGCATCAAATCCGTTGCGGCTGCCCTGCTGGCTGGTCTGGTTCTGGCCGGTTGCGGTCAAAAAGAAGAGAGCAAGGTTCTGAAAGTGGGCGCTATTGCCGGCCCCGAGACCGAACTGGTTGAAGTGGCTGCCAAGGTAGCCAAAGAGAAATACGGTCTGACAGTCGAGGTGGTCAACTTCTCCGACTATGTCACCCCGAACGTAGCACTGAACGATGGGAGCATCGACGTCAACGCCTTCCAGCACAAACCCTATCTGGATGCACAGGTGCGTGATCGCGGCTTCAAGCTGGTGCCGGTTGGCAACACCTTCGTCTACCCGATCGCCGGTTACTCCAAAAAGATCAAGGCGCTGAGCGAGCTGCAAGATGGCGCCCAGATCGCGGTACCGAACGATCCGACCAACCTGGGTCGCTCGCTGATCCTGCTGGCCAAACAGGGTCTGATCACCCTGAAGGATGGCGCCGGTCTGGAAGCAACCGTGCTGGATATCGCCAGCAACCCGCGCAACTTCAAGATTGTGGAACTGGAAGCAGCCCAACTGCCGCGCTCGCTGGAAGATGTGGATCTGGCTATCATCAACAACACCTTCGCCGGTCAGATTGGTCTGACCCCGACCGAGAACGGCCTGTTTGTTGAAGACAAAGAGTCCCCCTACGTCAACCTGATCGTCGCCCGCGACAACAACAAGGATGACGAGAAGGTCAAACAGTTCGTACAAGCTTTCCAGACCGATGATGTCTACAAGAAAGGTCTCGAGCTGTTCAAAGGCGGCCTGGTAAAAGGTTGGTAATTGCTCACTCGGCAAAAAAGGCCACGCAATGCGTGGCCTTTTTTATTGGCGCCGCTATCATATCCGCGAGCACGGCAACACGAACATACTCATAACATGAAAAAATGGTATCTGGCCTACTGCAAGCCAAAAGAAGAGGCCCGCGCCCGCGCCCACCTCGATGCCCAGGGTATCGAATCCTATTACCCCATGGTGGAGATCGAGAAGCTGCGCCGGGGCAAGCGAGTTCCGGTACGGGAACCCATGTTCCCCAACTATCTGTTTATCTTCGTTGATTTGGAAGAGGTGACACCGGTCACCCTGAAATCGACCCGCGGCATCAGCCGGATCATCCACTTTGGCAGTGAATGGACCCCCATCAGCAGCAAGCTGGTCTATCAGCTGATGAGCCGCGATGATAGCGACGAGGCGAGAGCCAGCTACGCCAGCCTGCCCTGCTCGGGCGACAAGGTGCTGATTGAAGAGGGGCCGCTTGCCGGCTTCGAAGCCATCTATATGGAGCCGGATGGAGAGAAACGGGCGATTTTGCTGGTCAGCCTGCTCAACCGGGAGACCACCAGCAGCTTCGACAACCACACCTTCAGACGTCTGGACTAAACCCACGGGCCAGACGGCCCGGTGAATGGCAATAGCAATGGCGGGATGATCCCGCCATCTCACGCATCAAGATCAAAGCGGGCGATGACCGCCTTCAGCTTGCCGGTATCGCCAGCCAGTCTGGCTACGATCTCCTCCCCCTGCTGACTGCGCTGACAGGATTGCCGACTGAGCGCAGCAATGTCATCGACCGTCCCGGATACCTCGGCGGCCACCCGCGACTGCTGCTCGGTTGCCACCGAAATGGCCTCCAGCTGGCCCGACAGCGACTGCACCAGCTGGTTCATGGCACTCAGGGTATCGGTCACCAATCCAACTGCATCCCGCCCTTGCTCCACCAACCGGGTGCCGCTGCTGACGGTACTCACCGTCTGGCGAGTCTGCTGGGAGATGGCCGCAATAGTCTGGCTGATCTCGGCGGTGGATTGATGGGTGCGGGTTGCCAGCTGGCGAACCTCATCGGCCACCACCGCAAAACCACGCCCCTGCTCGCCTGCCCGCGCCGCTTCTATCGCCGCATTGAGTGCCAGCAGATTGGTCTGCTCGGCTATAGTGGCGATCACCTCGGTGATCTGCCCCACCTGTTCACTCTGATGCTCCAACAGCCCCATGGCTTCGTTGGCCTGTCCAATCATGGCGGCAATCTGCTGCATGGTATCGCTCATTCGTGCCAGCGCGGCCTCTCCCTGACGGGTCTGCTGCCGCACCTGATGGGCACCATCCGCCACACCGGCAATGTTGCCAGCCACATCACGAGCACTCACTGACATCTGATCGATAGCCGCCGCCACCGCATCGACCCGCTGATCCTGCTCCGTCAGATCCGCCACTATGGCTCTGGTGGTGCTGCCCACATCGAGACAGGCCACCTCGACCTGCCCCACTGCGCCCTGCAACTCCCCGACCAGATGATGTAACTGGGCAGACATCCGGTTGATGGAGCCGGTCAATTCTCCCAACTCATCCTGCCCTGTGATTGGCAAGGGCTCGGCCGCCAGCCGACCATCCGCAACCTGCCCCGCCCGGGTCACCAGACAGGCAATGTCACGGGTCAGACGGCGACTAAAGAGCCATGCGACCACCATGCCAAGCACGATGGCGCTGCCGGTAGCCAACAGCAGTGTCTGGTTGATGGCCCTCCCGGCTCCGGTCATCTGCGCCGAAATCTGATCCACCTCGGCACGGGTTTTCCCCACCTGCTGGACCAGCTGCTCGCTGAGGCTGGACTGCATCGGCTCGATGTCGGTGGCCATCAGGTAGTTTGCCTGATCCCAATCCGGTGCCTGGCGCTTCTCGATCACCTGCCCCACCAGCTCGGAGAAGGGGGTCGCCATCTCTTCAAACAGCTGCCAGAGGCTCTGCTGGGTGTCGGTAAAGAGCGCAACTTGCTGTTTAACCTCAGCCACCCGCTGCTGGTGAAACTGGTAGTAATCCTGATATTTGCTGCGGTATTCGGGATCGCCTGAGATGAGAAAATCCCGCAGTGCGGAGAGGGCGTTGGCGAGGCTGTTGTAGGCATCTCCCACCTGCTTGAGCAGCATGCGGCGATCGCCGGAGAGTTGATCCTGCGGAGTGCCAACTTCTTCATTGGCAAAGGATTGCAACTGATCGAGCGCCGCCTCAGCCAACGGCCCCGCCTCCTGCAGCATCAGGGTGTGAGCGGGCAGATTCTCTTCGCTCTGGGCGATAGTCCACACCTTCTCCTGATGGCTTTTGAAGGTCTCGAGAGACTTGGCGAGCACCGGGCTGAACGCCTGATGGGCGATGGCCTGCCAAGCCGACTCCCACTCCTGCTTGAGGCGGGAAGCCTGAGCCGGATCCTTGCCGAGGATCAGATAGCCACGCAAGGCAGAAACGGTGGCAACCAGTGCCTTCTGGCTCGCCTCATCCCGCTGCAAAGCGGGCAGCGCCTGCTCCAGCAGGGTGTGTTGGGCCTGATTGATCTGGGTCAGCCGGTAATAGACCAGCGTGGAGGAGAGCAGGATCAGCAGGTTGATAAAACCGAAGCTGAGCAGCAACTTGCTTGAGATTTTCATGAACATCCTTGTTCAAACGGAGGGATCCAGCCAACAGAATCAGATAGATATCAGTGTAGGCAATCTATCTTGCCAAGTCCGGTGCCAATTAGCCAATTCACTGCGCGGCATCGGGCGGGCAGAGAAAAATCCCTGACAGAGGTCACAACCGAGCTGAGCCAGCACTCGCCAGGTCGCCTCATCCTCTACCCCTTCCGCCACCGACTTCAGCCCCAGCTTGCGGGCCAACTCGATACTGGACTCGATGATAGCCAAACGTGACGGATCGGCATGGCAGCGATCGACGAAAGAGCGATCCAGCTTGAGTTCGGTGAACGGCAACAGTGCCAGCTGCTGCATCGAGGAGTAACCGGTACCAAAATCATCGATGGAGAGGCCAAAACCATGCATCCTCAGCCGGGTCAGCACCTCCAGAGACTTGCCCAGATCCTGAACGAATGCGCTCTCGGTCACCTCCAGAGTGATGAGCTCCGGATTGATACTCCAGCGCTTGCACTGATCAATCAATAAGTTGCAAAGATCCCCTTCAATGAGTGAGGTGGTGGAGAGGTTCATCGACAGATTGAGTGACAAGCCGGTTTCCTCCCATAAATGACCATCACTCAGAGATTTACTGATGATCACCTCGGTCAACGGATCGATAAGCCCGTTGTGCTCCGCCAGTGAAATAAAACGCCCGGGCGGGATCAGGCCAAACTCGGGGTGTTGCCAGCGGGCCAACGCCTCCATCCCGACCCACTCGCCGGATGCAAAACTCACCTTGGGCTGATACCAGGGCAGCAGTTGATCTTGCTCGATCGCCCGACGCAACTCATCGAGTCCTATTCTGTGCCCCTCTTCCTCCCTGACGGGTTCCTGCCGGGGTGACCAAGCCTGGATAAGCCGCTGGAGCTGCTGCGGCGTTGAGGGTTTCTCTATGCGACCAAGCACCTGCAAGCCATAAGCGGTACTCATACGCAATACGGCTTCTACCACATCCCCCTCAAGCGCGCTGGAGAGGATAATGCCGCCCTGAAAACCACCCAGCGACAGGCGGCGCAACAGCGCCATGCCATCCATTCCGGGCATTCGCAGATCACAAAACAGGATATCGACGTTGTGTTGCTGGCTAAGCGCCAACGCCTCGACACCATCAACCGCTTCCAGCAGATTCTGGTAACCCAGGCTGCGGATCTGGTGCAGCAGCGCCTTGCGCTGAAATCCATGGTCTTCCACGACCATGATGACCAACTCATGTTGTGCTTTTTTCATCGAGCCATAATCCAATGTCGTGGGTAATCGCCGTCATCAGCCTCTGCACTGTGCTGACCAGATCGTCGAGTTCGTCGAGCCGCTTCAATCGCGCTGCCGATTCCAGCATGGCGGCCTGACTGGCAAGCTCCTCCAACCCGACCATTCGGGCAGCCCCCTTGATCCGGTGGGCGGTCTCTACCAAGGCGCTGGCATCATGACAAATCAGTGCTGCCATCATGGCCTCGCCATCCTGCCGGTTGGAATCGAGATACTCCACCGCCATGGCTCGCGCGGTCAGCTCGTCACCAAACAGCGCTAACCAGCGTTCAGCCTGCATGCCTGTAGCCCCATCAACGGGCGCACCCGCGCTTCTGGTTGGCGTCCTCTCTGCCAGCCAATGGGCCAGCATCTGGCGCAAGATATCCAGCGGGTAGGGCTTCAGTAGCATGTCACTCATGCCGGCCTCTACCATACGAGCACTCGCCTCTTCCGACGTATCTGCCGTTACCCCTATGATGGGGGCCGTCACTCCCGCAGCCCGCAGCGCCTTGGTCAGGGCATAACCATCCATCACCGGCATATGGCAATCAGTCAACAGCAGAGAGAATTGCTGTCCCTGCCAGGCCCGCAGAGCCTTCTCGCCATCTTCCACGACCTGAGCCTCGATACCAAGAATGGCCAACTGCCGTGCCAGCAAGGCACGATTGACCGGATGATCATCGGCCACCAATACTTTGCCACCCAGCTTCTCTGCAAGCGCAGGGAGGATTGGTGTGACCCGCTCCTGTAGCAATTCGTGGCAGCTCTCCAGCAGAAGATCCGGATAGAGAGGAGATAGACCCAGGCGCCACCATTTCTGTTCACCAATCCGACCCCGTAACGCCTCATCGGGTGACGCTATGATCCCCTTCAGCGCAGAGTGTTGCAGCCAGCTTTGCCATTCCCCCCCAAGCGCTTGCTCAAGCCACCGTTGATCGGCCAACAGCAACCCGTCCAGTGAGCGACTGAGCTCATTGGCCCCCAAGTACCTGAGCTTGGCCCCCTGCCGTACCATGGCCGCTTCGAGGTTGGTGTCATCGCTGAAAAACCACCATTCTGTGTCAGCCAGAGCAGGGGGATCCCACTGCGGATTGGTAAGCGGTACGGTAAAGCGGAAGCTGGAGCCCTCTCCTGCCTTGCTGGTCAGTGTCAGTGCCCCCCCCATTTTGCACACCAGCTGCTCACAGATTGCCAACCCCAGTCCGGTGCCACCAAAACGACGGTTGATATCTGACTCCACCTGCTCAAAAGGCGTGAACAGCAGCGCCTGCTTCTCTGCGGCGATCCCGATACCGGTGTCACTGACACTGATGGTCAGTTGCTCGCTCAGGTAGCTGACCCGAATCGTAATCCCCCCTTGTTCGGTAAACTTCACCGCATTGTTGAGCAGGTTGGAGATGACCTGACCGATACGCACCCCGTCGATGTCGGCCCAATCCGGCACATGATGCTCCCACTCCAGCACCACGTTGAGCCCCTTGTTATGAGCCAGTGCCGCGTGGCCACGAATGGCATCGCAGATCACCGTTTGCAACCGGCTGCTCTGGTAATTCAACTGCAACTGACCCGCTTCTATCTTGGAGAAATCGAGGATGTCATTGACCAGATAGAGCAGGTTATTGGTCGAGGTGACCACATTGCGCACCATAAAACGCTGGTCGTCGTTGAGCTCGCTCATTTGCAGCAATTCGAGCATGCCATGCATGCCTGAGATGGGAGTGCGCAGCTCATGGCTCATCGTTGCCAAAAAGCGGCTGCGAGCCTGCATCGCCTGCTCGGCATAGGCGCGAGCTTCGCGCAGCTCATATTCCTGTTGCTTGAGGGCAGTGATGTCCTGAATCACCCCGTTGAGGATCAGTGCCTGCTGCTCCTGTCTGACAAAGTTGCCACGCACTTGCAGATAGCGATCTCCATCAGGCCGCTCCACCCTGACCTCCAGATCGAGGGGGGCCAGGGTCTCGGCATGGTTGGCCACCTTGCTGACAAACTCCTGCAGGGCCTGTTCGGTAAAGCCAAATACCTCACCACCCGATTCAGCGTTAAATAAATCCTGGTGAGATACCCCCAGAATCTCGTTGGCCCCCTGAGAGGCATAAAGAAAGCGCCCCTTGCCCGGCCCTTGCCACAAATACTGATAGACCACCCCAGGCATGCTGTCGGTAATCTGGGTAAGGCGATTTTCAGCCTGACGGGCGCGCTCCTCCGCCTCCTTGATCCGGCTGACATCGGTCAGTACTGTCAACACCCCTAGCATATTGCCATCGGGATCGCGATAAGGGCGTTTGGCATAGATAACATGGCAGGGCGTACCATCAGCTCGCAGGTTACTGCCTGCCCCCTCCAGATCCTGTCCTGTCTGCCACACCAAACGCTCTTCTTCCAACACACTGTTTCTGAGTGTCTCGGGCATGTTTTGCAGCTCCTCACTGCTACTGCCAGCACCAAGGAAAGCATCGCGATAGGCCTGATTGCACAAGGTGATCCGCTGCTCGCTATCACGTAGCGCCACCATGGTTGGCAGTGAGTTGAGTAAGGTCTGCACAAACAGCAACTGTTCATTCAGCTTGTCCTCTGCGATTTTCCGCTGCGCAATCTGGCGACGCAAACTGCGAGCCCAGAACATCACCAGCAAACCGCTGACGAGCAAGGCGCCCCCCCCTATGGCCAACCATTTGTAAATCAGGGTGTAATCGGATTCGATATTGACCGACACATTGAGCCAGCGTCGCTCAAGCCGTTGCCACTCCTCATCCGTGATGGTCAGCAGCAACTTGTCCATGATTCGGAGCAACTCGGGCTGAGCATTGTTGACAGCCATACTGATAGGTACGGAAAATTCGGGGGAGCTCAGCACTACCTGATACTTATCATTGAAACCCTTCATCGCCTGCTGTCCCAGATTGGTCATGGTCAACAGCACATATTCGGCTCGCCCAGTATCAAGCAAGGTCAGTAAATCGGCATCTTTGCCTACTTCGATAATATTGGCGCCCAGCGCGTGAATGAGAGAGGCTTCGTAAGAACCCGTCACACCACCAATCAGACGCCCTTTCAGCTCGACCAGCGACTTCAGCGGGCGAGCACCGTGTCTGGCTACGACATAGCTGTCGAACTTCAGATAGGAGGAGGTAAAAGAGGCAAAGGACTGACGATCCTTGAGCGGTGTCATCAAGGGAATAAGGTCCACTTTGTGCTCTTTCAGCAGTTTAAGTGACTCCTGCCAGGTATTTGTCGACGCCAGCTCAAAGCGGATCCCGGAGCGCAGACTCAATAACTTCATCAGGTCTGCCGTATAGCCATGCAATTCACCTTCGTCATCGATTTCGCTGATGCCGGCAAATCCGGGGGCAACGGCGAACTTGATGACCCTGTTTCTCTGCTTCAGCCAACTAGCCTCATCTGGTTCCAGCAACAGACCAGCGTTGGCGCGCTCATCTTCCTGATGCAACCGTAGTCGTGAGTCTGCAACGGGTATCCGTTGATATGCCTGCCAAAGCTTCTCGCTCAGCTCTGGCTGGCGGGAGCTGGTCGCCATCGTCAGCGTGCTGCCAGAAAGCCACCCAGGAGCGACAACCCCCATTGATGCAGGCATTCTCTCCATCTTAAGGGAAACAATGGGTTCCAAATCAAGATATGCATCGACAGCGCCCAGCTTGACCATATAGGTCGCCTCAGTGCGGCTCTCCAGCTCAGTTACACCAGAGATCCCCAAACGATCCAACTCAGTGCAACTGCCAAACCCGCGAATACAGACCCAGCGTAACTTGCGCGCCTGCTCCAGGGTCAATCGCTGATCCGGGGTATGCATTAAAATGGAGCGAGCATAAGAACCGATACTGCCAATAGGGTTTATCCCCTTCAATTCAAGAGCATTACGTTCGACCCCGATTAATGCATCGATCTGGCCGCCTTGGAGAGCAATCTGGGCATCCACGTAGGAGTTATAGGGGATATAACGCAATGACACGCCCATTTCGGCTGCAATACGCGAGGCCAGCTCCTTGAGCGGACCGGCATAACGCTGGTTGGGGAGTTGATAGATGAAAGGGGGATAACCACCACGGGGAACCCCGACCAGCAGCTCCTTTTGTGCAGAAATTTCGTTACTTGTGCTCTCATCTTGCGGTTGGGGAGCCGCAACAGCCAACATGCCTGAAAACAACAGCAAAATGGGAAGAAAAAGCTGACGAAGGAGTGGCATAAGGTCTTGTCCTGATGAGTAAAACAGATAGGGCTGCCACCTCTAATCTTGCAGACCCTGACGACGCAAGGCGAGAAAACAATCGCAGCTGTTACAAAGAGGGCGGAGAGGATAATACTGAGTCACCAACATGTGAACCTGGAATCACCCATAAGATGGAAAAATGGCAGGCATGCAGCCTGCCATTTCAATAGCGAGGGGGATCTTATTCTCCCCCTCGCGATCAGGTTATTCGATTCCCGAGGCGGAAGCCGGTTTGATACTCCCGCTCGCGAACGAGGGCGATTTGACCCTGATATCCTTCCAGCCCGATATCCCTGAGCAGGGCGGGTGACAAATTGACCTGCACGAGACGACGCTCGACCCGGGCAATCCTTCTCTGGACCAGGGATTCAACACTGCGCAGTAAAACCAGTTCGATAGACATGACATTCTCCAGTTGAACATGCGGTTCTCCCGGAGAAAGTGGATATCACCCTGCGGGACGAACCGCGGGTGATAAAAAGACAGGGGTTACCTGTTTACGCCACGCGGTAAAAGAGCACGAGATTTCACGCCGCACGCAGTGCCGCGAGAGAATGCAATATTGAGCATCAGATGTTGCATTTTCGTCTCCTTACCGGATAAAAGTTGAACAGGTTGCAGAAGTCTAAAAAATATCCGAATTTAAAACAAGCCTCTTGCGACTCCTTTTTAAACGTTTTTACGGCATTTTATGCTGCCCGAAGGGGAGCTTGGGGCATCAGATCCCCGAGAGTAGCCGGTACTCCTCCAGCACGTAGGTATCCGTCATGCCGCTGACGTAATCGAGCAGCAGCCGCACCCGGTAATACCACTCCTGCTCGTTCTGGCAGGCAAAGCGCGGATCCGGAGTGGCGATCGCCAATCGATAGGCCTTGAGATGGCGGGCCGAGAGGCGGTGATAGAGGCGGCGCGCAAAGAAAAGCGTCTGACTCCCCTCCCCGGCCAGCAGACGGGCAAACTGTGGCGCTGGCAGCGACAACAGGCAGGCATAACTGGTCAGCACCCCGCGCAGCGCCGCATACCCCTCCAGCTCAAGCGCTTCCACCTCGGGGCGCATAAAGACCAGCTCGCGGGCCACCCGTTTGAGGATATCGAGCACCCGCGCCGCCGGCGCCTGACCGTGCAGCAGCGCTTGCGGATAGGATCCCTGCAAAATGGCCTGATGTTCGCTGACATAGCTTTGTGCCGCCAGCGCAACCAGATCCCGGGTCAGTTGCTGGCGAAAATGGGGGAAAAAGCCCCGACCACTGGCAAGCGCGTCATCCAGCAAGGTGCCCATGTAGTCACTCTGGTCAGCAGCTCGCAGCGCCGCCAGCAGTTCACCCTGAGTCAGGATCCTCCGATCTACCGCATCTTCCAGATCGGCGATGCAGTAGGAGATGTCATCGGCCGCCTCCATGATGTAAACCAGCGGATGACGGCAGCCGGGGGCCAATCCCAGGCTCTGACCGAGGGCCCGGTAGAGCGGCTGCTCGCTAAAGAAGATACCCCGCTTGCTGCTCCAGCCATGATGTTGGCCATAGCTCACCCCGGGTTGCGGCTGCTGCGGGTATTTGCAGAGCGCCGCCAGTTGCCCGAGCGTCAGATTGAGCTCGTGCAGACTGTGCACCAGCCGCAAGCTCTGGGCGTTGCCATCAAACAGTTGCAGATCCTGACGCAGCTCAGCCCACTGGGTCGAGGGGGGCTGCGCCAGCGCCTGCTGATAGAGGGGATCAAGCATCTCGCCGAGCCACTGGCTCATCACCTGCTCGCCAAAGTGGCCAAACGGCGGGTTGCCCACGTCATGAAGCAGGCAGGACATCTCTACCAGATTGATAAAAGCCCCTTCACAGACCATCCCGGCAGGCAAGGCAGCCAGAATGCGGCGGCTGATCTGGCGGCCGGTCTCCTGCACCTCCAGCGAGTGGGTGAGGCGACTGCGTACCGAGGCCTTCACATCGAGCGGAAAGACCTGGGTCTTCTGCTGCAACCGGCGCACCGGCGCGGCCTGCACGATACGGGAGCGATCCTGCTCGGTCGCCTCCAGCAGCTCCTCATCCCCCCAGGGGTGGATGCGCGCGGGGGTAATCAAACGGCTATACATCTCGCAGCTCCTTGCCAGCAACTTCCATCAGACTCAAGACAACCTCCAGCATCAAGACAGCAACCAGCGCCGCAGACGGGCGATATCGCCGGGATATTCGCGGCGCAGCGTCTCAATCCAGTCTTCCACGTTTTCCCACCAGGCGGGGTGATCCGGGCTCTGGATCAGCTGAGCCGTCTGCTGCAAACGGCGCAGGCCAATGGAGCCTGCCGCCCCTTTTATCTTGTGCGCCTCTTCCACCACCCCAGCTTGATCCTTGGCAATCATGTTGGAGTCGAGCACTGCCATGTAGTCCGGCATCATCTTCTCGAACAGATCGACGCTGGAGAGCAGCACCGGCTTGCCCACGGTATCGGCGTAATCGGTGAGGAAGGGGATATCCAGCAGGGCATCCTGATTGCCCGCATCCGCCTGCTCGTCCGCTTCATCCTCGGCCAGATCGGCAAACAGGTGACCAATCACCTCCCGCACCGCTTTGGAGCCAAGCGGCTTGTTGATCACATCCTGCATGCCGTGATCCCGGTAGTACTGGCGATCGCCGGTGGAGTTGGCGGTGAGCGCCACCATGGGTGGCAGGCTGTCGCCATAACGCTCCAGCAGGGTTTTCGCCACATCGAAGCCGGTCATGTCCGGCAGCTGGATATCGAGCAAAATGAGGTCGAAATCATCCGGGTTGGCCATCGCCAACGCCTGGGTGCCGTCCCGTGCCACCTGCACCTGATGACCCAGCTTGCCCAGCAGGGCGCAGGCCACCGTCACGTTAAGCTCCACATCCTCCACCAGCAGGATATCGAGGGGGGGCATCTCCTCCTCCTGCTCTGGCAACACAGGCTCGGCGCAAGCTACCTCCAGCTCGGCGGTAAAGCAGGAACCTTCGCCCGGATCGCTGTCCACATAGAGCTGCCCGCCCATCGCCTGCACCAGCTGACGGGAGACCGCGAGGCCAATGCCGGTGCCGGTGGCGTGTTTCTTGCCCTGCACCTGATAGTACATGGCGAAGATCTTCTCCTGCTGGGCGCGAGGGATACCGATACCGGTATCCTCCACCTCGAAGTGCAGGGCCAGCTTGCCCGGCACGTCGGCGGGATGGGAGAGGCAACGCACGGTGACGCCCCCCTCATCGGTAAACTTGACCGCATTGCCTACCAGATTCCACAGCACCTGGCGCAGGCGGGTGCCATCAGCCATCACGAATTGCGGCATGTCGCCATCGCGATCGAAATGGAGATAGAGCCCCTTCTGCTCCGCCTGAATGCGCGACAGGGTCTCCAGCTCATCGAGGAAGGCGGGCAGATCGATGCGGGTAGGCGCAATTTCGAGGCGACGGCGATCCAGTTTGTCCAAGTCGATGATGTCGTTGAAGATATTGCCAAGGGTTACCGCACTCAGGTGAATGGTCTTGAGCTGCTGATGCTGCTTGGGATCGAGGGGGGTATCCATCAGCATCCGGCTTAAGCCCACGATGCCATTGAGCGGGGTGCGCAACTCGTGGCTGATGGTGGAGATGAAGGTGGTCTTGTCGCGGCTCGCCTTCTCCAGCTTGTCCTGATACTGCTTGCGCTCGGTGATGTCACGGCCAAAGCCGAGCAGACCGAGTCGTTTGCCGAAGCGGTCGAAGAAGGGCACCTTGCGCAGCTCGAAGTAGGCCTTGCGGCCATCGGGATACTCCAGCCACTGCTCGTAGGTGAGCGGCTCGTTGCTGGCAAAGACCTGCTTGTCGGTCTCCACCACCTTGTTGGCGATCTCCTGCTTGTAGACATCGAACGGGGTCAGACCGATCAGCTCGGCCTCCACCTTGCCGGTCAGCTCTTCCATGGCGCGGTTGCAGCCGGAGAACTGCTCATCCTCGTTGCGGTAGTAGACCAGATCGGGGGAGCAGTCGATAAAGGAGCGCAGCAGGGCGGTACGCTCCCCCAGATGAAGCTGGGCTTTCTCTCGCTGGAACACCTCGTTCTCGAGATCCTCAATGGCCTGAAGGCGCAAGCTCTCGGCCCGGTTGGTCTCGGCAATCTGGGCGTTGAGGCGGCTGATGTTCTCCTGCAGCTGGGTATTGAGCTCCAGATCCCGCTCGCGCATATCTTGCAGCTTGCGCACCATCCGGCTCAGTCGCTGACGGGAATCCTCCAGCTGATCCACCACGATGGAGAGAAAATAGACCGCCCAGGGGGTCACCAGCAGGCCAAAAAACACCGAGCGAACGAAGTCGATCACATCGATATTGCCGCGCAGGAACAGGGTCACCCCCATCTGGATGGCGACCGCCAGCACGATAATGCCCGCCGCCAGGAACATGCTGAAGCGCACCAGTCCCAGCTTGGTCATCAGATCGACATAATATTGCGCCCAGGATTTAATCTGTTTCATCTTATTGTTTTCCCCCGATATTCGCGGTACAGAATACCAGCACAACCGAGTGAACTCTTCTTAATCTCGCACAATTAATTAACGATTCGCCGAATGAAATGAGTGGGTTAGGATAATTGGCAATATTGAGTCAGTTGCCATTAAGGTTTTTTCTTTATACTCACCGGCCGAAAAAATTCACCACCATTTAATTTAGGAGTTATCCGATGCGCAATACCACCTTGCTGGGCCTGGGCCTGCTGGTCGCAAATAGTGCTTATGCTGATTTGGGTGAAATTCCCAAGGAGTCTGGCTGGTCCGGTTTCCTGCTTGGCGGGGTCAGTGTCATCAATTACGAATCGAATTTTTATAGCGGTGATGATGAAAACCGCCGCCTGAGCGGACTGGGCAGTGCCGAGAGCAGCTCCGCCGTTGCCCCGCTGCTCAACGCCGATATCCGCTACACCTTTGCCGATACCCGCACCCAGGTCTTCCTCGGTAACCTGATCCAGGATGCCATCCGTTTCGACTTCACCCAGCAGCTCGGTATCCGTCAGGAAATGAGCGACAAGGGCATCGTAGCTGGCTCCGTGGTCTTTAATGCCATGCCGACCGAGCAATGGAGCGATCCCTTCGCGGTGGGTGTCGACCGTCAGTCGACCGATATCAAGTCAAAAGGGGTTCGCTTCGCCTGGGACAGCATCTGGGGTAGCAACTTCAATGGCAGCCTAACCACCCGCAACATCGAGGTAGATGAGGAGCGCAGCGGCCAGCAATACGATAAGGATAACCAGACAAACTATGCAGCCAAGCTGGATCGCAACGGCAAGATCCACGCCCTCGACCTCTCCTACAAATGGCAGCTGGCACCCGGTCAGATGCTGGAGCCAGCCTTTATCTACCGCCAAGCCGATCTGGATGGCAGCGCCCAAAGCTACAAGAGCAACGGCCTGCAGTTGACCTACGGCATGCGCGCTTCCCAGTGGTCTTTCGTCAGCAACGCCTATCTGGGCCAGACCAAATATGATGAGGCCAACCCGATCTTTGGCCAAAACGCCGACTCCGACGAGTTTGCCCTGACCGGTACCTTCTTCTGGCACCGCCTGTTCGGTATTGCTCCGCTCTCCGCAACCTTTACCGCTGGCTATGCCAAGTCCGATTCCGACATCAACTTCTACGATTCTGAATCAGTGATGTTCAACACCGGCCTGCTCTACAACTTCTAACAACGGTTGTGCGCACCGATACAACAAGGCCACCCGAAGGTGGCCTTGTTGCTATCCGGCATTTGCCTCAGATACCCAAAGAGTCGAGCAGATCGTCGTGATCGTTGGCAACCGGAGCTGCCGCCTGAGCCGGCTTGGCGGCATCCTGCTTGGCCTGGGCGATCAGCGCATCGGGATCCAGCTCCTCGTGCTCCATCCCCTCATTGTGGATGCGGATGAACTCGGTTTTGTCCATCGCCAGCTCCAGATAGAAGATGTTGTTGCGGGCGGTGAAGAAGGTGACGCGGCGGGACTCCGGGCTGTCGAGATTGGTATCGACGCTCAGCATCACCTGCTTGTTAAGGGCCAGCATCTTCGGCTGGTTCTGGGTGATGTGGGTCTGCAGATCCCGGCCCACCTTGACGGTAAAGCTGCCGACGATCTGGTTCATCAGCTCGCCCATCACGTTGCTCACCTCGTCAGAGGTGTGGGAGATGGCGAGATCCTCTTTGGAGAGCCCCATGCTCAGCATGTAGCTCTCGTACAGCTCCATGGCGGCGGCGGCGGAGAAGTTGATCACCACCAGACCGGAAAAACCGCCATCGAACAGCACGAAGCAACCGATATCCGGCTTGAGGCAGGTCTTGCTGATCCGCTGCACCATGCCGGAAAACCGCACCTGACTCATGGTTGCGGCACTCAAAACGTCCGTCACCGAGTTGCACAGGCTGAGCAGCACATCCTCTGTGGTCAATACGGCATCGTCATCGGATCTTGTCACTATCATGGGACCTTCCTGAACATCGAAAATGGGCTTATCTATACCATAACTCTAACAGATGGCGCGGCCCGGAGACTGAAATAGCGACACGCCTCTCAGTTGACTCCGTTATCAGCAGCCACAGGGATGAAACCGCTCAGCTTGGCGAGCCGGGCACGCCATATATCGGCCTGCTGCGCCAAAACTTGTGGCTCGTAAGGCACGACCGGATGAGCGCCCCAGATGGGGCCTGGCCAAGCACGATCCGCCGCAAAGCGGGCTACATGGTGAAGATGGAGTTGCGGCACCAGATTGCCGAGCGCGCCGATGTTGATCTTATCCGGGCTGAGGGCCTGTTCCATCAGGTTGGCGACGGCGCAGGACTCCTGCATCAGCTGTTGCTGCTGCTCCGGCGCCAGATGGTGAATTTCCCGCAGGTTGGCTACTCGCGGTACCAGGATCAGCCAGGGATACTGGCTGTCTTTGGCCAGCAAGACACGGCAGAGGGGCAGATCCCCGAGCCACCGGGTATCTGCCTGCAGGCGTGAATGCAATTCAAACATGAAAACCTCGTTGAGTACGATGAACAGAGCGCCTGAAAAAGGAGTGTCCACGTTACTGCAACGGGCAGAAAACTTAAAGCTGTGGCACGGCCCAACCGATAAAGCGCTTGCGCAGAGCCGGATCTGCCTGGAGGAACAGCTGCTGCAACTGCCCTTCCAGCTCGCTGGCTGCCACAACGGGTTGCCCCCCACCGGATAGCGTAGCCGTTGGCTGCGTAGCAACGGCGCCAGCCGCCAGCGCCGCCTTGCCGCCGCTGCGGTTGTATTCAGCCAGTTTGCCGTTCCAATCCACCCCAAGCAGCATGCCGCTGGTCACCAGCGCGTCCTGCTGGATGGCAAGCCCGCGGCCATTCTCCTGCAACGCCACCACAGGAGCCTTGGCATACGCCTGCATCCCCCGCTCGTCTCCCGGTACGCTGGCCGTCAGCTGCAAATGCTGATTGCTGCCCTGATAGCGCACCACCTGCGGCTCGGAGCGTACCTGCCGATCATTCTCGCTGCTGCTGCGACTGGGGATCACCCCCTCGAAGCGCACCAACAGTTGCTGTTCGCCATCCGCCAGGGTGGCATGCTGCTCATCTTGCAAGGTGCCGTTGCTCACCGCGAGGATGCGGAAATTCTCCGGCACCTTCACTTCCACCATGGCCTGTACACTGCCGGCCCCCAAGACTGCACAGAGCAGTACAAAACCGGTCAACCCTCTATTGCTCTTCATTCCCGCTGATCTTCCTGATGCCGATGATGGGCGCAGGGTAGCAGCCGAAGATGACAGAATAATAACGCCACTCAGAGCAGGTAGTGGGGTCGCTCGGCAAACCACTGGGCCAGCACCTGCTTGAACAGCCGGATCTTGCGCGGCACCCGCCGCTGCTGGGCATGCAGTACATGAAGCTGATGCAGACCACTCTGCCACTCGTCGAGCACGGTCACCAGCTCCCCTGCCGTCAGCAGCGACTCCACCAGCATCAGCGGGCACTTGGCATAGCCCATACCGGCACGCGCCAATTGCAACACGGTACTGTAATGGTTGGCCCGCACCTTGCCCTGCACCAGAATGTGGGCCTCCTCCCCCTCACGGATAAAGTGCCACTGCTCCCAAGCCGGATTGTGCCCCTGCAACAGGCAGCTGCGCCCGCTCAGCTCATAGGGGGTGGCAGGACGCCCCTCTCGCGCCACCAGCGCGGGGCTGGCCACCACCACATCCTTGAGCCGCCCCAGCGGCAGGGCCACCAGATTGTCCGGCACCTCGCTCATGGCGCGCAGGGCGATGTCGTTTTCTCCCTGACTCATGTCGACCATCTGGTTGGTGAAATTGAGTTCCACCTCCACTCCCGGGCAAAGCGCGGCAAAGCTGGTCAGCAGTTCGCTCACCATGCGGTCGCCGGTGCTGACCGGGCAGGTAAAGCGCAGTCGTCCGCTATCCTCTTCGGTCAGCGCCTGAATATCCTGCTCCGCCTGCCGTGCCAGCGCGAAGATCTCCCCCGCCTGCTGATAGAGGGTCTTGCCCGCCTCGGTCAGGCTGAGGCGGCGGGTGGTGCGCTGCAACAGTTGTGCATTGAGGGAGGACTCCAGCGCGCTGACGTGGCGGCTCAGCATCCCCTTGCTCACTCCCAGCGTATCGGCCGCAGCCGAGAAACTGCCGCGCAGCACCACTTCGTAAAAGCTGGCCAGATGGGCGATATCCATCATTAGCTCCAATATGGAAACAATGGGTTTATTTTACGCGCTTTTTCGCATTTTCTGTTGCGCTAGAATCGATACATCCCAACCAGGAGTGATGCAGATGAAAATTGTGATTGTGGGTGCCTCCGGCACCGTCGGCTCCGCTGTCAGTGAACTGCTTGCCAAAGATCATCAGGTGATCCGGATCGGCCACAGCCGTGGTGATGCCACGGTCGACATGCGCGATCACGCCTCCATCAAGGCGCTGTTTGCCCAAGTAGGCCAGTTTGATGCGCTGGTGGTGGCCAGCGGCAGTGTAGCCTTCAACGGCCTGACCGAGATGACCGACGAACAGTGGCAGGTGGGACTGGAGAGCAAGCTGATGGGCCAGATCAACCTGACCCGCGCCGCCATCCCCTATCTGACTGACAAGGGTTCCATCACTTTGATCAGCGGTATTCTGAGCGAGGAGCCGATCAACTGGGGGGTGAGCGCCAGCACAGTCAACGGCGCCATCGATCACTTTGTGAAAGCGGCCGCCTGCGAGCTGCCCCGCGGCCTGCGCATCAACGTGGTAAGCCCGACCGTGCTGGCTGAGTCGATGGACAAATACGCCGACTTCTTCCCGGGCTTCGTGCCGGTGCCCGCCGCCAAGGTGGCGCAGGCTTACAAGAAGTCGGTGCTGGGCATCCAGACAGGTCAGGTGTTCAGGGTCAACGGCTGATCGCCGCTCGCTTGCCGCCAGACCAGCAATAAAAACGGGCCCCATAGCGGGGCCCGTCTGTTTCTCTGCCTCTCTCCATCGCCACTGGCAAACGTTTGTTTCTAGGCGACAAAAAAGAGCGCAACCCTTAGTCGATCAGACCGTACTGATCGCGCAGCACCTCGATGATCTCCTGCTTGGGATTGGCAGAACGCGCCAGCTTGTGGCCGATGATCTTCTCGGCGATCCCGACATAGGTGTTGGAGATATCCATCATCACTTCGGTCGGCAGCTTGTTGTCGCGGGCCAGGGCAAAACGTTCCGGCATGCGATTCTTGTTGAGCAGGATGTCCGGATCCGGGAAGTGGTTGAGCAGCCACTGACGGAAACCCTCTTTGGACTTCTCGACGATCTGGCCGTCGCGCAGGGCCGCGCCATCCCAGATACGGGAGCTGTCGGGGGTGCCCACTTCGTCCATGTAGATCAGCTTCTCGTTGCCGGCGGCATCGTGGACGTAACCAAACTCGAACTTGGTATCGACGAAGATCTGATCCAGCCCGGCCAGCGCGTCGCTGATGACGTTGAAGCCCTCTTTGAGCAGCACTTCGTAGCGGTCGATGTCGGCCGGTTTGCTGAAGTTGAAGCCCTTATAATGGCGCTCGATATCGGCACGGGAGACGTTGACGTCATCGGCTTCCGGCACGCCATCCAGCCCTTTCAGCACGCCCTTGGTGGACGGGGTGATGAGGATCTCCGGCAGTTTCTGATCCTTTTTGAGCCCTTCCGGCAGGGTGATGCCGCAGAACTCGCGCTCGCCATCCTTGTAGGCACGCCACATGGAGCCGGTGATGTACTGGCGGGCAATCGCCTCGATCATCACCGGACGGGCTTTTTGCACGATCCAGACGAAGGGGTGCGGAATATCCAGAATGTGGCTGTCAGCCAGTCCCTTCTCCTTGAACAGCTTGAACCAGTGGCTGGAGATGGCGTTGAGCGCAGCCCCTTTGCCCGGTACGCCGTTCAGGCCATCCACACCTTGCCAGATGCAATCGAAGGCCGAGATGCGATCGCTGATCACCATGAGGGCGAGGGGCGCATCGGCCGGCACATCATAGCCTTTCTCTTTTATGAGCCGGGCACTGTCTTCGGGGGTCAACCAGTAGACACTGCGCACTTTGCCGGAATGGACAGGTTTATCGGTACGGATCGGCAAATCGTCATTCACCGCCAATACTTGATCTGCAAGACTCATGGCTAATAACACTTCCTGTTTGTGGGGGGTAAACATCGCGAGTCCCTCACCTGCGCGCTCTGTTTGCAACGGGCTGGCAAGGGGGCTCGTATCATCGAAAACCGCTCGGAATCCCCGCGTTTTCAGGGGGATTTTGATAACAAAACAGGGGCACAAGGCCCCTGTATTTATTCTGCTTTTGCTGCTGCCTGATCGGCCAGCCCCTTGGCGAACGCCTCGGACAGGCTGATATACATCTGGGAGATAACCCCGGACGATACCGGCTTCTTGTCCTTGTCGAACAGGGTGATGGAGGTCTTGCCTCCCGCCATTTCGCCAAGCTGGAAGCGGTATTTCTCCTCCTCCAGTTTGAACGGCTCGCTCCCTTTCGCCTTCCAGAACTCGGCACCCGGCTCTTCGTACTCGACGTCGATCCAGCCCAGTGACTGCTGGGTATCCTTGATGGTGAAACCGTAAGCGGGCAGTACCTGGTTGAGGCGACGCCACACCTGATCAAAGGAGCCTTCGGCAATCCAGGCGCTCAGTTCGTTGTTGTCCAGACCCAGTTGCAGACCCATGCCATCGTTGGACTTGTGCTGCTCGCGGGCTTTCAGCTGGCTGTCGTAATAGAGAGAGAACTGGTTCAGCACCCGCGCGGCATAGCGCTGGGCATCGGCAGGGGTCAGCTTGTTGCTGGTCTCGCCGTCGATGGTCTCTTCGTGATCCAGCACCCGGACCGACATGTTGACGGCGTGGCGCTGGGCATCGTTGCGCACGGTGAACTGGTAACGCTGACGGATTTTGAAGTCTTCGTCATCTTCACCCCAGCCATCGAGGGCGACTGTGTTGTCAAACCAGCCGGTCTGCAATACGCCATCCTGCTGATCCAGCTTCTCGGTGGTGACCTTGTATTTGGCCAGGAAGTTCATCAGGAACGACCAGGTATCGCGCTCCACGCTCTGGCTGGTGCTCAGGGCATAGAAGGCAACGGTCGGTTCGGTTGCGCTCTGCACCACCTGGCTGCCCGGTACCACGGTCAGCAGCTGGGCTGGCGGGCGCACATCGACCTGGGCGCCGAGGGCACCTTCACGGCTGCTCTCGGGAAGCGGCGGGATATCGTACTGGCTGTTGAAGGTGGGGGCACTCAATCCTGCGGGGATCAAGAACGCGCGGCCCTCGAGGCGGGCATCTTCATAACCGAAGTCGCGGTTGGCCATTTTGCGATCCTGGGGGGTGCTGCAACCGGCCAAGACGGCCACAGTCGCAACGCTCAGCACCAGACGGGCTCTATTTCCCTTTCCATTAGATTTAAACACTCGCCATCAACTCCGCTGTGGTCAGTGCTCGCGCCATCAGCTGCTCGCCCTCGGGGGTGAGGTCAACCAGCGGCAGGCGCAAGGTGGCTGTTGCAATCAACCCCAGTTGGGCACAGGCCCATTTCACCGGGGTGGGGCTCGGTTCGCAGAACAGAGTCTTGTGCAACGGCATCAAGAGATTGTTGATGTCATGCGCCTGCCCGGCATCACCGGCCAGCGCAGCACGACACATGTCGGCCATCTGGGC
Source organism: Aeromonas sp. R2-4 (assembly GCF_040908365.1). Lineage (NCBI taxonomy): Bacteria > Pseudomonadati > Pseudomonadota > Gammaproteobacteria > Aeromonadales > Aeromonadaceae > Aeromonas > Aeromonas sp. R2-4. Next base: position 358,685 of record NZ_JBFODO010000013.1, read on the forward strand.
CGCTGCAATATTGGTGGTGACCGAAATCACGCCATCGCCACCTTGCAGCATAAAATCACAACCAGTGGCATCGTCGCCACTGTAGAGAGCAAACTCCGGCCCGCACAGCTCGCGCAGCAGCGGGGTGCGGCTCAAATCGCCGGTTGCCTCTTTCAAACCGATAATGCCGGGAACCTTGGCCAGACGGGCCACGGTCTCCGGTTTGAGATCGCAACAGGTGCGACCGGGCACATTATAAAGAATTTGGGGCAGACCACTAGCCTCGGCGATCGCACAATAGTGGCGATAGAGACCTTCCTGAGTGGGCTTGTTGTAGTAAGGAGTCACCGAGAGGCCCGCCACCACGCCGGTTTTGGCCAGTCGCTTTGCCAATTCAATGGCATGGGCGGTATTGTTGGAGCCGCAACCGGCGATGACGGGAATACGTCCGGCGGCATACTCAACGGTCTTTTCAACGACGGCGATATGCTCCTGCTCGCTCAGGGTCACCGATTCCCCCGTGGTACCCACCGCAACAATGGCGCTGGTCCCGGCGCTGACATGATAGTCGACCAGCTTGGCCAGACTGGCCCAATCGACTTCACCTGAAGCCAGCATGGGGGTAACGAGCGCAACAATACTACCGCGTAACATGGACTTTTCTCCCGATTTTCAGGGGCGTAATGGTAAAGCTGACCCCTTTGAAAAACAAGGGAGAGAGGGGGCAAGCCGTGATACCATCCGGAACAAAAAGCAATGGACGAAAGTCGGCAGCGTCCCTCAGGGAGTGGTCATCAGGGCCGGAGGGTTGGCTTGCCAGCGCGGCTTTCGCAACGAAATAACGGACGAGAGAAGATTTATGACTCACTACCTGGTCGTAACGGCCATCGGCACGGACAGGCCTGGCATCGTCAATGAAGTGACCCGCCACGTCAGTGGCTGTGGTTGCAACATTGTGGACAGCCGCCTTGGCATCTTCGGCAATGAATTTACCTTTATCATGCTGCTCTCGGGCGACTGGAACAGCATGATGCAACTCGAAATCAGCCTGCCCCTGCGTAGCCAGGAGTGGGATCTCATCACCATGATGAAACGCACCGAACGCCACCAGTCCCTGCAGTATGACGTCCGCGCCAGTGCCGACCTGTTGATCCGCGACGAGCCCGGCATCGTAAGCCAGTGCACCCAGTTCTTCAGCGAACATGGCTGGAACATTCAGGCGATGCAATCCATGACCCTGGAGCAGCAGCCGTTCAACCTGCTGAAGATCAGTTTTCAGCTCAATCTGGCCAGAGAGGGTGAAGTGGAAGGTTCGCAAACCGCCTTCGCCGAATTCTGTCGTCAACTGGGTGCCGAATCGTTCGAGTTTATCGTCAATCGCAAACACGCCTGAGGGCGTTTTACCCGAGGAGACCCCATGCAACCACTACAAGCTGGCAGCCCCGCCCCCGATTTCTCCCTGCCCGACCAGAATGGCAATCAGGTCAGCCTCGCTGGCCTGCGCGGCAAGAAGGTGCTGGTCTATTTCTACCCCAAGGCGATGACCCCCGGCTGCACCACCCAGGCCTGCAGCCTGCGCGATGTGAACGCCGAGTTGGCCGCCCTCAATGTGGTGGTGCTTGGCATCAGCCCTGATCCGGCCAAACGGCTGAAAAAGTTCGAAGAGCGGGACCAGCTCAACTTCACCCTGCTGGCCGATGAGGACCACGCCGTCGCCGATGCCTTTGGCGTCTGGGGCCCGAAGAAGTTCATGGGCAAAGAGTATGACGGCATTCACCGTCAGAGCTTCCTGATCGACGAAGAGGGCAAGATTGCCCACCACTTCGACAAGTTCAAAACCAGCGATCATCATCAGGTGGTACTGGATTTCCTCAAGGGGTAACCCTCCCCTGCGTCATTGAAAGGCCTGCCATGCAGGCCTTTTTTGTCTGGTCAACCGCCCCTTGCCAACGGATTTTTCTCACCAACTCCCCCGCCCAGATCAAAAAATTCATTTTATATATGGGTTAACGTGACCCCAGAATCATCTTCCAGCGAGATATCCCATGAACATGAGCAACACTGAGCGTTTGATCCTGAGCAACCAGTACGAAATTCTGGCGAAACTCAATCCGGAGAAAGCGGACGTCTACCAGCGCGCCAGCACCATCATCGAGCGCGGCTACTGCCTGCAGATCCTCGAGCTGGAGAAGAGCTTCGGCCATCTGGATCTGGCGACCTGCCAGGAGGTGATCGATACCCTGGAGCTGCACCACGCACTGGCCATCTCATGGGGCAATCTGGATGGGGCCGATCAGAGCGAGATCAATGCCAGCCGGCTGGAGTTCAATGGCTACAGCCGCAGTCAGGAGCGGGAGCTGGCTGACTATGTCTGCTTCCTGCTGGAGGTGGACAAGCGCTTCCCCGAGCTCAAGTGCCCGTGCGACGAGCTCTCCAGCGACATCGCCATGCGCGACAAATACCAGCGGATGCTGACTGTATGGCGTCAGTGCCCTCGTCAGTACAAGCTCTCCATCCAGGAGATCCGCAAGGTACTGGCAGCGTGATCCGCACACCGACCGCAACAAAAAAGGCGCCACTGGCGCCTTTTTGCATCTGAAACGGGTTATTCGTAGAGAAAGGATTTATCGAGCTGCTGGAAGGCGGCCTTGAGGGTATCGGCCAGCTCTTCATAGCGCGGCTGAGACACCAGCTGACGACGGCCACCCTGCTCGTTCATCTTGCCGTTGATCTCCCGATACCAGCTCGCCAGCGACGGGGGTAAACGGGTGTCGGCACGCTGGCCGAGCCAGTAGTAGCCCTGCAGCGGCAAGCTGAGCAGAAACAGCACCGAGGTGATAACGGAGGGCCAGTAATGCAGCTCGCCAAACTGGAACTGCAGCATCACGCTCAGCACCGCCAGCGCGGGGATCACCTTGAGGGCGAACTCGGTGGCCTTGATCACCCGATTTTCAGGAAACATCGAATTGAGCTCGGGACGGCGCGGCCAAAGCGTCATATAATGGCGGCCTTGCTGTAACTTAGTTCCAAAAATGTTCATGCTCATACTACCTCCGAGCGCTTTTTGAACGTACTAACGGCAAAACCTCGACAAAATTTGATGCAAAGTAACAAAGGTTGAGGATGACTTTGTTATTTTTCAACAATCGGGTTATCCTTTGTACGCCCATTTTTGCGTCAAAAGCTTCTTGCTATTGACCTGTCAGGGACGTCTGGATTTCGGGTCTTGTATCACTATACAAGGGGCAAGCAACAGATTGCCAACCCTCATAAGGATAAGTTGAAAGTTTTTGGCCGCACCGCGTCCAACGCATCCGCCTACACAACCCAATCTGCGATAGGATTTATTCATGAGTAAGCTGGTTCTTGTTCTTAACTGTGGCAGCTCTTCCCTGAAGTTTGCCGTCATTGACGCAACCACCGGTGATGACCTGCTGTCCGGCCTGGCCGAGTGCTTCAACCTCGACGACGCCCGCATCAAGTGGAAACTGAATGGCGAGAAAGGCAGTGCCGATCTGGGCGCGGGTGCCGCTCACCAGGAAGCGCTGGACTTCATCGTCAACAAGATCCTGCCGCTCAATCCGGAACTGTCCAAGAACCTGATCGCCATCGGTCACCGTGTTGTTCACGGTGGCGAGCGCTTCACCTCTTCCGTTGTCATCTGCGAAGACGTGATCGCCGGCATCGAAGCTGCTGTTCCGTACGCACCGCTGCACAACCCGGCTCACCTGATCGGTATCCGTGAAGCTCGCCGCGTATTCCCGGCGCTGGCTGACAAGAACGTGGCCGTATTCGATACCGCGTTCCACCAGACCATGCCGGAAGAAGCCTTCCTGTACGCCCTGCCGTACAAACTCTACAAAGAGAACGGCATCCGTCGCTACGGCGCTCACGGCACCAGCCACTACTACATCAGCCTGGAAGCTGCCAAGCAGCTGAACAAGCCGGTTGAAGAGCTGAACATCATCAACTGCCACCTGGGCAACGGCGGTTCCGTCTGCGCCATCAAGAACGGCAAATCCGTTGATACCTCCATGGGTCTGACCCCGCTGGAAGGTCTGGTGATGGGTACCCGCTCCGGCGATCTGGACCCGGCCATCATCTTCTTCCTGCACGACAAGCTGGGCATGAGCGTTGCCGATATCAACACCATGCTGACCAAAGAGTCCGGCCTGCAGGGTCTGACCGAAGTGACCTCCGACTGCCGTTTCGTTGAAGACAACTACGACAGCAAAGAAGAAGCCAAGCGTGCTATGGACGTTTACTGCTATCGCCTGGCCAAGTACATCGGCGCCTACGCTGCCGCCATGGACGGTCGTCTGGACGCCGTTGTTTTCACCGGTGGTATCGGTGAAAACTCCGCCCCGATCCGTGAAATCACCCTGAACAAGCTGGGTCTGCTGGGCTTTGACGTCGATCACGACGCCAACCTGAAGGCTCGTTTCGGCAAGGGTGGCGAGATCACCAAGGCTGGTTCTACCAAGGCCCTGGTTATCCCGACCAACGAAGAGTGGGTTATCGCCCACGACGCGCTGGAACTGGTCGGCGCTTAATTGACGCAGTAACTCGAGGCCGCCCACAGGGCGGCCTTTTCCTGATCCCAAAAAATGAACAAGGGGTATAAAGTGGCACGCACTATTATGCTTATCCCGGTCGGCACTGGTGTCGGCGTAACTTCCGTGAGTCTGGGCGTTGTTCGCGCCATGGAGCGTCACGGTGTCAATGTCAGCTTCTTCAAACCGGTTGCCCAGCCGCGTCCGGGTGAAACCGGTGCCGAGCGCTCAACCGCCGTTATCCGCGCTGCTGCCAACATCAATCCGCCCGAGCCCTTCACCCTCTCCTACGCCGAGAACATGATCAGCTCCAGCAACACCGATATCCTGCTGGAAGAGATCGTTGCCCGCTTCGAAGAGCACGTGAAATCCAGTGGTGCCGAAGTGCTGGTTGTCGAAGGTATGGTGCCGACCGACAAGCAGCCCTTTGCCAACAAGCTGAACTACGACGTGGCCAAGGCGCTGGATGCTGATATGGTATTCGTGACCCACCCGGGCCATGACTCCAGCCAGAAGCTGAAAGAGCGCATCGAACTGGCCTGCTCCAACTTCGGTGGTGTCAACAACCCCCGTATCGTTGGCTGCGTGATCAACAAGGTTGGCGCGCCGGTTGACGAGCATGGCGTAACCCGCCCTGACCTGACCGAGATGTTCGAAGCCCATCACCACGCTTCTGACGCGGCTCACAACCTGGAAGTACTGCAAGTGTTCGGCAAGAGCCCGCTGCGCATCCTGGGTTGTATCCCCTGGAACACCCAGCTGATCGCCCCGCGCGCCAAGGATCTCGCCAAGCATCTGGCCGCCAAGATCCTGCACAAGGGTGAGCTGGACAGCCGTCGCCTGCAGACCGTGACCTTCTGTGCCCGCTCCATCCACAACATGGTCGAGCACTTCCGTCCGGGCAGCCTGCTGGTCACCTCCGGCGACCGCTCTGACGTCATCGTCTCCGCCTGCCTCTCTGCCATGAACGGCGTCAAGCTGGGCGCCCTGCTGCTGACCGGTAACTATCATCCGGAGCCGCAGGTCATGGCGCTGTGCCAACAGGCTATGGCCACCGGCCTGCCGATCATGATGACCGGTACCAACACCTGGCAGACCGCCGTCAGCCTGCAGAACTTCAACGTCGATATTCCGGAAGATGACCGCGAGCGTATCGAGCTGGTGCAGGACTACGTCGCTGGCCACATCGACAAGCACTGGATCGAGTCGCTGACCGTCAGCTCTACCCGTTCCCGTCGTCTCAGCCCGCCGGCATTCCGTTATCAGCTGACCGAGCTGGCCCGTCAGGCCAACAAGCGTGTCGTGCTGCCAGAAGGCGACGAGCCGCGCACCATCAAGGCTGCCGCCATCTGTGCCGAGCGTGGCATTGCCCGTCCGGTACTGCTGGGTAACCCGGAAGAGATCCGTCGTGTTGCCGAGCAGCAGGGTGTAGTTCTGACCGATCGCGTCGAAATCATCGATCCGGCCGTTGTGCGCGAGCGCTATGTGCCGCGTCTGGTCGAGCTGCGCAAGAACAAGGGCATGACCGAAGTGGTTGCCCGCGAGCAGCTGGAAGACAACGTGGTACTGGGTACCATGATGCTGGAACGCAACGAAGTTGACGGCCTGGTATCCGGCGCGGTGCACACCACGGCCAACACCATCCGTCCGCCGATGCAGATCATCAAGACCGCACCGGGCTCTTCCCTGATCTCCTCCATCTTCTTCATGCTGCTGCCTGACCAGGTTCTGGTCTACGGTGACTGCGCGATCAACCCGGATCCCACCGCCGAGCAGCTGGCCGAGATCGCCATCCAGTCCGCCGACTCCGCCGCCGCTTTCGGCATCGAGCCGCGCGTAGCCATGATCTCCTACTCTACCGGCACCTCTGGCGCCGGTGCCGATGTAGAGAAAGTGCGTGAAGCGACCGAGCTGGCCAAGGCCAAGCGCCCCGACCTCATCATCGACGGCCCGCTGCAGTACGACGCGGCCATCATGGAGAACGTGGCCAAGTCCAAGGCACCGAACTCACCGGTTGCCGGTAAAGCTACCGTGTTCGTCTTCCCTGACCTGAATACCGGTAACACCACTTACAAAGCGGTGCAGCGTTCCGCTGACCTGGTCTCCATCGGCCCCATGCTGCAAGGCATGCGCAAGCCGGTCAACGACCTCTCCCGTGGCGCCCTGGTTGACGACATCGTCTACACCATCGCCCTGACCGGTATCCAGGCTGCCCAGGCTGACGAACAAGCCTAATCAGTGCCTGTCTGAAAAAACCGATCACAAAGGCTGCTCACCACAGGTGAGCAGCCTTTTTTATTGGTTCTCTTTTGAAGACCAGTGAAACATGCCATCAGCGCAGTGTTGCACAGAACAATGCCATGTGATGTGCCAGAAATTTCTCGAGCGTAGCGCCGTGGGAAAGCGTGCCCGCCACCTTAAAGATGTATCTAAAATAGATTCAAGATCATACGGTTGGATTTATGAGGGCATTCATAGTGAAGCGCTTATAGCAAATATTTCGCCATCGGCATGAGGATTTGACCTGTTAGAAATAACAGTGAAAAAGACCCGTTCGATACGCTATTCATCAATGTGCCACTCGGCAATATCCACATCATGGAGGAATGGAAATGCTGATGAAGAAGCTCTCTGCAATCATGCTGCTGGCCTGCTTGCCACTGTTCAGCCAACCCGTGCTGGCCGCAGATAAGGCAGCATCCAAGCAAACAACCACAGCCGAGGTCACCAAGGAGACCGGCAAGCTGAACATCAATACGGCCACCCTTGCCGAACTCACCAGCCTGAAAGGGATTGGCGACAAGAAGGCACAAGCCATCGTCGACTATCGGGAAAAACAGGGAAAGTTCACCTCGGTCGATCAGCTGGCGGATGTCAATGGCATTGGCCCGGCCACGCTGGAAGCCAACAGAGACATGATAATAGTCAAATAAAGTCGAATGGATCAGTTGCAAATGGGGCAGCCTGTGGCTGCCCCATTTTTCTTGGGGTATGATTGCCGCACTTTAATCCCGCTGGATAGTTTTCCATGAAAAAGACTCCTCTTGTTGTTCGTAAGGCCGTGCTCCCGGTAGCCGGTCTGGGTACCCGTATGCTGCCAGCCACTAAGGCCATCCCGAAAGAGATGTTGCCGGTGGTCGACAAACCGCTGATCCAGTACGTAGTGCGCGAAGCTATCGCCGCCGGGATCAAGGAGATCATTCTGGTCACCCACTCGAGCAAGAACTCCATCGAAAACCACTTCGACAAGAGTTTCGAACTGGAAGCGACCCTCGAGAAGCGAGTCAAGCGTCAGTTGCTGGAAGAGGTACAACAGATCTGCCCGAAAGACGTCACCATCATGCACGTCCGTCAGGGTGAGGCCAAAGGTCTGGGCCACGCTGTGTTGTGCGCCCGCCCGCTGATCGGTGACAACCCGTTTGCCGTGCTGCTGCCGGATGTGCTGATCGACGACGTTGCCAGCAACCCCAAGCAGGACAACCTGGCCGAGATGGTGCACATGTACGAAGAGAACCAGATCAGCCAGATCATGGTGGAAGCGGTTCCCGAGAGCGAAGTGGACAAGTACGGCATCGCCGACATCAAGGGCGAGGCCCTGAGCGAGGGGATGTCCCTGCCGATGCAGGCCATTGTCGAGAAGCCGCCCCGTGACGAAGCCCCCTCCAATCTGGCGGTGGTGGGTCGTTACGTCCTCTCCTCCAATATCTGGCCGCTGCTGGAGAAGACACCGGCCGGTGCCGGTGACGAGATCCAGCTGACTGACGCCATCGCCATGCTGATGGAGCAGGAGCAGGTCAACGCCTACTTCATGAAGGGCAAGAGCCACGATTGCGGCAGCAAGCTCGGTTACATGAAAGCCAATGTGGAATATGCCGTGCGCCATCACGAGCTGAATGGTGAATTTATCGGTTGGCTGAAGCAGTTCGTCAAGCAGTTGTAATCGCTGATAAATCTGTTTTTTATAGACGTATTTAAGGGGCATCAAATGATGCTCCTTTTTCATTTTTGCAACAAAAAATCAATCAAGAGTAAATAAACTCTCAGCAAATCATAATGTTGTAATTTATTCACACATGCTCTATAAGGATTGAGGCGTGTTTCTCGCCCTTGCATAAAAAACTCAAAAAAATATAAGACACAGGTGGAAGTTCCAATGAATAACCCGTCAAAAGGGACCTTTTTAGGTCACCCTAAAGGGCTTTTTTTGCTCTTTAGTACCGAACTGTGGGAGAGATTCTCCTATTACGGCATGCGTGCCGTACTGGTGCTCTATCTGACCGACCTGACTGCCAACGGCGGTCTGGGCTGGAGTCAGGCAGATGCCCTCAAACTCTACGGTATCTATACCGGCCTGGTTTATATCACTCCGCTGATCGGCGGCTGGCTGGCAGACACCTTCCTGGGTCAACGTCGCGCCATCCTGATCGGTGCCGTGCTGATGGCCGCAGGTCAGTTCACTCTGGCACTGCCCCACGCCATGTTCCCGGATATGGTCAACACCATGTTCTACGCGGGCCTCGCGCTGCTGATCGTGGGTAACGGCCTGTTCAAACCGAACATCTCCACCATGGTGGGTGACCTCTATGAAGAGGGCGATCACCGCCGTGATGGTGCTTTCACCATCTTCTACATGGGTATCAACCTGGGTTCCCTGCTGGCAGGCGTGATCTGTGGTGCTGCCGCTACGGCCTACGGCTGGCAAGCAGCCTTCGTCGGCGCCGGTATCGGTATGCTGCTCTCTCTGGTGATCCAGGCCACCATGGCCCAGCGTTTCCTGGGTGACATCGGTCGTGTGACTGCCGCCCAACGCGCAGCCGCCCTGCGTACTACCGAGCAGAAAGCACCGCTAACCAAGCAGGAAGTGGATCGCATCAAGGTTATTCTGGTTCTGGGTCTGTTCACCATCATCTTCTGGGCTGGTTTCGAACAGGCCGGTGGTCTGATGAACCTCTACACCCAGGAGTATACCGACCGCATGATCGGCAGCTTCGAAGTGCCGACCGCCTGGTTCCAGTCCCTGAACCCCTTCTTCATTATCACCCTAGCACCGGTCGTTGCGGCCATCTGGATCAAGCTCGGCAAGAAAGAGCCGAACTCTCCGGTGAAATTCGCCATGGGTCTGCTGTTCCTGGCTATCGGCTTCCTGTTCATGGTCGGTGCCGTGCTGCAGCAGGGTGGTGACAACACCGTCAAGACCTCCATGTTCTGGCTGGTAGGTGCTTACCTGTTCCACACCCTGGGCGAGCTCTGCCTCTCCCCGATCGGCCTCTCCATGGTGACCAAACTGGCTCCGCTGCGTCTGGCTTCCCTGATGATGGGTGCCTGGTTTGGCTTCGTTGCCCTGGCCAACTACGCTGCGGGCTTTATCGGCTCCTTCGTGGGTGAAGCCGGCCCGATCGCCATCTTCGGTGGCATCGCCCTGGCGGCGGTACTGAGCGCACTGATCCTGTTGACCATGGCCAACCGCCTGGTTTACTGGATGCACGGTGCCGAAGGCCCGGCCAAAGAGCCGCAGGCTCAAGAGAAAAAAATGCACTCCGCCACCGTCTAAACGGTCTGGATTGTAAACAACAAACAGGGCGCCCATCGGCGCCCTGTTTGTTTTGGCCTGTTTATCAGGCGGCATCAGTGATGACGAACCTGCACATCCAGCGAGCCGCCGCTGTCGCTGCGAAACTGCAGGGCGAACGGTTCATGCCAGCTGCGTTTGTGCAGGGCGTAGTGGCTACTGCGCATCAGGCCAAGGGGCAAGCCGCCGGAGCGCATCAGCCAGTGGGGAGAGGTGAGCCCTGCGTTGGCAAACACCAGCCCATCATGCTGATCAAACAGCAGCGCCGCCATGGCAAAAGAGTGGCGAAGCCCGGACGCCATCAACTGATGGTTAAGGTAGTCGAGCAACCGGTGCGGCTGGCTCAGCAACCGGCTCTCGTTCTGCTGAAACTGGCGGTAGGGGACGTTCATCAAGGATCGCACCAGCGCACCACAAAATGCCGCATCCGTCCCCATGATCGGCAGCTCCATCACCAGCACCAGCAGCTTGTCTTCCACCTTGAAGGTATCGGGAATAAACAACTGACCCAGCCCCTTGAACGTGACCTGCCAGGGGCCCCACTCCTGCAAGCCCGGCGGCTTGAGCCCCGCCAGCAGGCGGCTGGCCGCCTTGTCGTGGGCACTGAAATAGTCGATGTGATCCATCAGCTCAAGCTGCTGCGCCCGATTGGCGCTGCCGTTGAGACACTGTTCGATACTGCGCTCGACCAGCGCATAATCCTCGAGGGGTTTGAGCAGATAATCCCGCGCACCGGCACGCAAGGCGCTGGCGACTGCCTCCATGGTGCTCTGGGCCGAAATGACGATAACCGGAATATGGGGATAGCGCGCAGAGAGGCAGGCGATCACCTCGTGGCCATCCATATTGGGCATATTGAGATCGCACAACACCACATCGGGATAGTAGAGGGCCGCCGCCGATAGCCCCTCAATACCATCTTCGGCCTGAAAGACCGTTGCCCCGTCCCGTGCGAGGTAACTCACTAACGAGTGGCGAAAAACGGCCTCGTCCTCCACCACCAGGATCCGTAGCCCGGCTTTTGACATCTTGATAAAGCTCTTATTAGTCAATTGGTTATTTAGGTATTAAGACTAGCTCAAAAGTGCGGTCAGCGCGGAAACCCTGCGTCAAAAGTAGACCTCGATCATACGAAGGCATCAGGAGAACCCCATCCGTCCGCGCAGCTCTATTCACTCGGGAGGCCCCACGACTACGACCGCCATCCGAATTGTGCAAGTGGGCGCCATAAGGGATAATGCCCCCCACTCCAGCTCGTGAAGAAGACCATGACCCCAGCCGAATACAGCGCCCTTGCCCACCCAAGATTGTCCCATCCGGCTCGCAGTCTCTATACCCTGCAGCTGCGCCGACTGGTGCTGGAAAATCAGGCTGCCCGGCTCAACTATCCCGAGCTGGGTCGGGCGCTGGCAGTGGTCGATCCGGGAGATCCCTGCGGCTTTTCGTTTCAGGTCAATGCCCGCCAGCTCACCGAGCTGTTCGATGAACTGATGGAGGCGGGCCTGCTGCAGGTCGAGGCTCAGCCCGAGAGTGAGCACTACCATCAGTGCCCGTTCCAGTTGCCACTGCTGACCCAGAAATTGCGCAGCCCGCTGCCGGAGCGCCCCTTCCAGATGCATCTGCAATGGCGTCCGGACGAAGAGCTGCCCGCCCTCGCCCGTCTGTGCGGGGTGATCGATGCCAGCTATAGCGAAGAGGATCTGGGGGAGTTTATCGCCTACTGGCTGGGGCGCCCCGAGGTGTTCGACTCCCAGCATCAATGGATGCTCAAGTTCATTCGCGCCCTCAAGACCCGCCGCTATACCCGTCGCAAACCGATGGAGGTGCAGGGCTACCAGCAGGTGACGCCGGCCCCGGCAGAGTCGGGCCCCAGCAAACGGGCCCAACAGATGATTGAAGAGGCCAAGCGACTGGCCCAACAGCAGACGCAAGAACCCGCAGCGCAGCAGGAGCCGGATAATGATTGATAGCGGCCCCCGCCTGCAGGCAGAATCAACCCCTTGTCTACCCATCCCTGATCGAGCAGAAGGAGCATTCCATGACTGACCCGCAAGATCCCCTGCGCCAGGAGCTGGAAGAGATCGAAGCCAAGCGCCAGAAGATCGCCAAGGCCAAGCAGGATCACCGTATTCACGACCCGGAATTGAGCCGCCATGTGGGTGGCCTGCTGGAGCGCATTCGTCGCCTGCAACAAGAGACCGGTGGCGGCCAGTATAACTACGAGACTCTGCGCAAGGAGTATGACGCCAAGGCCAACGCCGAGGTGCGCGAGCTGCAGAAGGCGGCCCGTCAGGAGCGGATCCAGAAGCTGATCGCCCAGGCCGACCTCAACCCCGACTGGGTGTTTGACAAGATGGATGCCGGTGACCCGGCGCTGCAATACCCTATCGAAACAGCCCGTTACTTTATCAGCGGCTTCGAGCACTGGGAGAAGAGCGGTGGCGGCTGCATGCTGATCTACGGCGACTACGGCACCGGCAAGTCGACCCTGGCGGGAGCGGTGGCGCATGAGCTGATCGCCCGTCACCAGAAATCGGTGATCTTCCAGCAGTGGGCCTCCATCGTCGATCGGCTGTTCTTCAACGTGATCCCCGACCAGGATGAGCGCAACCAGTACCGCCGCGCACTGGAAGAGGTGGATCTGCTGATCATCGACGAGGTATCGGCCAACCGCGCCAAAATGGCGGAGAGCCAGTCCAGCTTCCTCGGCCACCTGCTGCGCCGCCGTCGCAACCTGTCAAAGAGCGTCATCATCATCACCAACCACACACCACAGACCCTGCATCAGGCGATCGGTGATTTCAGCTATGAGGCGATCAAGGCGTTCAATCCGGTGGATATCCACCTGAGCGGCCCCAGCCGTCGCCCCAGCATCGGCAACTACAACGGCTGATCCCCTCTCAAAGAGTGCGAGTCGCTGGCGGCTCGCACTCTCTCCTCCCTGCCAGCTCACAAATAGAAACAACTCTCATTTACAGCAAGCGAACAAGCCACTAGGCTAGCCCCTTTTGCCAAGGGAGCTCATCTATGCCAACCACACTGATTTTCGGAGCCAGCCGCGGGCTGGGCCGCGCCTTTACTCACCACGCCCTGAGCCAAGGGCACCGGGTCGTTGCGCTGGTGCGCAGCCCCGAGATGGCTACGGAACTGGAGACGCTGGGAGCTGAGGTGATCGAGGGGGATGCGCTTGATCCGGCTGCGGTGCAGCAGGCATGTGCCCGTGCGGGGCAAGATGCCCAGGTTGTCTCCACCCTCGGCAGCTTCCGTCAGGCAGCTCCAGTGGACTATCAGGGCAACCGTCATGTGATCGATGCCATGGAGCAGGCAGGTCTGAAACGGCTACTGCTGGTCACCTCTCTCGGCTGCGGCGACAGCTGGCAATATCTGCCGCAGCGGGCCCGCGCCGCCTTCGGCCACGAGGTGCGCCTCAAGAGTCTAGCGGAGAGCTGGCTACAGACCAGCTCCCTCGCGTGGACCATTCTGCGCCCGGCGGGCCTGCAGGATGGCGACGCTACCGGTCGTGCCGAACTGAGTCAGGGCAAGGAGGTTCATGGACTGGTACGCCGCACCGATGTGGCCACCCAAGGGCTGCGCCTGCTGGCGGATGAGACGGCGGTGGGGCAGATCTACGCCATCGGCGATCCCGAACTCCAGCGCGGCTAAAGCAGCAGTACAACCGCTTAACCCCACCACATTGCAAAACGGTCAGCCCAAGGGCTGACCGTTTTCGCCTTACCACACACGCCATCTTGCTCGCGCTTGCACCATCCCGCTTAACCGGCGGTTGTTTCACCCTGCACGACTGACGGACGAGCAACCGACAACGACTGCTGCCGCTGGCGCAGCAGCAGGCAGGCCAGCACGCCGTAGAGCAGCGCCAGTCCCCACAGCTGCCACCAGTAACGGGAGACCTGCGCAAAGTCGGCCCCCATCTGGTTGAGGCGCAGAAAACCCTCGATGGCGGGGATAGTGGGCACCCACTGAGCCAGCCAGTTGAGAGGCGCCGGGATCAGCTCGAGCGGCCAGATAAAGCCCGCCAGAAAGACCAGCGGCAGGGAGGAGATCAGCACCACCTGAGTCGGCAGATCCCGCCGGGTAAATATCGCGCCGAGCACCACGCCAAACCAGCAGGTCGCCAGCAGGAATGGCAGGGCGAACAGCCACAGCTCCAGCGGATCGGCATGACGAGCGATGTTGTAGTGATCGAAGCAGAAGCCGAGGAAGTAGCTCACCGGCAGCAGGAACAACCCCGCCAGCACCAGGGTTCTGGCCAGCAGCAGCGGCAACACCGGCGCGCTTTGCCAGTAACCATGCTCGCCGCGGCAACAGCGCTGGTTCTGGGTCGCCCCCAGGATCCCCGCCCCCATCAGCAACACCTGATGGAGGATCAGCACGAACACCGCCGGCACCACGTAGTTCACATAGCCCATGGTGGGGTTGAACACCGGCACCACGTTGAGGGCCACCGCATTCCAGCCCATGGCCGCTTGTGGCAGCGCCTCGCCGTGGCTCAACAGCCGCACCACCTTCACCTGCGCGGCGAGAGTGCCACCGGCCTGCGCCAACCCCTCGGCAATGGTGCCGTAGACCAGAAAGTAGGAGGCATCACCGGCATAGCTCAGGGTGACGCTCTTGCCCAGCATCAGATCCCGATAGAAGTGGTTGGGAATATGCAGGAACCCGCTCGCCTTCCCGGCCATCATCAGCTGCCGCGCTTCATCCAGCGAATTGGCCCGCGCTACCAGCTTCACCTGCGGCGTGGCATCGGCCATAAACTCCAGCTGACGGGACAACTGACTGCCATCCTCGTTGACCACCACCACCGCCTCTTCCCGCGGCAGCTGATGCAGATAGGGCTGGGGATAGAGAAACGAGTAGAAGATCACCCCGCCAAACAGGGTCAGCATGATGGCGCGATCCGCCAGCAGGGTGCGCAGCTCTAGGCGCAACAGATCGACAAATCCCAGCATCACTCAGGCTCCTTTTCGGCGCTCGCCACTGCGGCTGATTGACGGGCCAGCTCGGCCTGCTGCTTGTAACGGCGTACCACCAGCAGCAGGGGGAGCAGAAACAGCAGCAGCGCCCCCAGTTGCGGCAACGCCGATGCGAGAGGCAGACCGTAGTTGCTCTGACCAATCTGCAGCTCCACATAGTGAGAGACCGGCAACAGGCTGCGCCAGAAGCGGGCGAAATCTCCCATGGCACTCACCGGAAAGGTGACCCCCATAAAGGCGAAACCGGGCGCCGTGTAAGCCCCCGCCAGCGACAGGGCGCGCGCCGGATCCCGGATGATGCCGTAGAAAAAGGCCCCCATGGTGACGCAGGCTGCCGAGGCGAGCCCCAGACCCACCACCAGCACCAGCCATCTGCCGTGCATGGGGTAGGAGAAGCCCTTGAACAGCAGCAGCGTCCAGACAATCCCCCACACCCAGCCAATCAGCACGTGGGGCAGCAGGGTGCGCCAGAGACCAAACCAGACCCCGCGAGTAGTCCAGTCCAGCCCCAGCCGATCGGTACGGGCCAGTGCATTGAGGCCAAACAGCACCACCAGGATCTGCCATACGGCAGGCAGAATGGCGCTCAACAGAAACTGGGCGTAGCTGGAGTTGAGGTTATAGAGCGCAGTGACCTGACTGCTGATAGGCACCGACTGCCCGAGCGCGCCGGGCAATGCCTTGCCGTCGGCCATCGCCTCCAGCACACCGACCTGACCGTTGAGAGTGCCTACCACCTGCGCCAGCGCCGAGTTGACCAGCTTGGCGATGAGGATGAACTGGCCGTTGTTGAACACAGTCACCTGCGGCTGGGTGCCCTGACGAGCATCTCGCTCCAGATGGTTGGGGATC
The DNA here is from genome assembly GCF_040908365.1 of Aeromonas sp. R2-4. Taxonomy (NCBI): domain Bacteria; kingdom Pseudomonadati; phylum Pseudomonadota; class Gammaproteobacteria; order Aeromonadales; family Aeromonadaceae; genus Aeromonas; species Aeromonas sp. R2-4. The sequence continues at coordinate 374,632 of NZ_JBFODO010000013.1, forward strand.
ACCACCAGCGCATAGATATCGCCACCGCGCAGGGCGCGCGCCCCGGCATCGATGGAGTCGAACTGTTGCGCCACCTTGAGCCCGGCCGAGCCATTCAGCGAGAAGGCGAGCTGGCGCGACAGCACGCTGTGGTCGAGATCCACCAGCCCCACCTTGAGGTCGCGGGCCAATCCTGCCGAGAAGATCCAGCAGAGGATCCCCATCAGCAGCAGCGGCACCCAGCTCATCAGGGCACGACTGAATGGATCCTGCCACAGCAGCCGAAATTCACGTCCCATCAGAGTTCAACCAGCACACTCATGCCAACCCGCAGCCCCTCAACCGGTTGCAGCGGGCGAGCCTCCACCTGGAAGCTCTTCATATCGAAACCCTGACGGGTATCGGTGGCGCGCCAGGTGGCGAAATCACCCATCACGGCCACATGGGTCACCTTGAAGCGCACGGTCTGATCGCCAAGGCCCGGGATGCGGGCATCAAACTCGGTACCGACCGGGAAACGGGGCAGCAGATCCTCGCGAACGTGGAACTGGGCCCAGGCATCACTCATATCGAGCAGAGTCACCACGGGGAAGCCTTGCGGCGCCAGCTCGCCGCTACGCAGCAGCACCTGACTCACTTCACCATTGTGGGGACTGGTGATGCGGGTGTCGGCCAGATAGGCCTCAACCTCGGCAACAGAACCCGCCGCCATCTTGGCCTTCTCGCGAGCGGCGATCTTGGTCTCTTCCCTCGCCCCTTCCAACGCCATCTGGTACTGCTGCCACGCCATCCCTTCGCTGTAGCGGGCGGCTTGCCAGGCCGTCCACGCCTCGTCGCGTTTTTGCAGCGGCATTACGCCGTCGCGGTGCAGGCTGGCGACCCGATCATAGGTCTTGCCACGCAGTTGGGCGGCAGCCTTGGCTTTTTGCCACTGATCCTTGGCGGCAGCGATCTGTTGGGCTCGGGCCCCTTTCTCTGCCTCTTGCGCCAGCGCCCCCGCAGCGGCCTCACCGGCCTTGGCCTGGCTCAGCTTGGCTTCAATCTCGGGGCTCGCCAGAGTAAAGACCAGCTGATCCTTGGTCAGCTGATCACCCTTTTTCACCAGCACCTCGTCGATGCGGCCCGGCACCTTGGAGGAGACCGAATACTGCTGTGCCTCAATCTGCCCTTGCAGATGCACCGGCTCCGGCTGATAAGCGAGCCAGAAGCGCCAGCCGAGCCAGACCACCAGGATCACCAGGATCACCAGCGCCAGCGGCAACAACAGCGGTTTACCCTGGCTCATCTTCTTTTTGATGGGGGGATGGCTCATCACTTCACCTCGACAAACGGGCGACCCTTGGCGGTCGAAACAGAGATAGAAAAAGGAACGGACTGGAGTGCGATCATGAGTTCACCTCGATCACCTGACCGTGCTGATATTGATTGAAACTGTTCATCTGGCCGGAGAGCGCCAGCAGGCGAGCCAGCGACACCACATATTGATAAGCCGCCGCCGCACGTTGGGTCTTGACTCCTGCCAGCTGGTTCTGGGCATCCACCACATCGAGGGAGGTCGAGAGCCCCTGCCCGAAGGCCTTGTCCCGCAGTAGTACGTTCTCCTCGGCCAGCGCCTGGGTGGAAGAGAGGGATTGATACTCCTCCAGCCCCTGCGCCGCTTCGCGCCAGGTCTTCTCTACCAGCAACTCCAGATCCTGGCGGGTCTTGGCTTGCAGCAGATTGACCTGCAGCTCGGCGCTCTTGGCGGCCTGCACCGTCTCGGAACGGCCATCGCGGCTCACCAGCGGCATGCTGACACCCACCCCCACCAGCCAGTCCGGCGCAGTCTTGGAAGCGAGCGAATCATCTTCATAGAGGTTGTAGTTGCCGAACAGGAACACCTCGGGGGCATATTTGCCCTGCTCGACCCGGATCAGCCCCTTGGCCTGCTCCTTCTTGGCAGTGAGCAGCTTGAGACCGGGGTGCACCTCCAGGGTCTGGCTCACCAACCCCTCAAGGCGCGGCAGCTCCTTGTTGACGAACAGGCCGCTGCCCGGCTGGGCATTTGGCAACTTCAGCATGCGGCCGAGGGCCAGTTCGGCGATCTCGAGGCTGCGGCGCGCCTTCTGGGTATCGATGCGCGCTCTGTCATAGGCCGACTGGGCGGAGAGGCGCTCCACCCTGGCGATCTGGCCCTGCGCTTCGAGCTTCTTGGCGTGATCCAGATGGTGGGCGAGCCCCTCTTCGATCTCCTGTTTGGTCTGCACCACCTGAGCAGCCAGCACCACGCCGAAATAGGTCTGGGAGAGGCTCTCGAAGGTGGATTGCTGCTTGAGCACCAGCAGCTGCTGCGCCTCGCTCACCTGCGCTTGGCGGATATCCTGCGCCGCATCGATGCGACCACCGGCAAACAGCGGCCAGAGCATCTTGACCGAGCTGGTCACCACATTCTGTTTGGTCAGGGGGGTGACAAATGCGTTGGCCCCGACCCCGAACAGGCTGCCGAGCGCCAGGATCAGATCTTTTTGCTTGGCCAGCGGATTGAGATCGAGGGCATCAAGTTCAATCGGCTGATCAAGATGGGTATAGCTGGCCCCCAGATCCACCTTGGGCAGATACATGTCCTTGGCCGCCTCGCGCAGCTGCTTGGCCCGATCGACCCCGGCCTGCTCGGCAGCCAGCCCTTCATCCTGCTGGATGACCCGGGTCCAGGCTTCGCCAAAACTGATGGTTTGCGCCTGCGCCGACCCCAGCACGGCCCCCATCAGACACGGCCAGAGTGATTTAATGAACCTTGACGTCATAGATCCCCAATCCGCTTTTGTTGCATAAATGTTTGGAGCATTTGCTCGATTTAAGCCCGCTATCATAACGCAAAGCGGGCCTGCAAGTGGACTGACAATTATGCAGGCGTCCGACCCGAATGGTACAGCGCTCACTCTCCGGCAATCTGGCCGTTTTTCAATAACTCCAGAATTTGCAAGCCTTGGCGCGACGTTTTTTTCAGAAAAAAATGGCTGACGCTCAAATACTAACCTTTTCTCCTGCCTAAAAAATGCGTAATATACGCCGCCCTAAGCCGATGGTAACCGTGGAATGCAGATAGGTCCCCACACGCTTGAAACTCCCTTGATTGTGGCTCCCATGGCCGGTGTAACTGACCGACCATTCCGTGAACTTTGTTTGCGATTGGGGGCTGGCATGGCCGTTTCCGAGATGCTGCTGGCCAACCCGGATGTCTGGGATACCCAGAAAACCCGGATGAGGATGGATCACTCTGCAGAAGGCGGATTGCGATCGGTCCAGATTGCCGGAGCCGACCCCGAGATGATGGCGTTTGCTGCCCGCTACAACGTGGAGCAGGGCGCACAGATCGTCGACATCAACATGGGATGTCCGGCAAAAAAAGTGAATAAGAAGTTGGCAGGTTCTGCCCTGCTGCGTGCCCCCGATCAGGTCAAAGCAATTTGCCGGGCCGTGGTGGATGCAGTGGAGGTGCCTGTCACCTTGAAGATCCGCACAGGATGGGATCCGGATAACCGCAATGGCGTGGAGATCGCCCGAATCGCCGAAGATTGCGGTATCGCGGCCCTTGCCGTGCATGGTCGTACCCGTGCCTGCCTCTACAAGGGCGAAGCGGAGTACGACACGATCAGGGCGATTAAGCAGGCCGTATCGATTCCTGTTGTCGCCAATGGTGACATCAACAGCCCGGAGAAAGCCCGGTATGTCCTCGACTATACCGGCGTTGACGCCGTGATGATCGGCCGAGCTGCGCAAGGACGACCCTGGATTTTCCGGGAAATCCGTCATTTTCTTGAGACGGGCACCAAGCTGCCGCCTCCCGAGAGGGAAGAGGTTCGCACCCTGATGAACGAGCATGTAACCAACCTGCACCGGTTTTATGGTGCATATCTGGGAGCGCGCATAGCCCGTAAACACGTGGGCTGGTATCTGGATGAAGAAGAGACGGGCCGAGAATTCCGTAAGCACTTCAATGCCTTGGATTGCGCAGACGCGCAACTTGAGGCACTCGAAGCGTATTTCGATGGATTAGGTTAACAAGATAACTAAAGAGCCGACCGAATATGTTCGAACAAACCCTGACTTCTGATGCATTGGTAACAACTACTCACAATCACGCTGCCGAGCCGACCCAGCGCCCCCTGCGTGACTCTGTGCAACAGGCCCTGCGTAACTACCTGGCCCAGTTGAACGGTCAGGAAGTGATTGATCTGTACGATATGGTTCTCTCCGAAGTCGAAGCGCCGATGCTGGACGTGATCATGCAGTACACCCGTGGTAACCAGACTCGCGCTGCCGTGATGATGGGTATCAACCGTGGCACCCTGCGCAAGAAGCTCAAGCGTTACGGCATGAACTGATTGCTGGCCGCGAGCCGCGACGGCGGTTCAAGGCTGATGCGAAAGGCGCCAGGTAGCAATACCTGGCGCCTTTCCTTTATGCTCTCCCATCCATTTCACCATGACGACCCCGATGAACCGCACTCCCCTGCTGCTGATGGTACTGGTCACCCTGCTGGCCGCCGCCGGCTGGCTCTTCTCGAAAGAGGCGATCCGCGAACTGCCCCCTGCCGCCTTTATCGGCAGCCGCTTCCTGCTGGCCGCCCTGCTGTTGCTCCCCCTCGCCTGGCTGCGCGAACCGCCGCCGACTCGCGCCCAACTGGTGCGCGCCGCCGGTTGCGGCACATTGCTCGGTGCCAGCCTGCTGCTGTGGGTCACCGCCATCAGCCAGAGCGATGCGCTGGGCAGCGGCGCCTTTATCATGAGCGTCGCCACCCTGATGGCCCCGCTGGCCGCATGGGGAGCCTTTCGGGCCAAGCCCGGCCGCCACTACTGGCTCACCCTGCCCATCGCCATCGCCGGTTTGCTGCTGCTCTCCAGCAGTACCCACTGGGGCGTGTCGCTCTCGCTGTTCTGGTTTCTGGCGGCGGCCACCACCCTCGGTATCCAGCTTGCCGTCCATCGCCACTTCGCCCAATCCATTGCCCCCACCTGGCTCACCTGCATCCAGCTGGCGATGACCGGCCTGTTCGGCACCCTGCTCTCCCTGCTGACCGAACAGTGGCCCGAGGCTGGAGTCAGTAACGGCATCTGGGGCTGGTTTGCGGCGAGCGTCTTGATCGCCACCACCCTACGCTACTGGCTGCTCACCCATGCGTTGAGCAAGATGACTACCGCCCACGCCGCCCTGATGATGCTGCTGGAACCGGTCTGGACTCTGCTGCTGAGCACCCTCTTCTACAACGAACCCCTCGGCGGCGCCAAACTGGCCGGAGCCGGACTGGTACTCGGCGCCCTGGTGCTTTACCAACTGCCCCTGCTATTGCGCAGTCACATGCTGAAACCGGCACGCTAGATGCCCACTGCAAACACCTCAGAGCAGATGAAACAACCAACAAAAAGGGGCCTGCAGTTGCAAGCCCCTTTTGTTGCATTGCCACAGCGAACTGCTTGGGCCATGTTCTCGGCTCGACCTCATGCGTCTGATCCCTTCTTGAACATCCCCTGGCCGCCAGTTAGCGACTGGAAAGCGCGAGCTTGAGCCCGAGTCCGACAAACAGGGTGCCGATGCCCCGGTTGAGCCAGCGACCGAGACGCTGTGACAAGCGTACCTTGTGGCTGGCATAGACGGTGGTAAAGACCAGCAGGTGACACCAGATGATACCGCCCAGATTGAAGATGCAGCCGAGCAGAATAAAGGCGAGCGCCTTGTCGGGGGCATCCGGGGCGATGAACTGGGGCACAAAGGCGAGGAAAAAGAGCGCCACCTTGGGGTTGAGCACATTGGTCAGCACTCCCTGCCGGTAAATCTGGCCATAGGAGAGAGCTGGCAGGGTGGCCCCTCTCTCCATGGCACCCGTAGCCTGCTGGCGCAGCAGGGAGAACCCCAGATAGATGAGGTAGATGGCGCCAGCCAGCTTGATAAGGGCAAACAGTTCGGCCGACGCGCTGAGCAGGGCCGACAGACCGAGGGCCGCCGCCAGCACATGCACCATGACACCGGTGCCGATGCCCAACGTCGCGACCGAACCGGCACGCCACCCTTGCGAGCCACTGCGCAACATGACCAGCAGGGAGTCGGGTCCCGGCATGATATTGAGCAGCAACCCCGAGACCATAAACAGTGCAAGATCATGAATACCGAACATCCCCCCTCCCCTCGTAAAGCAAAACCAAACAAAAAGGGCTCCGCAGAGCCCTCTTTTCTTTCACTCTGCGGCAGCTGACGTGTCATCAGCTGTCCCGCCAGCCATCAGGGCCGCAGCGCCTTGTCCGCCCGCGAGATGCCGCAGACGCCGGAGCGCACCACTTCGATGATCTCGTTGGTCTGGGCGGCAGTCTTGATAAAGGCATCCAGCTTCTCGCTGGTGCCCACCAGCTGTACCGTGTACTGCTCGGGGGTGACATCGACGATCTGGCCACGGAAGATATCCGCCAGCCGTTTCAGCTCGTCACGGGCGCCACCGGCGGCGCGCGCCTTGACCAGCGCGATCTCCCGCTCGATATGCTCCCCTTCGCTCAAGTCACACACCTTGAGCACATCCACCAGCTTGTGCAGTTGCTTCTGGATCTGCTCCAGCACCCGCTCGTCACCCATGGTGACGATAGTCATGCGCGACAGGGTGGGATCCTCGGTCGGCGCCACCGTCAGGGTCTCGATGTTGTAGCCGCGCTGGGAGAAGAGACCCACCACGCGGCTCAGGGCGCCGGATTCGTTCTCCAGCAGTACTGAAATGATGTGTCTCATCAGGTTCTCTCCGTCTTGCTCAGCCACATCTCATCCATGGCGCCAAACTTGATCTGCATCGGATAGACGTGCTCATCCGGGTCGACCGAGATATCCATGAACACCAGCCGATCCTTCATGGCGAAGGCTTTCTCCATGGCGCTCTCCAGCTCAGCCGGATCACTCACCGCGATGCCGACGTGGCCGTAGGCTTCCGCCAGTTTGACGAAGTCCGGCAGGGACTCCATGTAGGAGTGGCTGTGACGGCCGCCGTAGAACATCTTCTGCCACTGCTTGACCATGCCCAGCGCACGGTTGTTGATGGAGATGATCTTGATGGGCACCCCGTACTGCATGCAGGTCGAGAGCTCCTGAATGTTCATCTGCACCGAGCCATCGCCGGTGACGCAGCAGACCACCGCATCCGGGTTGGCAAACTGGGCCCCCATGGCGGCCGGAATGCCGAAGCCCATGGTGCCGAGGCCCCCTGAGTTGATCCACTGGCGCGGTTTGGCAAACGGGTAGTAGAGGGCAGCAAACATCTGGTGCTGGCCGACGTCGGAGGCAACGAACGCCTGACCCTGAGTCACCTTGTAGAGGGTCTCGATAACCTGTTGCGGCTTGATCTGGGTGGCCGACTTTTCGTAGGCCAGACAGTGACGGGAGCGCCACTGGTTGATCTGGCTCCACCAGTCCGCCAGCGCCTCCTTGTCGTTATCGAAGCCACACTCGCGGATCACTTCCAGCATCTGCTCCAGCACGGTTTCCACCGAGCCGACGATGGGCACATGGGCCTGCACCGTTTTGGAGATAGAGGTGGGGTCGATATCGATATGAACCACGGTCGCATTGGGGCAGAACTTGGCCACGTTGTTGGTGACGCGGTCATCGAAGCGGGCTCCCACGGCGAAGATGAGATCCGCGTTGTGCATGGTTTTGTTGGCTTCGAAGGTGCCGTGCATCCCCAGCATGCCGATAAATTGCGGATGGACGCCGGAGAAAGCCCCCAGTCCCATCAGGGTGGTGGTCACCGGCAGATTCAGCAGCTCCGCCAGCTTGGTCACCAGATGGTCCGCATTGGCGTTGATGGCGCCGCCGCCCACGTACATCACTGGGCGCTGGGCATCCACCAGCAGCTTGGCTGCCCGCTTGATCTGCCCTTTATGGCCAGACTTGGTCGGGTTGTAGGAGCGCAGGGAGACCGTCTCGGGATACTGGTAGGGGAATTTTTCTTTCGGGTTCTGCACATCTTTGGGCAGATCCACCACCACCGGCCCCGGGCGGCCGCTGGCGGCAATGTAGTAGGCCTTCTTGATGGCCTCGGGAATATCGCTCGCCTTCTTGCACAGGAAGCTGTGCTTCACCACCGGGCGGGAGATACCGATCATGTCGGTCTCCTGGAACGCATCCTCACCGATCATGCTGGTCGGCACCTGGCCGGAGAGGATCACCAGCGGAATGGAATCCATATAGGCGGTGGCAATACCGGTAATGCAGTTGGTCGCTCCCGGGCCTGACGTTACCAGCACAGTCCCCACCTTGCCGGTGGAACGGGCGTAACCGTCAGCCATGTGAACCGCGGCTTGCTCGTGCCGCACCAAGACATGCTCCATCTTGCCGTTTTCGAAGAGAGCGTCATAGATGTCGAGCACTGAGCCACCAGGGTAGCCGAAGACGTGCTCAACTCCCTGATCTTCCAGCGCTCTAACCACCATCTGGGCGCCTGATAACATCTCCATGATAAAGCCCTCCAGGCTTTGCTCCGTTTAGCGAATCCCGCCGACGATGCCGTGCTTCCCGGCACGGCCCGATCCGTTTCTTGTTGTTATCTGAATGCAGATCGGCCCAATTCAGCCCCGTCGACAGTAGAAAAAAAGGATTTTTCCGTCATTCACCCGAAAATAGGGTGAAAAACCAACTTAACCCGCTTCATAACGCTTGTCCACGGCTTTATCTGACCAGAACAGTCATACATTTCAACCGGCTATTAACATTCAATGACTTGCCGTAGCGACCATGAGACAAAAAGGAAGGAAGTCGGGGAATGGCCAGCGGATCATTCCGCAGAGGGGAAAAACAGCCACAAAAAAGCCCACCGCTCAGCGGTAGGCTTGATGCCGAATGATGACTCAGTTCTCCTGATCCGGCTCCGCCAGCCAGATCTGCTGATCCGGATCGGTCTCTTCACTGACCGAGATGCTGACACCCATATCGAGCAACTCGTGCAGGGTGAGATTATCAGCCAGGTTCATGACTTCTCCGTTTTCATTGGTAAAGCGCATTTGCTCCGTCCTCTCCTTGGTGGGATCGCCTTTCAGTCTAGTCAACAACGCTCACTTGCGATAACCAGCAACTGGATAAACAGTCGCCCCCATCCAGCTCGCTCAGGCTATCACTCACCTCCTCCGGAAACAGAGTGCGAGCCCAGAGCCGCCGCGACAGAGAGGCCACGCTCTCGTCAGCGCCCGCCGCCAGCCAGCGGGCCAGCTCCCCCGCTACATCGGGGTAACAGACCGCCCCGGGCGAGGCGATGTCGAGCCAGGTGCGCACCAGATTGGCATCGAGCACATCCATCAGAGTTGCCAGCCCCATCATCTCTAGAGTCTTGCCATTGGTCAGCTGCTCGAACTGGCCGCCGAGGGGCTTGACCAACAGCTTCTTGCCGAGGGTGAGCGCCTCGGAAGCCAGCTCGAAACCCGCGTTGGATATCACGCCGCGACAACCGGCCAGTACGGCGATAAACCCGTGCCGCGACGGCGGCTCGAAGCGCAGGTTGCGCCATTGGCTGGGGGTGCGAATGGCGGGGTGAAAGCAGACGAAGCGTTGCTGACCAAATCGCGACAACAGGGCGGCGATCGCCTCGGTCTGCTCGAACGGCAGATAGACCAGGATCTCGCCGTTATCCGGCGCAGCGGCGATAGGGTCGATCACCGGCGGCAACAAGGGGTGACCGAAGTGAAACCAGTGCAGCCCGAGCGGCTGATCCACAGGAGCAAAGTGGCGCATCAGCTGGCGGCTGACCCCATCCTCCCCCCAACGCGGGATGGGCCAGTTGAAGCTGGCCTGATGACTGACGGTGAGGCTCGGCTTGCCATAGCGGCGGGCAGCGTGGGCGGTCAGCGGCTCAAAATCGCTCACCACCAGATCGTATTCGCTGCAATCGAGAGACCGCAGATCCCGCCAGAAGGTGAGCGGCGAGGCGGCTTGCAGGGTGCGCCAAGGAGAAACTCGCCCCTCGTGGCTGACAAAAGTGAGGCCGGGAAAGGCGCGGTAGGCGCCAAACTCCTCCATGTCGAAGTAGCGGTCTGCGGGGCGACCGCTGAAGAGATAATCCACCTCGACCCCTGCCGTGCGCAGCGCTCGGGCCAGGGTGCGACTGCGACTGATATGACCGTTGCCGGTGCCTTGCACCCCAAACAGTATCCTCATGAGTGGCTCCAGCCGAGCGCCAGCACGGCGCAACCGCCACCCAGCAGGGCACCGGCCACCAGATCACTCAGGTAGTGTACCCCGAGCAGCAACCGGGATGCTCCCACCAGCGCCGCCCAGCCAAACAACAAGGGTGCCCAGAGCGGAAAGCCGGTGGCTAAAATGGTGGCCATCAGAAAAGCGGCGGCGGTGTGGCCGGAAGGGAGGCTGTAGCGATCGGAAGGAGTGATAAAGACTGGCAAGCCGACCGGCCGTTGCCGTTTCAGGCTGTTTTTCAGCAGCAGATAGAGGGGCAGTTCGATGGCGAAGGCAAGCAGCGCCAGTCGCACCAGCTCCCGCTCTGCCTCCCCCTGCCACCAGAGCAGGGCGGCCAGCACAGCGTAAAGCGGGCCATCGCCGGTGCGGGAAATGAGACGACTCACCCTCGCCTGCTGCCGGTTGTAGCCGTGAAGCAGGCAGACCCGGCACACCTGCAGGTCCCATTGCTGGATCTTGTTCATATCCCCTCCTTCCCTGAATTCTGCTTGCAGAGTAAGAAAGCGGGATGACGTTACGTTGAACAAGGGATAACAGATTTATGAAAAAAGGGCCGAATGGCCCCTTTTAATCTCGATGTTGCGGCAAAATCAGTGGCTGCCGCGCAGACCGGTCTCCATCAGACGGCAGTTGTGGTCCGCCAGACGGGCCATGAAGTGCTCATCCACTTTCAGGCCAAACACCTGCTCGTAGAGATCTTTCATCACGAACGGCTGCCACATCATGCTGAGGAAGGAGATCTTCAGCATGTCGGGATCCAGGTTGTCACCCAGCTCGCCGTTAGACTTCATGGTTTCCAGCAGGGCATCGAACTGCGGCAGCTGACGCTCCAGCAGGCGGTTCAGCACAAAATCCCGGCCCGGGCTTTTCTCGGTCGACAATGCGCTGGAGATGGCAGAGGTCAGCTCGCTGTTGGGCGCCATCACCTGATAGTAGGTGTTGAGCAGCTCGTTGAGGCTGTGATTGCTGTGTTCATCTTGCCAGGCATGGTCGAGGGGCTCGGCGACATCGCCCAACACCGCTTTGTAAAGACCCTCTTTACTGCCGAAGTAGTAGTGGATCATTGCCAGATTGGAGCCAGCAAGCTCCGCGATTTCGCGTGTAGTCACCTTGCTATAGGGAGTATTGAGAAAACGCTCACGGGCGGCAGCAAGCAACTTGTCACGAATGTCAGAACGTCCGACCGGACGACCAGGTCTACGTTTTTCCATTTAACACCTCAGATAATTCAGCCAATGCTGATAAGTCGATCTGGTTGTGCAGAGAATAGAGCACAGCAGGAATGACCAGATAATCGGTCATGGGCCGAATATGGGACAAGGAAATTTGCAATCCTTTACAATCCGATTAAATACGTCAGCAGATTGCCCCTGACCTTCCGTGTTGACACAGCATAAAAATCTCGATATTGGTAAAAGCGTTATCGACTGGAAGGAATAACAACGTCATGCGTATCGCCACCCCGCTACTAATCTCCCTAATCGCGTTAACTCGCGCGGGATCCTTGTAGCCGGGCTAAGGCATAGCCGGAATTTACAAAAACCCGTGCACCCTGCACGGGTTTTTTTATGCCGCCGCAGGATGCACGTTACCGAACTTAGGAAGAGGGAAGTCACATGTCAGATCGGGTCATCATATTCGACACCACCTTGCGTGATGGTGAGCAGGCCCTGGCGGCCAGTTTGACAGTCAAGGAGAAGCTGCAGATCGCCCAGGCACTGGAACGGCTCGGTGTCGACGTCATGGAGGTGGGCTTCCCGGTCTCTTCTCCCGGCGATTTTCAATCGGTGCAGACCATCGCCCGCCACATCAAGAACAGCCGGGTCTGCGCCCTCGCCCGCGCCCTGCCCAAGGATATCGACGCCGCAGGCGAAGCCTTGCGGGTCGCCGAGGCGTTTCGCATCCATACCTTCATCTCCACCTCCTCCATCCATGTGGAGAGCAAGCTGAAAAAGAGCTTCGAGGATGTGCTGGAGATGGGGGTCGGCGCCATCAAGCACGCCCTGCGCTACACCGATGATGTGGAGTTCTCTTGCGAGGATGCGGGCCGCACGCCGATCGATAATCTCTGCCGCATGGTGGAGGCCGCCATCAAGGCGGGGGCCCGCACCATCAATATCCCGGATACCGTGGGCTATACGGTACCGACCGAGTTCTCCGGCATCATCCACACCCTGTTCAACCGGGTGCCCAACATCGACAAGGCCATCATCTCGGTCCACTGCCACGACGATCTGGGGCTCTCGGTGGCTAACTCCATCGGCGCGGTGCAGATGGGGGCACGCCAGATCGAGTGCACCATCAACGGCATCGGCGAACGGGCGGGCAACTGCTCGCTGGAAGAGGTGGCGATGATCCTCAAAACCCGCGCCGACCTGCTCGGGGTACAAACCAATATCCGCCACAGCGAAATTCATCGCACCAGCACCCTCGTCAGCCAGCTCTGCAACATGCCGGTGCAGCCCAACAAGGCGATCGTCGGGGCCAACGCTTTCTCCCACAGCTCCGGCATCCATCAGGATGGGGTGCTCAAGGCGAAAAATACCTACGAAATCATCACTCCCGAGAGCATCGGCCTGACCCAGAACAACCTCAACATGACCTCCCGCTCCGGCCGCCACGTTATCAAGCACCGGATGGAGTCCATGGGTTACGCCGAGAGCAGCTACGACCTCGACCACCTCTACGGCAAGTTCCTGACCCTGGCCGACAAGAAGGGGCAGGTATTCGACTACGACCTCGAAGCGCTGGCCTTCTTCAGCCAGATCCACGAAGAGCCGGAGCACTTCAAGCTGGAGTACCTCGGGGTCCAGAGCGGCAGCTCGGTGCTGGCCACCGCCTCGGTCAAATTGAAGGTGGGACAGGATCTGATCTGTGAAGCGGCCACCGGCAATGGCCCGGTGGATGCGGTCTACCAGTGCATCAACCGCATCACCGGCTATGAGATCCGCATCGACAAATATGCCCTCAAGAGCAAGGGCGAAGGGGAAGATGCCCTCGGTCAGGTCGATATCGTCGCCGAGTACAAGGGGCGCAAATTCCACGGCATGGGGCTGGCTACCGACATCATCGAATCCTCGGCCCATGCCCTGCTCCATGTGATCAACAGCATCTGGCGCGCCGATCAGGTAGCCGAGCAGATGGAACGCAATAACAGCATCAAATCAGAAACCGTCTGAGCAGGACTCGCAGCCACACAGACGGCATGGAATGACAACATCGGGACGGGGAACGTCTGAACCGGGAACCGCGCGCAGATTAGCGAAAACCGGACAGAGGGATCTCAAAGACAATATCAGGATGGAGAGTGTATGAGCAGTTATCGGATCGCAGTATTGCCGGGTGACGGCATTGGCCCTGAAGTGATGGCCGAGGCCATCAAGGTGCTGGAGAAGGTGCAGGCCCGGTTCGGCCTCGCCTTCGAGTATGATCACCACGACGTGGGCGGCATCGCTATCGACAACCACGGCACCCCGCTGCCGCAAAGCACCATCAAAGGTTGTGAAGCAGCCGATGCCGTGCTGTTTGGCTCGGTGGGCGGCCCGAAATGGGAACATCTGCCCCCCAACGATCAACCGGAACGTGGCGCCCTGCTGCCCCTGCGCGCCCACTTCAAGCTGTTCTGCAACCTGCGTCCGGCCCGTATCTACACCGGCCTCGAGCAGTTCTCCCCGCTGCGCGCCGACATCTCCGATCGCGGTTTTGACATCGCCTGCGTGCGCGAGCTGACCGGCGGCATCTACTTCGGCCAGCCCAAGGGGCGTGAGGGAGAGGGGGCGAACGAGAAGGCATTCGACACCGAGGTGTACCATCGCTTCGAGATTGAGCGCATCGCCAAGATTGCCTTTGAGTCGGCTCACGTGCGCCGTGGCAAGGTCACCTCCATCGACAAGGCCAACGTACTCGCCTCTTCCATTCTGTGGCGCGAGGTGGTGACGCAAGTCGCCAAGTCCTATCCGGACGTAACCCTCAACCATATGTACATCGATAACGCCACCATGCAGCTCATCAAGGATCCGTCCCAGTTCGATGTGCTGCTCTGCTCCAACCTGTTCGGTGACATCCTCTCCGACGAGTGCGCCATGATCACCGGCTCCATGGGACTACTCCCCTCCGCCAGCCTCAACGAATCAGGTTTCGGCCTGTTCGAACCGGCCGGTGGTTCGGCCCCGGATATCGCCGGCAAAGGGATTGCCAACCCCATCGCCCAGATCCTCTCCGCCGCCCTGATGCTGCGTTACAGCTTAGGGATGGAAGCTGCCGCCCAGGCCATCGAGCAGGCCGTGGCCCAGACCCTGGCCGAGGGTTACTTCACCGCCGACCTGCATCAGGCCAGCGCCCGCCACCCGGTGCAGAGCACGTCCGAGATGGGTAGCCAGATCGCCGCCCGGATCTGAGCCGCATAACAGAGAACAAGGAAGAGAGAAGCAATGGCCAAGACCCTCTATCAGAAAGTATTCGACGCCCACGTGGTACGGGAAGTGGAAGGGGAGACCCCCCTCATCTACATCGACCGCCATCTGGTGCATGAAGTGACCAGCCCACAGGCATTCGACGGCCTGCGCGCCATGAACCGCCAGCTGCGCCGCCCGGATCTGACTTGGGCTACCATGGATCACAACGTCTCCACCACCACCAAGGACATCGCCGCCTCCGGCGAGATGGCCCGCATCCAGATGGAGACGCTCGCCGAAAACTGCAAGGAGTTCGGGGTTCGTCTCTACGATCTCAACCACAAATATCAGGGGATCGTCCATGTGATGGGCCCCGAGCTCGGCATCACCTTGCCCGGCACCACCATCGTCTGCGGCGACTCTCACACCGCCACCCACGGCGCCTTCGGCTCACTGGCGTTCGGCATCGGCACTTCCGAAGTGGAACATGTGATGGCGACCCAGACCCTGAAACAGGGTCGCGCCAGGACCATGCGCATTTCGGTCAACGGCAAGCTGGCCGAGGGTATCAGTGCCAAGGACGTAGTGCTGGCCATCATCGGTCAGGTTGGCCATGCCGGTGGTACCGGCTACGTGGTGGAATTCGCTGGCGAGGCCATTGCGGGCCTCTCAATGGAAGGGCGGATGACGGTGTGCAACATGGCCATCGAGCTGGGTGCCAAGGCGGGGATGATTGCCCCCGACCAGACCACCATCGACTACATCCGTGGCAAGGAGTTCGCCCCCAAAGGCGAGGCGCTGGAGCAGGCCATCGCCTACTGGCAGAGCCTCAAGAGCGATGAAGGAGCCCGTTTCGATGCCGAAGTAGTGCTGGATGCCGCCGATATCGCCCCGCAGGTCACCTGGGGGACCAACCCGGGCCAGGTGATTGCCGTCAATGATCCGATTCCGGCACCGGAATCCTTCAGCGATCTGATGGAGCAGCAGTCCGCCCGCAAGGCGCTCGCCTACATGGATTTGCAACCGGGCCAGAAGCTCTCAGACGTTGCCATCGACAAGGTGTTTATCGGGTCGTGCACCAACAGCCGCATTGAGGATCTGCGCGCTGCCGCCGCCATCGCGCGCGGTCGCAAGGTAGCCGCTGGCGTGCAGGCGCTGGTGGTGCCGGGCTCCGAGCAGGTGAAGGCGCAGGCCGAAGCCGAGGGGCTGGACAAGATCTTCATCGAGGCCGGCTTTGAGTGGCGCCTGCCGGGCTGCTCCATGTGTCTGGCGATGAACAACGATCGGCTGCAACCGGGGGAGCGCTGCGCCTCCACCAGCAACCGCAACTTCGAAGGGCGTCAGGGTCGCGCAGGCCGCACCCATCTGGTCAGCCCGGCCATGGCCGCCGCTGCCGCCGTCACCGGCCGCTTCGCCGACATTCGCGCACTGTAAGAGGAAAGAGCGATGACAGGATTCAAACAGCATAAAGGGATCGTCGTCCCCCTCGACAGCGCCAACGTCGACACCGACGCCATCATTCCCAAACAATTTTTGCAAAAAGTAAACCGCATCGGTTTTGGCAAGCACCTGTTCCACGACTGGCGCTTTCTGGACGATGCCGGCCAACAGCCCAACCCCGAGTTTGTACTGAACCAGCCGCAATTCGCCGGTGCCAGCATTCTGCTGGCCCGCGAGAACTTCGGCTGCGGGTCTAGTCGCGAGCACGCCCCCTGGGCGCTGGCGGACTACGGCTTCAAGACCATCATTGCCCCGAGCTTTGCCGACATCTTCTACGGCAACGCCATCAACAATGGCATGGTGCCGGTGCGCCTGAAGGAGGAGGAGGTTGACGCCCTGTTCCAGCTGGTCGCCGCCAAGCCGGGCATCGAGATCGAGGTGGATCTGGAAGCCAATCAGGTGCGCGCAGGTGAGCTCAGCTTCGGTTTCGAGATCGACGAGTTCCGCCGTTACTGCCTGCTCAACGGCTTGGATGCCATCGGTCTGACCCTGCAGCACGAGGCCGCCATCAGCGCCTTTGAGGCGAAGCAGCCGAGCTGGATTTAACGCGCCAGTTGCAAAAAAACGAGTAGAATCAACAGGGAGCTTCGGCTCCCTGTTTTACTGTCCGCGACGCTTCCCACTTTGGGCCACCGGAACTGGCCCGTGCTACAGGAAAGGATGATGAAGAGACCGACGGCAATTCCTCTGCTCTGTGCCCTGCTGCTTGCCCTGCCTGCGGGGGCCAGCCAAACCAGCTTCAACAACAGCCTCGGCCAGATCAGCGTCGGCTGGCAAGATAGCGAAGGCAAACCCCAGCAGCTCACCTACCGGCTCGAACAGGGCAAGTTGCCGCCCCTTATCGCCTATCGCCCGGCCAGAATGCAGGAGGAGGTGTTGCAGGTGTTGCTGCGGGAGGTGCGCCAGAACTACCCCGAGGTGCAGTTCACCCTCGCCCGTCCCTCGCTGGAGCTGCATCTGAAAAGCCGCAATCAGGACAAGGCGCGCGAGGCGATGGCCTTTCTGCAGTCCAAGCGGAGCAAAGAGGAGCAGGCCTGGCTGACCAAACACTACTTCCAGTACTTCAACACCCCGGACGGGCAACTGGCGGTGAAGCAGGATCATGTGCGCATCGCGCTGGAGAGTCGCAGCGGGCTGGCGCCGCTGGCGGATCAACTCAAGCAGCAGGGCAGCACCGAAACGGAAGCGCGCCAGAAGACCGTGGCCCACATGCTCACCTTTATCCAGAGCATCCCCTATCAGCAGCTCGACAGCCTGAACGGCAGGCAGGGCAAGGGCTTTCTCCCGCCCCGTCAGGTGCTGGAGCAGAACCGGGGTGATTGCGACAGCAAGGTAACCCTGATGGCCGCCATGCTGGCCCAGCTCTTTCCCGAACTGAAACAGGCCATGGTGTTCGTCCCCGGCCATGCCCTGCTGGCCGTTGACCTGCCCGCCAAGCCGGGAGATGTGACCCTCAACTGGCAGGGGCAGAACTACCTGCTGCTCGAACCTACCGGTCCAGCCACCTTGCCTGCGGGCCAAATAGCATCGACCAGCAAAACGCTGGTCGATAGCAAGCAGTTGAGTGTGCAGCCGGTTCAGGAGAAGGGCTAATCCCCTCCCTCTGCCGATGGGGAGAGAGGATTAACCCTGAGGCAGAAACTCTACCGCCAGCAGCAACCCGCTCTCCTCCTCCAGCACCCGGATAATACGGGCATGGGCTTCAAAGGGAGGCAACAGATTGTTGTTGGTGGCAAGACTGATCCGGATGGGCTGATTGATGTCGAGCTGGTGTTCAGAGACCGCAATCCCCATGCCGTTAGCACTGAGATCCCGGCAGATCCCCTCCAGCACCAGCTGCTGCTGATAGACGGTGACCGGAGCATTGATGACCATGCGCGCAAAGGCACGCCTTTCCTTGGTATTGGTAAGCACGCGAACATCCTCTGTTGGGTGGGCGTCATCTCATGGGTATTGCACAATTGTGCTGGTCTACCCAAAAGAACGTTAATACAATGCGGTTCGTTTCTCAAACGGGGTGCGGTTTACCGCTGAGATTATACCCGTGTACCTGATCCAGATAATGCTGGCGGAGGAATTTGAGGCATGGCGCTCATTTTTTGCGCCCTCACCCGCTGGCACCTCGTTATTAACAAGTAATAGGGAGTGCCACCCATGAAGACCCTGCTGCTGGTCACCACCGGCCTGCTGTCGGCCAATGTGTTCGCCGCCGACACCCTCACCGTCTACACCTACAGCTCCTTCACTGCAGAATGGGGGCCGGGGCCCAAGATCAAACAGGCCTTCGAGAAAGAGTGCGACTGCACCCTCAATCTGGTTCCCCTCGAAGATGGGGTCGCCATCCTCAACCGGCTGCGGCTGGAGGGCAACCACAGCAAGGCCGATCTGGTGCTGGGGCTTGACGATGCCCTCATCAGCGAAGCCAAACAGAGCGGCCTGTTCGCCCCCCATCCCGCCAAGCTGGATGGCATCAAGGTGCCGGGTGGCTGGCAGGATGACACCTTCGTCCCCTACGACTACGGCTACTTTGCCTTTGTTTATGACAAGGACAAACTCAAGCAACCACCCAAGAGCCTGAAAGAGCTGGTGGAGCGTCCCGACCTCAAGGTGATCTATCAGGATCCCCGCACCTCCACCCCGGGGCAGGGGCTGATGCTGTGGATGAAGTCTGTCTACGGCGACAAGGCGCCTGCCGCCTGGGCCGAGCTTGCCAAAAAAACGGTCACCGTCACCAAGGGGTGGTCAGAGGCTTATGGCATGTTCCTCGATGGCGAAGCGGACATGGTGCTCTCCTACACCACCTCTCCGGCCTATCACCTGATTGCCGAGAACAAGCCCCAGTATCAGGCTGCCGCCTTCGAAGAGGGTCACTACCGTCAGGTAGAAGTGGCTGCCAAGCTGAAGAGCGCCAAACAGGAGAAGCTGGCTGACCAGTTCCTGCAATTTATGGTGAGCCCCGCCTTCCAGAACGAGATCCCGACCGGCAACTGGATGTATCCCGTTATCGACACACCGCTGCCCAAGGGCTTCGAGCAGATGATCACCGTAGCCAAGCCGCTCGCCTTCAGCAGCGATGAGGTGGCCGCCAATCGCAAAGGGTGGATCCGCGAGTGGCTGCAAGCCGTCACCCAGTGAACCGTTATCTGAAACCACAGGCTCGTCCCCTCTGGTGGTTGCCGGGCAGTGCCGCCACCCTGTTGATCCTGCTGTTATCCCTCGGGCCGCTCGCAGCCCTGCTGTGGCAGGCCGGTTCGCTGGCACCCCGCACCCTGCTCGCAGATCCTTATCTGCGCCATGTGCTGGGCTTCAGTCTGGGGCAGGCACTGCTCTCCACCCTGCTCAGTCTCGGGCTGGCCATTCCGGTGGCCCGCGCGCTGGCGCGGCGGCGATTCCTTGGCCGAACCCTGCTGATCAAGCTATTTGGTCTCTCGCTGGTACTGCCGGTCATCATCGCCATCTTCGGCATAGTAGCGGTACACGGCAAACAGGGGTGGCTGCCGCAACTGTTGCGCTCATTGGGGCTGGAGCCCGGCAACTACCTCTACGGTCTGTTTGGTATCCTGCTGGCCCACGTCTTCTTCAATATGCCGCTGGCGGCACGCCTGATGCTGCAGAGCATAGAGAGCATTCCCGAATCGAGCTGGCGCCTTGCCAGCCAGCTCGGCATGCGCTCATCCCATATCTTCCGGCTGCTGGAGTGGCCGCTTATTCGCGGCATATTGCCGGGACTGGCCAGCCTAATCTTTATGCTCTGCTTCACCAGCTTCACAACCGTGCTGGCGCTGGGGGGCGGGCCGAAATCCACCACGCTGGAGGTGGCTGTCTATCAGGCGCTGCGCTTTGACTTCGATCTCGCCACCGCGGGCGGATTGGCGCTGGTGCAGCTGATCCTGACCGCCGCCCTGCTCGCCCTGCAGCACAAGCTGCAGAGTACCCCAGCCAGCAGGGTGACACCCCGTCGTCCCTGCCTGCGGCCGGATCGCCATCAGCCAGGCTCGGCCGTGGTGGATCTCCTCTCGCTCAGCATCGGGCTCGCCATCTTTCTGCCACCGCTGCTGGCCATCGTGGTGGCGGGCCTTCACCCCGGCCTGCTCACCGCGCTCACTTCCAGCAAGCTGTGGCAGGCGAGCGGCCAGTCGCTGTTGATTGCGCTGGCGGCGGGCACCCTTGCCACCCTGCTTGGCAGCGGCCTGTTGCTCACCAGCCGTCACCTCAAGGTGCGCACCCGCCAGCGGCGCGCTGCGGCCCTGTGGGAGGCCAGCGGCTCGGTGATCCTGATGATCCCGGCTGTGGTGCTCTCTACCGGTCTCTTCATCCTGTTTATGCCGTTCGCCGATGTGTTCGCCCTCGGCCCCTGGCTGGTGGTGCTGGTCAACGCCCTGATGGCGCTACCCTACGTGCTGCGCACCCTCTCCGCCCCCATGCAGCTGGTGGTGCGCCAATACGACCGGCTGGCGGATAGCCTGGGGGTACGCGGCCTGCATCGCCTGCGACTGGTGGAGTGGCCACTGCTGCGCCGCCCGCTGGCACTGGCGATGGCATTGTCGATGATCCTCTCGCTGGGGGATCTCGGCGCCATCGCCATGTTTGGCAGTCAGGAGCTCACCACCCTGCCCTGGCTGCTCTACCAGCAGCTTGGCAGTTACCGGCTGACCGAGGCGGCCGCCACCGCTCTGCTGCTGCTTACGCTTTGTTTCTCCCTGTTCTGGCTGGTGGAACGGGGACTTGGAGGAAAAAATGGCGAGCAACATTGAGATACTAAACGCCTTGCGCCCCTGTGCCAGCGTTTCTGCGGCTGTTCCGGCTGGTGGAACGGACCCTTTGAGGAGGAAAACATGCTGAACATTGATACGCTGGTGACCAGCTACCCCGACTGGCGCGTCAGCTTCAGCGCGAAGCTGCCCAAGGGGGAGATCACCGCGCTGATTGGCCCAAGCGGCGCAGGCAAGTCGACCCTGCTCGGGATGATCGCCGGTTTCGTGCCGGTGGAGTCAGGCAGCCTCAGCTTCGATGGCGAAGATCTGCTGCCGCTGGGCCCGGCCGAGCGACCAGTCACCACCCTGTTTCAGGATCACAACCTGTTCCTCCACCTGTCGGTGTTCGACAATATCGCCATCGGCTTGCACCCGGGTCTGCGCCTGAGTGCCGCCCAACGGGCACAGGTGATCGATGCAGCCGAGCGGGTTGGTCTTGGCGAGATGCTAAACCGTCTGCCGGAGCAGCTCTCCGGCGGCCAGCAGCAGCGGGTCGGGCTGGCCCGTGCGCTGGTGCGGGGCAAACCGCTGCTGCTGCTGGATGAGCCCTTCTCTGCCCTCGATCCCGCCCTGCGCCGCGAGATGCTGGCCGAAGTGGTGCGCCTCGCCTGCGAACAGGGCATTACCGTACTGATGGTCTCCCACAATCCGGAAGATGCCCAGCTGATTGCCGATCAGGTGCTCTTTGTCGACGAGGGCCGCATCGCCCTGCAAGGCAAGCCGGATATTCTGCAAAATAGCGACCACCCGGGGCTGCTGCGCTACCTTGGCCAATAGCCCTTGGGAGTAAAGACTGCGCCATGATCAAAAAGGGAGGCCGATTGGCCTCCCTTTGTATCTGGAAATATTCAGTTTAATCAGAGGTTTTCCTCGGCGAATGAAGCCAGTCGGCTGCGCACCACGCCATTGAGGAAGATGTTGGCACTGCCGTCAAAATCCTTGAAACGCTCGACTATGTAGGTGAGACCCGAGGTCACCGGACTCAGGTAGTTGGAGTCGATCTGGGCCAGGTTACCGGAGCAGACGATCTTGGTGCCTTCGCCGCAGCGGGTGATGATGGTCTTGATCTGGGAAGCGGTCAGGTTCTGGCACTCATCCAGCAGCACGAAGGTGTTCTGGATGCTGCGCCCGCGCATGAAGTTGACCGATTTGAACTGGATATTGGCCTTCTCCATGATGTAGCTGAGCGAGCCACTCATGTTCTCGTCCTGCTTGTGCAGCACCTCCAGGGTGTCGGTCACCGCCGCCAACCAGGGCATCATCTTCTCCTCTTCGGTGCCGGGCAGGAAGCCGATGCTCTCGGCAATTTCCGGGGTATTCCGGGTGACGATCACCTTCTCGTAAATGCCCTTCTCAATCACCAACTCCAGCGCAGCAGCCATGGCCAGCAAGGTTTTGCCGCAACCGGCCGGGCCGGTCAGGATCACCAGATCGATGTGCGGATCGAGCAGTGCATCCAGCGCCATCCCCTGATAGACATTCTTGGGGTGTACACCCCACGCCTTGCGAGACATCAGTCGCTCGCGGCCCAGATCCTTGATGCGGATCTTGCAGCCATCGTGGCTGAGCACCCGGGCGGCGAAGAAATTCTCCTCATCCACCAGATACTGGTTTACGTGAACCCCCTCCAGCAGATTGGCATCGATCACATGGATGGTGTCGCGGCCATGGGTCTCGCTCTCGCACTCGCCGACGCGCTCCCAGAAGCTGCCGGGCACCACCTGAAAACCCTTGGCCAGCAGGCGGATATCGTCGATCAGCTGGTCGCTGCGGTAATCTTCAACGTGAGCAAGCCCGGCCCCCTTGGCCTTGAGGCGCATGTTGATGTCTTTGGTGACCAGCACCACCTGACGCTTCAACTCATGCTTTTGCAGATAGAGGGCCGCGTTGATGATGCGGTTGTCGGCCTCCTTGTCGGTAAAGACCTCGGCATCCTGCGGCAGATGGTGATCGCTGAAGATGCAGATATTGCCGCTCGCTTCGCCAGCCAGCGGCACGCCCTGGGTGATCTGATCCGGGGTTGCATCGCGGAACACATCTTCCAGCGCACGAATGGCCACCCGCGCGTCGCGGCTGACATCCTTGTTGCGATCCTTGATGTTATCGAGCTCTTCCAGCACCGTCATGGGGATGAGCACGTCGTGCTCTTTGAAGGAGTAGATAGCGAGGGGTTCGTGAAGCAGAACGTTGGTATCCAGGATAAACAGCTTTCGGTCCGTATTGTCCATAAGCATCCTCCTTGGCACTGAAGGGCCACGTGTGTGAATCTCAGATGTCATTGAAACCACACGGCCGTGACAGTTTTATTACCCTCAACGCTACGCCCGATTTTACTATCGCGCAACAAATCACTTGGCCGCCTGATTTGATTGCGCATAAAAACAGCAACAAAAAGACCGGCACTGTGGCCGGTCTTTTTTCTATCGTTCAACTACTTGGGCATGTCTGTCAGCCGCACTTGGAGTCGCCACAGTTGAGGCAGGTCATGCAGCCATCCTTCAGCACCAGCGCCTTGGTGTGGCACTTGTAGCAGAGCGCGGCATTGGCCGGAAAACCACTGCTCGCCTGCTGCTCTTCAGCCTCCTGAGCGGCTTTCAACTCGGCCTGCTTCTCGGCCAGAAATGCCTGCTGATGCTCGTCCAACCCCGGCGCCTTGAGCATGCCTATCTCGGTGAGATGGCTCTCGATCACGTTGCCAATTTCGGCGATCAGCGACGGCACATACTTGCCCTTGTTCCAGTAGCCGCCCTTGGGATCGAATACGGAACGCAGCTCCTCCACCAGGAAGGTGACATCCCCACCCTTGCGGAATACCGCCGAGATGATGCGGGTCAGCGCCACGATCCACTGATAGTGCTCCAGGCTCTTGGAGTTGATGAAAATCTCGAACGGACGGCGAGTTTCGTGAACCGTGCCCTCGTTGAGAATGATGTCGTTGATGGTGATGAACAGCGAGTGCTCGGAGACATGCTCCGGCGTCTTCAGCTTGTAGGTGGTGCCCATCAGTCGCTCTGGACGCAACACGGTTTCGTGCATGTGCACCACGTCATCCTGCGCAGAGAGATCTTCTTGCGGCTCATCCTTGGTACGCACCTTGTAGGCGACGATTTTTTTGTCGATCTTCTTGACCATAATGTCGTTCTCAGAATTTACCGTAATAGCCTTCTTTCAAGGCGTCGTAGAGGTTGGCGGCCGTATGCAGCTCACCATCGTATTCGATCTCTTCGTTCCCCTTGACGGAGATGACGGAGCCATCCTCTAGGGTGAAATCGTACAGGGTGTTCTCCAGATCCTTCTCCTTCACCAGCACGCCCTGGAAAGCCTCCGGATTGAAGCGGAAGGTGGTGCAGCCCTTGAGTCCAGAGTCCGAGGCATACATGTAGATGTCCTTGAACTGCTCGAACGGGAAATCGGTTGGCACGTTGGCAGTCTTGGAGATGGAGGAGTCAATCCAGCGCTGGGCCGCCGCCTGAATGTCCACATGCTGCGCCGGGGTGATGTCATCAGCAGTAATGAAGTAGTCCGGCAGACGGCTCGCCTCATCATCGACATAGGGCATGGCCGCCGGATTCACCAGCTCGCGATAGGCCAGCAGCTCGAAGGAGTAGACATCGACGCTCTCCTTGCTCTTCTTGCCCGGCTTAATGACGTTGCGGCTGTAGTGGTGGGCAAAGCTCGGCTCGATGCCGTTGCTGGCGTTGTTGGCCAGTGACAGCGAGATGGTGCCGGTCGGCGCAATACTGCTGTGGTGAGTGAAACGCCCACCCACTTCGGCCAGCTCGGCGACCAGCGCAGGATCCACTTCGGCAACCTGCTGCATATAGCGGCTGTAGCGCGCATGCAGCACCTTGCCCTTCACCTTGTCACCCACCTTGATGCCATCAGCCGCCATTTCCGGGCGCAGACGCAGCATCTTGCCGGTCACTTCGAACTCCTGCTCCATGATGGGGGCTGGGCCCTTCTCCCTGGCAAGACGCAGGGACTCCTGCCAGCCGGTCATCGCCAGCTCCAGGGATACCTGCTCGGTAAAGGCTACGGATGCCGCAGAGCCGTACTTGATCTGCAGCATGGTGAGGGTCGAACCAAGACCCAGGAAACCCATGCCGTGACGGCGCTTGGCTGTGATCTCCTCGCGCTGTTTGGCCAGTGGCAGTTGGTTGATCTCCACCACGTTGTCGAGCATGCGAGTAAAGATGGCCACCACCTTGCGAAACGCCTGCCAATCGAATGCCGCGTTTTCAGTAAAAGGGTCGTGCACAAACTTGGTCAGATTGACCGAGCCCAGCAGACAGGCACCGTAGGGCGGCAACGGCTGCTCACCACAGGGGTTGGTCGCGCGGATCTCTTCACAGAACCAGTTGTTGTTCATCTGGTTGACCTTGTCGATCAGGATGAAGCCGGGCTCTGCATAGTCATAGGTGGAGGTCATGATGACATTCCACAGCTTGCGGGCTGGCATGGTCTTGTAGACCTTACAAGCGACCTGCCCCAACTCGTTGAATACAACCCCTTCCTTGTTGGGCCAGTCGGCCCATAGCACCTGAGCGGGATCGTCCAGCGCAATGCCATCCTGCTCCACCTCTTTAGCGGTGTAGGGGAAGATCAGCGACCAGGGGGCATCCTCTTTCACCGCCTTGACGAAATCTTCGGTGATGAGCAGAGAGAGGTTGAACTGTCGCAGGCGGCCATCTTCGCGCTTGGCCTGAATAAACTCGATCACATCGGGATGGCGGATATCTATGGTGCCCATCTGGGCGCCGCGACGGCCACCGGCTGACGAGACGGTGAAACACATCTTGTCATAGATATCCATAAAGGAGAGCGGGCCGGAAGTGTAGGCACCGGCACCGGAGACAAAGGCACCGCGCGGGCGCAGGGTCGAGAAGTCATATCCGATGCCGCAACCGGCTTTCAGGGTCAGACCGGCCTCGTGCACCTTGCCAAGGATATCGTCCATCGAATCTTCGATGGTACCGGAAACAGTACAGTTGATGGTTGAAGTGGCAGGCTTGTGCTCAAACGCCCCGGCGTTGGAGGTGATGCGGCCCGCCGGAATGGCCCCATTGCGCAGTGCCCACAGGAACGGCTCATACCAGACCTCCGGTTCCAGCTCCTGCTCTGCCAGCGCACGGGCTACCCGCTGGTAAGTCTCATCGATAGAGCTGTCGATGGGAGTGCCATCCTTGCTCTTGAGGCGATACTTGCTATCCCAGATCTCGAGGGACGTTTCCTGCATGGGGATAAGGCGGGAGCCAAGCTCACTCTCCAGCACCGGGTTCGATTTAGCCATTTTCAATCAACCTTATGTGAATGCATCAACATCATGACAACAGCATAAAACACAACTAATGGTGCCATCTAAAATTAATGGCACAATATCTAGTACACCTGATGCCATGAGGGCGCCGATTCTAACCTAAAAAAATGCCCCGGCCAGCAGATTTCTAGGCCAGGGCACTTAACTGATTAATTTGCTGAGAGATTTAACACTCAGAGATAGATCAGGGCTTCTTGACGTAAACGGTCGGTGTTTCACCCGCCATATTCAGATAGAACTCGTAGACGCCATCAGCATCTGGTGAGAACTTCATGTCCTCATACTTGGAGCATGGGTTGACCGGCACCGCCTCACCACCCAACACGGCAACACCATCACTCGGGCTCTTATAGCCAAAGTTGGTACCGCAGCTCCAGCCTGAATCAGCAAACTTGAACTTGTAGGGGGCCCACTCTTTCTTGAGGGTGCCTTTGGCCATATAAAGCTTGTCGGCCACCTTGACTACCTTGCTTTCATCAGTCGCCATCCAGTCGTTCATCTCCCCGCGCAGGTAGATGGACTTGCCACCGAAGTCGCTGTTGTCTGCCGCAGCCTGCTCTGCACCACCATTGGATGCGCAACCGCCTAATACCAGGGTTCCCGCCGCCAGCATCATCGTTACTGTTCTTTTGAACATGGGTCTATTCCTTAAATTATTGTGATTCCTTGGTCCATCCATGTGGACTGAAGAATTAAACCAGAGCAGGCATCACAAGAAAGGTAGAGGCATCACATTCTGTACTTTTTGTATCCAACACATTGAACTGGTGAGCAAATATCGAACAGAAAAAGAGGTCGTTTTGGGGCTTTAGAAGGGTAATCAATGAATGACAAGAAGGGGAAAGTCTAATAATCCGGTGACGTGCTGAATTGCAGGCAATAAAAAACCCCGCTCGATGAGCGGGGTTTCTTGTATTGGGTGCCTAGCAGTGTCCTACTCTCGCATGGCGAATGCCACACTACCATCGGCGCTACCGCGTTTCACTTCTGAGTTCGGCATGGGATCAGGTGGTTCCACGGCGCTATGGCCGCCAGGCAAATTCTTAATCTAGAAAGCTGACGTGAGTAGTGATGTTGCGCTTGGCTTGTCACTATCACTGAATTTTGAGTAGTTCGTTCTATTTGCTACAAGCCTTAGAACACTTCTTGGGTGTTGTATGGTTAAGCCTCACGGGTAATTAGTATGGGTTAGCTCAACACGTCGCCGCGCTTAC